>NZ_BMGB01000001.1:1670881-1970881 GCF_014639655.1 Conyzicola nivalis
TCTGGCCATCGCGGCCGCCATCGAACGGACCGAAGCCGAAGGCCCCGTGAGCTCCGACTACCTGGTGCGCCTGAACCGCGCAATCTACTGACGACCCGCCCCGAATAGTCACGACCGGAACGCCACCATGACGACCAGCAAAGCCGTGAACCAGACCGGTCTGGACACGGCCACTGTGCGGCAGGCATTCGCCCACTATCCCGCCGGTGTCGTCGCCATGGTGGCGGCAGTCGGCGGCGTCGAGGCGGCCATGGTGGCGTCGTCGTTCACAGTCGGCATCTCGGCAGAACCACCCTTGGTATCGGTGGCCATCCAACGGACGTCGACTACCTGGCCGCGACTGCGTTCCGCCCTACGGATCGGGATCTCCGTCTTCGCAGAAGACCAAGCCGCCCTCGCCCGGCAGATGGCCGGCCCCAACCGGGACCGGCTCGCGGACGTGCAGCTGGAAGACACCGGGTCGGAAGCCCGGATGGTCGCCGGGGCCTCCTCGTGGTTCGAATGCACCCTCTACAACGAGGTCGACGCCGGCGACCACACTCTCGCCCTGCTCGAAGTCACAGCTTTCCACACCGACGAGCAGCGCCCGCCACTCGTCTTCCACGGTTCGGGCTTCCGCAGCCTCGCCCCCTAGACCCCTCCCTCCGCAGCCGCGGAGCGAGACCCACCAGCCGCATCCGCGGCGACATTTCAAAGGAGAAACATCATGCGTGCAGCACTCATCCGAGAAGTCGGACAGCCCTTCCAGGTCGAGAACATCACCATCGCCGCCCCCGTCGACCGTGAAGTCCTCGTCGAAATCCGCGCCTCCGGGCTCTGCCACAGCGACATCACCGTCGCCAAGAACGGCATGGGCATCGGACTGCCCGCCGTCCTCGGACACGAGATCTCCGGCGTCGTGACAGCAGTCGGCCCCGCCGTCAGCCGCATCAAGGTCGGCGACCACGTCGTCGCGGCAGCCCTGCAGCCGTGCGGACACTGCCAGGCATGCCTCCGCGGCAACCTCAACGCCTGCTCCAACCCCGACGCCCTCGACCGCTCCACAGACGCGGAACCCCGCCTCGAAGTCGACTCCACACCCGTCGTGCAGATGCAGGGACTCGGCGGCTTCGCCGAACAGGCCCTCATCCACGAAAACCAGCTCGTGGCCATCGACCCCAGAATGCCCTTCGAACAGGCGTCCATCATCGGATGTGCTGTAGCCACCGGCGCCGGATCCATCTTCAACGCCGCAAAGGTCAGGCCCGGCCAGAGCGTCGCCGTCTTCGGCTGCGGCGGCGTTGGACTCAACGCCATCCAAGCCGCGGTCCTCGCCGGCGCCACCACCATCATCGCCGTCGACATCCAGCCCGACAAGCTCGAACTCGCACAGAAGTTCGGCGCCACCGCCATCGTCAACTCCGGGACTGAAGACGCAGCGGCACGCATCCTCGAAATCACCACCGGTGCTGGTGTCGACCACGCGTTCGTCATGATCGGAGTCCCCGCAATCGCCGAGACTGCGATGGCGTCCCTCGGCTTCGGTGGCACGACCTACCTAGTCGGCGGCATGCGCCCCGGCGCAGCCCTCGACGTCCGCCCCTCCCCCGCCGACAGCGGCCTCCTTTCCAAGCAGCAGGGAGTCCGCGGAATCTGGCTGGGATCCTCGAATTTCTATGCCGACATCCCGATGTACGTCGACCTGTACATGCAGGGCAAACTCAACCTCGACGACCTCATCTCGCGACGCATCGACCTCGACGACATCAACGAGGCGTACGAGGATCTCGAACGTGGCGGTATCGCACGAAGCGTCATCACCTTCCCCGCTGTCGGCTAGCGCGATACAGCAGTGGCACAAACGGAGTCCGCGCGTCGGCGTCGGCTCAGATTGACAGCCAAGCCGGGCACCCTCGCGGGCGACTCGTCATCGCCACTTGAATAATGGAGAGGCGCATGGCCCTCTACGGGTCCTGGCGGGCGGCCCCGATGCTCGAAGGGTCGCACTGCTTTCCATTTGGGCTGCCATCGGCGCCCCGCGCGCTCACGAAGATGGAGTCGACTGGCCGCCGTCGATCTCCCAGCGCTGCACGTGTCCCGCGATCGGCTGCAACGCGGTGATGAGGTCGTCGCCGCGAGGCGTCAGATGGTAGCGGACCATGACGGGCGTCGTGGGTACAACCGTTCGCGCGACGAGCTCGGCTGTCTCAAGCTGCTTCAGGCGAAGGGTGAGCATCCTTGCCGAGAGACCGGCTACGACCGCCATGATGTCGCTGTATCGTTCGGCTCCGCGCGCGAGGGCGAGGAGGATGCTCGGCGACCACCGCTGGCCGACGACCTCGAGAACCTGGCTGGCGTGACGGCATTCGTCTTCGTTGACTTGGTTCCACCCGGCGGAGGATCGGAGAGTATGGGATGACTTCACTTACCTATCGTAAGCGGGTTACCGCGTCTTTGCGGCTCCACCGGACGGTGTCGAACATGGAGTCATGCCTGATTACGACCATCCGCTGCGCTTCGGCAGCTTCATCACTCCTCGAAACCAGCCGCCGCATCATCCGGTGGATCTGGCGATGTTCAGCGAGGACGTCGGCCTCGACCTGGTGACCTTCCAGGATCATCCTTACCAAGCGGTGCTGCACGACACGTGGACGCTGCTGACGTGGGTTGCCGCGCGCACGTCCCGCATCCATGTGTCAGGAAATGTGCTGAACCTGCCGTTGCGGCAGCCCGCCGTTCTGGCTCGGGCGATGGCGAGTCTCGATCTGCTCAGCGAGGGCCGCGCGGAACTCGGTATCGGCACAGGGGGTTTCTTCGATGCGATCGCGTCGATGGGAGCCCCGCTGTTGACCCCGCCGGATGCAGTCAGCGGGTTGGATGAGGCGTTGGACATCATCCACGGCATCTGGGATGTCGCCGACCGGAGCCCGTTGCGCGTCGACGGGCGGTTCCATCGGGTCGACGGTGCGCAGCGCGGTCCCTCGCCCGCTCACCGGATCCCGATCTGGGTGGGCGCATACAAGCCGCGGATGCAGAAGATCATCGGTCGGAAGGGCGACGGATGGCTCCCGAGCCTCCCGTGGATGCAACCCGGCGATGTCGCCAGGGGCAATCAGAACATCGATGAGTCCGCTCGCCTCGCCGGCCGCGACCCGCGTGAGATCGTGCGGATGATGAACATCGTTCCCCCGGTATCGGCGCAACAGATGGCGCGTCTGGCCATCGAAGACGGGGTGTCCGTATTCATCCTGGGCAGCGACGACCCACACGAGATCCGCCACTTCGCGACGGTCACGGCGGCGGAGATCCGTGACCGGGTGGGCGAGGCGCGATCGGGCGGAAGCCACGGAGAGGTCACACAGTGAATTCGGAACTGGACCACGGACTTGCGGGCGATCCGCTGCCAGACTCTCTGGTGACACGAGCGCTCCTGCCCGGACGCCCGGGCTATTCCCGGTACACGGCAGGATTCTTCCGGAGCGCCCGCCCCGGCTTGGTGCTGCGCCCGCAGTCGCCGGGCGAGGTGCAAGACGCTGTGCGATACGCCCGCAGACACCGCGACGTTCCGCTGGGCATCCTGAGCGGCGGCCACGGAATTTCGGGCAGATCCCTGAACGACGGCGGCATCGTGATCGCCGTGGATGCCTTGAACGAGATCACCGTACTGGAAGGCAACCGCGCCCGCCTGGGTCCCGGCGCCCGCTGGGGAGACGTCGCGGCCGCACTCGCACCCCACGGACTCTCGCTGTCTGCGGGCGACTCCGGAAGCGTCGGCGTGGGCGGCCTCGCGACCGCGGGCGGGATCGGCTGGCTCGTCCGAGAACACGGGCTGACGATCGACCATCTCCGATCAGTCGACGTGGTAACGGCAGATGGCGGACTCGTACACGCCTCCGCCGATGAGCACCCCGACCTGTTCTGGGCGATGCGCGGCGCGGGCGCGAACTACGGAATCGCCGTCTCGTTCGAGTTCGATCTCGACCCCATCGGTCCGCAGGTTGGTTTCGCGATGCTGGTCTACACACCGGACGATATCGCCGCGTTCCTGCAGGCGTGGGGAACAATGATTGAAAACTCTCACCCGACCGTGACTGGGACGCTGATCCTCAGTCCCGGCGGGCAGGGAACCTCGCCCGCACAGGCGCTCATCGTCGTGGACGCGGACGACCCCGACACCGTCATGGAGCGGCTCCAACCGTTCGCAGCGCTGGCACCGCTGGCGAACCAGTCAGTCCAACTCATGCCCTATCCGGCTCTCCTGTCCCAGCCAGCAGAACAGCACGGCCGCGGCGAACCCCACGGCCACTCGGGCCTGGCCCGACACCTCACCCCCGCCCTGGCGGAGGGTCTTGCCCACTTACTCGCATCGAACAGTTCTTTCTTCCTCACTGTGCGGTCCGCGGGTGGTGCGGTCGCCGACACCCCGGCGGATGCCACCGCCTACGCCTGGCGGAAAGCGAACTTCCTCATCGCCACCCTCGGCGGCGGCTCCGCCGACTTCGAAACGCGCTGGACGGGACTCCTCGCCCACTTTGAGGGCATGTATCTGAGCTTCGAAACCGACACCGGGCCAGGCGTGCTGGCCCGCGCTTTTCCACCCGCACATCTCACACGCCTGCGCACACTGAAACAGGCGTGGGACCCGAGCGGACTGTTCCGCGACAACTTCTTCATCGACCCCGCCACCGCAGCACCCACTCATCAACACAACATCTAGGAGATCCATGTCTTTATTCCGTCTTGATGCCAGCATCCGCGAGGATGGTTCCACCAGCCGCGCTCTCGCGGACCTCGTCGAAAAGCACTGGCAGGACACCGCGCCCGGCGCGCCCGTGAGCCGCCGCCACATCGGGGTGAACCCCCTGCCCAGCGACGCCTGGGCCACGGCACTCGCCGCGGGCGCTACTCCCGACAGCGACCGTACCGACCAGCAACGCCAGGCTCTCACGCTGGCCGGCACGCTGACCGACGAGCTCGACCACGCGGACGCGTACCTGTTCGCCGTCCCGCTCTACAACTTCGGACCATCGCAACACTTCAAGACCTACGTCGACCTCGTCACCACCGACCCTCGAATGGCGCCCGGCACCGCCACCGTCACTGCAGGGAAGCCGGGCGTCCTCGTAACGGTTCAGGGAGGCAACTACTCCCCCGGCTCCCCCAAGGAAGGCTGGGACCACGCCACCGACTGGATGCGTCGCATCCTCGAGGACGTCTGGCACATCGACCTTCGGATCGTCAGCCGCGAATTCACTCTCGTCGGCGTCAATCCCGCCCTCGATGCCTTCGCCGACATGGCCGACCAGATCAAAGCAAGTGCCGAACACCGGGCACGCGAGCACGGGCAATCTCTCACCACACAAAACCGCGCGGCCTAAGCTTGGCGCCCGGGAAAATACGACCGGGCCTGGGCATCCGGGGGCACGAGTCTCGCTGATCAGTAACGCACTGCCCTGCCATCCGACCTGCGCTCGCCGACCGCCGTCATCCGCACAGCAACGTGTGGCGCAGCTTCGTGCGCTCTCTCCTGACCGGCTCGATAACGATGGCTTCTGAGTGGCCGCACCGCAACGGTGGCGAACCGCTCACGAACGCGTCATTCCCACCGTGGACCGTCGCTTCGAGGCAATGGTCTGGCGTCGCTTCATGTCGCCGGGAGGGAACCTTCGCGGATCGGAAGGGGGCCGGTGAGGTAGCCCTGAATGGAGGGCGCGACGAGGGCGACAAGATTGGCGAGGCTCTGTCGCTCGATGGGTGGGGCCTTCAGGAGGTGCCGGGAGAGCGCTACGCCGATGAGGTGACTGATCGCGACAGTCAGGCGCAACTCCGGTTCACCGGGGGGCAGTTTCCGGCTCGCGGGCTCAAGCATGGTGGCCACGAGAAATTCGCGGAAGTGGTCGAGCGCTTGGTCATTCGTGAACGCGGACACGAGCGTGGCACGCAGGGGAGCTGCCGTCTCGGGTCGTTCCCAGAGCCCGAGGTAAGCCCACGTGAGACGTTCCCCCCATTGGTCGTCAGGCGCAGTGAACACGTCGAGGATTTCCTGCGTGGCGTCCGCTGGTAACGCCATCGCGGCGGCGAAGAGACCGTCCTTGTCACCGAAGAAGTGGCGGATGAGCGCCGGATCCGCGCCGGCCGCGCCGGCGATTGCGCGCACCGTCGCGCCCTTGTATCCGTGGAGGGTGAATAGCGTCCGGGCCGCGTCGAGGATCGCATCACGGCTCGACGAGCCACCGGGACGCCTGCCGGTCTTACCGCCTGCATCGATCACCATGTGGCACCTCTTCATCTGTGGAAGTCACCGCTGAGGTTATCCGAACGGGACTCAACCGACAATTTATAGACATGATTCTACATCTGTTGACATCTTCAACCGTAGTGTTCTACGGTTGGTGACATCAAGGGCTGGGAAGCAGCTCCCCGTCTCGAACCGTTCTGGAGATCCTCGTGTCTATTCCTCTTACCCGTCCGCACACGAAGTGGGGCGTCGCGATCGCCCTCGGTCTGCTGGGCTCGCTCGTCGTAGGACTTGTCGTCCTCGCTTTCCTGTGGCCGGCGAAGACCTCCACTCCCCAGAACCTCCCCGTCGGGATCACCGGTCCCGCCGCCACGGTCAGCGCACTGCAAGAGGCCGTGACCTCGGCCTCTCCCGACGCCTTCGACTTCACGGAAGCGACGGACCGGGCAGACGCGGTGGCGCAGATCGAGAACCGTCAGACGTATGGCGCGATCGTTCTCGGCGCCCCCGGCACGGCACCCGAGGTGCTCACCGCTCCGGCTGCCAGTGCTGCCGCGACGCAGATCCTCACCGGCGTCGCCACGCAGCTCCAGGCTCAGCTGGTTCATCAAGTCAGTGCTGCCGGCGGCGACCCATCGAGTGTTGCCGTGGAGGTCACCCCGGTCGTGCCGCTGTCCGCGGAGGATCCCGCGGGCACGGGGCTTGCTGCGGCGTCGTTCCCGCTGACTCTCGGCGGAATGCTCGGCGGCATCCTTATCTCCTTCCTCGTTGTCGGTCCGATCCGGCGTCTGGTAGCGCTGGCCGGATTCGGTGTCGGAGTCGGCGTTATCCTCGCCCTGATCCTGCAGACCTGGTTCGGGTTCCTTCAGGGCGACTTCTGGCTGAACGTGACCGGTATGGGGCTCTCGATCGTCGCCACCTCCGCCTTCATCGTCGGCTGTACATCGCTGCTCGGATCCCGCGGTATCGCAGTCGGCGCGATTCTGACGCTCTTCGTCGGGAACCCGCTCGCGTCTGCCGCGGCTCCGTGGCAGTTCCTGCCCACCCCGTGGGGTGCGATCGGGCAGTTCCTTGTCCCTGGTGCCTCGAACTGGCTGCTCCGCGCGCTGAGCTACTTCCCGAACGCGGACCTCTCCCAGCAGTGGTGGACGCTCATCGCCTGGGTGACGCTCGGCGCCGTCTTGATCGTCGCAGGTCACTTCCGCTCGCGTGCTGCGGCACGCGTCCCCGCGAACACCCTCGAGTCCGAGCCTCACACCGTCGCCTCCGTTTGATCCGCTAGTCACGACGAACGGCGGGCGCCGGCCCTTCTGCAGGTAACGACAAAGGAGAAACCGATGACCGCGTTTTCTAACCCGTTCTGGGTCCGCGTAGCCGGACAGTGGTGGATCACCACCGTCTACCTGCTCGGAGGGCTGGCGCTCGCCCTCGTCCTGATCTTCGGATCCACCTGGGAGATGCCGCGCATCGTCGCCGCACTCTTCGCCGTCACCCTCGCGCTGCACGTGCTCGAGGAACTCAACTGGCCGGCCGGGTTCCACTACATGCTCAACAGCGTGCAGAAGTCGAAGACTCCAGAGATCGGACCGGAAAACAGGCTCTCCGACCTCATCACCAACCTCGGGGTCCAGGTGCTCATCATCGGTGTCGTGATCGTGGGTGGCAACATCGCCACCACCATCGCGTTCCTCATCTTCGGCATCGGTGAAGCCGTCGTGCACCTGCTGTTCGGCTTCATCATTCACAGGAAGCTGAAACCCCGTGGCAAGAGGACCATCTACGGGCCGGGCACGGTTTCCGCCCTCGTCGGATTCCTTCCCGTGGCGATCATCGCCTGGGTGTGGCTGGGCTCGCAGAGTATCGGCGGCTGGGATATCGCCATCGCAATACTCATCATCGCCGTGATGATCGGGGTGCTTATCCGGCTTCCGATGATCGTCATCGATGGCCGCAAATATCCCGAGCTGGCCTACAAATCTCTCGGCTACTTCACGAAATTCGTCCGGTGACCCAGCCCGTCAGCCGACCCCCGCAGAAACCGAAACACGCAAAGGAGACATCGTGAGCACCACCACAGACACTGTCGAGCCGGCCACCGTCGGACTCGACGCCGACGCCCTCGGCCGACTCGACGCGGCGATCCAGAACGACATCGACGCCGGCCAGAACTTCGGGGCGAGCATCATCGTCGCCCGCGGCGGGCAGATCGCGCATCGGAAGACCTTCGGAACCGTCGCCCCTGACCGCCCGGCAGCGCGAGAGGACCGCTACCTGCTTATGTCGATGACGAAGTCTTTCGTCGCCGCACTGACGCTCAAAGCCATCGACGAGGGACGCTTCCAGCTCGACACCCGCGTAGACGACCTGGTCCCCGGCTTCGGCGTCAACGGGAAGCAGCGCGCAACCGTCCGCCACCTCCTCACACACACCGCCGGCCTTCCCTTCGCCTTGGTACCTCCCGGCCTCCCGATCGACAAGGTCGGCGACCTCGCCGCGAAAACGCAAGTCATCAACGGGCTACAGGCGGAGTACATCCCCGGCACCCGCAGCGTCTACACCTCCGCCGTCGGCTACGACCTCCTCGGCCAAGCCCTCGTGAACACCGACCCAGCCCGGCGCGGATTCCGCCAGATCATGCAGGAAGACCTGTTCGACCCGCTCGGCATGAACGACACCAGCATCGGCATCGACCCGGACGACTCCCGACGCGTGCCCGCATCGGCCACCGAGACGAACTCGACGCCGATGACACCGCTGCTCATCAACGCCTGCAACACCCTCTTCACCGGTGACGCCGAGTTCCCCGCCGGCAACGCCTTCTCCACCATCGACGACGTCTACCGCTTCACCCAGCTCTACCGAGGCCGAGGCGCCACCGACGGCTTCCGTGCCCTCTCGCCTGCCCTGTTTGACTACGCCGACCGCAACCACACCGGCGCACTCACCAACGACGGCTGGATCTTCGAAACCGAACCCCGAGGCATGGACCCCTTCCCGGCCCACTTCTCACTCCTCGGCGGGTACGTCCGTGGGGAAGGTCATGTGTTCACCCCCGCTGGAGTGACGGCGTCGCCGACCGCGTTCGCGGCAGTCGGCGGCGGGTCCACGTCGTTCCTCATCGACTACGAACGCGACCTCACCTACATCTTCCTTTCGGCTGGCTTCTTCACTGGTCTGCCTCATCTCGAACGCGTCAGCCGTCTCAACGACCTCGCTCTCGCCACCGTCAACTGACCAGCCCCGGCCGCGCCATTGCGGCGGGTGTATTGCCTCGAGCACGCACCCGCCGCTCCCCCGCGCTGGCGAGAATGATGACGAGAACTCGTGCACGAAATCGCAGTCACGAAAGCCCACCTTTCCCGGCTCCTTGGCATCATGCGCCGTAGCAGCAACCTCCGTAGCCGGGAACGGTCGACGCGCGAACGGCGCACCCCGAGGTATCCCGGGGTGCGCCGTGTTGTGTGAACGCTGAGCGGCTACTGCTGGATAAAGGCCAGGATGTCGGCGTTCAGAACGTCGGCGTGCGTGGTCAGCATGCCGTGCGGGTAGCCCTCGTAGATCTTGAGGGTGGCATTGCTGAGAAGTTCGGCCTGCTTCAGCGAGGCTGCCTTGTAGGGAACGACCTGGTCGTCGTCGCCCTGCAGTACCAGAACCGGAACGGAGATCGACTTCAGGTCTTCCGTCTGGTCGGTCTCCGAGAAGGCCTTGATTCCCTCGTAGTGGGCCAGGGCGCTGCCCGTCATGCCCTGCCTCCACCAGTTGTCGACCACCGGCTGGGAGACGGTGGCGCCGTCGCGGTTGAACCCGTAGAAGGGGCCGGATGCCACGACCTCGAAGAATTCGGCCCGGTTGGCGGCCAAGGCTTCGCGGAACCCGTCGA
Source organism: Conyzicola nivalis (assembly GCF_014639655.1). Lineage (NCBI taxonomy): Bacteria > Bacillati > Actinomycetota > Actinomycetes > Micrococcales > Microbacteriaceae > Conyzicola > Conyzicola nivalis. The sequence continues at coordinate 1,680,979 of NZ_BMGB01000001.1, forward strand.
AGACCGAGATCGGTGTTCCGTCCGGGTTCGCCTCCGTCTGCACCATCAGCGGGGGCACGGCGGCGACGAGCACGACCTTGGCCACGCGACCCTGGGGCTCACCGAACTTCGCGACGTAGCGGGCGACCTGGCCGCCACCGGTGGAGTGACCGATGTGGATGGCGTTCTTCAGGTCCAGGTGCTCGACAACGGCCGAGACGTCGCTGGCGTAGTGGTCCATGTCGTGCCCGGTGCCGATGTCGGTCGACCTGCCGTGACCGCGGCGATCGCTCGCGACGACGCGGAAGCCCTTCGAGTGGAAGAAGAGCATCTGCGCGTCCCAGTCGTCGCTGGACAGCGGCCATCCGTGATGGAAGACGATGGGCTGGGCATCCTTGTTGCCCCAGTCCTTGTAGTAGATCTCTGTGCCATCTTCTGTGGTCACAAACGCCATGACAGACCTCCATTGTTCGTGTCGAACCCCAGTCGTGCGGGGACGACCGCGTGTGAGTGGTGTGCTCCCGGTCGAGATGAGAGCGGTTTCAGATTAGTCCCGGAAAACGTGACGAAACGGCCTCGCAACCGAGGTTTCAACTTCCGTTCAGCGACGGGCCGCTGCCCTGAGCGGATACGGCCGCGCGCCGCGGGCTGGCGGCCCTACGATCGGGCCATGGAACTGATCTTCGTGCACGGCGCCCTGGTGCGCGACGGCCAGTGGTGGTGGCAGCGCACCGCCGAGCTGCTCGAACGGAGCACCGGCATTCGCAGTCGCGCCGTCGCCCTCCCGTCGTGCGGTGAGACCACGCCCGACGCGGTCGCGGGTGGACTGGCCACCGATGCCGCCGCACTCCGCCGCGAACTCGACGAGGTGGATTCCGCCATCGTCGTCGGCCATTCCTACGGCGGCACGGTGATCGCCGAGGCCGGCAACCACCCGGCCGTCGCGCACCTGCTCTACGTATCGTCGTACCTCCCCGATGTCGGACAGTCGCAGGGCGCGATCATGAGCGACGAGACCGACCCGGTCGCCATCGCGGACAACGGCGACGGCACGCTCGGCCTTAGCGGCTACGACGCGGCATCGTTCGGTGCGCGGTTCCTTCAGGACGCGGATGACACGACCCAGCGTCAGGCCTGGGAGCGGGTCACGGCACAGTCCGCCGCAGCGTTTATGACGCCGACCACGGCCGCCGGCTGGCAGGGCGTCGATTCGACTTACCTCGTGTGCGCCGAAGACCGCAGCACCTCGCTCGAGCTGCAACGGTTCCACGCGAGCCGCGCGACCCGCTCGGTGGAACTTCCCACCGGGCATCATCCGTTCATCTCCCGTCCCGACCTGGTCGCGGACCAGGTGCGGATGCTCGCGCAGCGCGGATGATCCGATCGTCTGCTGTGAGCGGAACCCGATGCATCCCCGACCCGGGTACCTGTTGACTGGGCGCATGAGACTCGAGCGTCGTATCGCGCAGACCGGCCGTGAACCGCTACGGCGGCAGGAGCGCGAGCCGCTGTGGCGGGAGTTGCTCGGTGAGCAGCTCCGCGAGATCCGTCTCGCCCGTGGCGAGACGTTGCGCGGCGTCGCGGGCAAGGCCCGGGTGTCACCGCAGTACCTCTCCGAGCTCGAGCGCGGCGGCAAAGAGGCCTCGAGCGAGATCCTCGCCGCCATCGGAGCGGCGCTCGACACCACACTGCTCGACCTCACGACGGGAGTCGCGAGCCGGCTGACCGAGACGATGGCGCCCGCTCGCTCGACGGCGTCGAACGTGATCCGCCTCGCCGCCTGATCGAGGCTGCGGGGCGGCTTGTCAATGCCTTGTCGCAATCGATACCCCTGCATTGAATGAGAGCCGCACTTAAATGAGGGGTTCTTATGGGCGTCAACGCCAAACTGTTCTGGATACTGTCCGCGTTCTTCGCCGTACTCGCCGTGGTCTACACCGTCTGGACGCTGCTCTACGGTGCGCAGGACCTCGCGCAAGACCCGGGCGCCGGCGGTAAGACCGGCGGGGTCATCGAATACACGGGCTCGATCGGCCTGCTGCTCGCCGCGGCGGCGTCTGCCCTCATCGCCTTCTACGTCGGAAGGCTGCACAGCACCCAGGGCGGCGTGCTCCCCGAGGACCGTCTCGACGCGAACATCGACGACGGCGACGCCGAGCAGGGCTTCTTCAGCCCGTGGAGCTGGTGGCCGGTCACCCTAGCGGGTGCGCTGGCGCTCGTGTTCCTCGGCGTGGCCGTCGGCTTCTGGATCGCCTTCGTCGGGGTGGGCCTCCTCGCCATCTCCATCGTCGGCTGGGTGTACGAGTACTACCGCGGCAACTTCGCCCACTGAGCGGGGGTCACTTAGCGGGGTTTCGATACGCGCCCCAGAGGGCGCTACTCAACCAGCGATCGCGTCGAGGTCACGAAGGGCCGTCTGGGCCTGCGCCAGTCGGTCAGCCTCGGGCTGTTCCCACCAGTACGGGCCGCGCTCACCCAGCCCGAGCTTGGCGAGCCCCACCCGGCGCCGCGCTGCGGCCACGAGCTCGTCGTCACCCGCCTTCTTCGCCGTGCGCACCGACGACCGGCCCCTGCCGAGATGCGACTTGAGCGCCTCGACCAGCTCGGGCGGCAGGCACGGATCGGTGCGCCGCCACCGCCTCCCATTTATGACCAGCCAGCGGTCGTCGTCGTGCGCGTCCAGCTCAGCCGCCGGCGAAGGGCGGAAGCACGTCGACCCGCAGGCCGAGTTCGCGGGAATCGTCGCGGCTCACGACGCCGTCGACGAGAAATGATCCGGATGCCAGGACTCGCGTCATCGGGTCGCCGTACTTGTCGATCAGCACAGCGCGCAACGCGCCCACCGTCTCGACGGCGGGAAGGGTCTCTTCGAGCCGCCCCGCGGCATCCGCGGCCGCAGCGAAGTACCGCACGAGCACGCCGTCAGCCACCGATGGCCCCCATGCTGCGCGTCGGGCGCACGAAGTCGGCGCGTTCCATGCCGTGGCCGGCCTGCTTGCCCCACATCGCGGCGCGCCACCAGTCGGCGATCGTGTGGTCGTCGGCGCCACCGCGCATGAGGCCGCGCAGGTCGGTCTCGTCGTCGCCGAACAGGCAGGAGCGAACCGTGCCCTCGGCGGTGAGTCGGGTGCGGTCGCAGGCCGAGCAGAACGAGCGGGTGACCGAGGCGATGATGCCGACGGTTCCCGCACCGCCGTCGACGATCCACTCCTCGGCGGGTGCCGACGGGTCTTCGCGGTGCGGCTGGCTGAGGAAGAAGCGCTCGCCCAGAACGGCGAGCAGCTCGGCGGCGTCGATCATGTTGTCGCGCGCCCAGGCCTCGTCGGCGTCGAGCGGCATCTGCTCGATAAAACGCAGACGCACGCCGTTGGCGATCGACCACTCGAGCAGGTCGACGGCGCCGGCCAGGGTGTCGCGCATCAGCACGGCGTTGATCTTGAGCGGAGTGAGTCCGGCCGCCTGCGCGCCCTTGATGCCCGCGAACACGGCCGGCAGCCGGTCGCGGCGGGTGAGGCGCGCGTAGTGGTCGCGGTCCACGGTATCGAGGGAGATGTTCACGCGGTTGAGTCCCGCGGCGACGAGCGCGTCGACGCGCTTGTCGAGGCCGATGCCGTTGGTCGTCATCGAGATGGATGCACCGTCGGCGACTTCCGCGCTGCGGGCGATGATCTCCACGAGGTCGTTGCGCATGAGCGGCTCACCGCCGGTGAACCGCACGTCGCGCACACCGAGGTCGCGTACGGCGATGCCGACGAGCCGTCCGATCTCGACAGCGGTGAGCAGGTCGTTGCGGGCGATCGCCGGCAGACCCTCCTCCGGCATGCAGTACGTGCAACGCAGGGAGCATTTCTCCGTGATCGAGACCCGCAGATCACGGGCCTCTCGGCCGAACTGGTCGACCAGCCCCGTGACATCCGGCCTGCCGTGCGTCGGCGGCATGCGCGCCGGGTCGCGTCGGATCGTCGGCATTCCGAGTCCGAGGCTTGTCATGTAGCAACCCTACGTGGTGCGTGCCGAACCGCGCCGCTTCATGACGCGGTCACACTGACCCTTCGAGGACTACTCGAACCCGCCCGCCAGTGGATAGGCTGGGCGTCTAAACGAAGGGCGCTGCAATGGGCATCATTTCACGCGGTTTCGCCGGACGCTCGCGCGAACACAATCCAGAACTGCCGCCGGGGCAGTACCTGACCGAAGACTTCCCGGTGCTCTCCGCCGGACCCACCCCGCGCATCAGCACGGACGAGTGGGAATTCACGATCACCACCGAGAACGGCACTGTGCATCGCTGGAGCTGGGCCGACCTCATGGCCCTCCCCATCGAAGACGTCGCCACCGACATCCACTGCGTCACGCGCTGGTCGAAGCTCGGCACCTCGTGGCGCGGCGTCTCGCTCGACACCCTGTTCGCGGGCGTCGACACGAGCTACGGCTACACGATGGCGCACTCGTACGGCGGCTACACCACCAACGTGCCGCTCGCCGACCTGCTCGGCGGCAAGGCGTGGATCGCGTTCGAGTTCGACGGCCAGCCGCTCGACCCCGAACACGGTGGCCCCGCGCGCCTGCTCGTGCCGCACCTCTACTTCTGGAAGAGCGCCAAGTGGGTGCGCGGCATCCAGATGCACAAGAGCGACGACGCCGGATTCTGGGAGCAGAACGGCTACAACACCTACGGCGACCCCTGGCTCGAACAGCGGTATTCGTGACCACCACCGCTCCTGTACCAACCCCGAGCGTGTGGAAGGTCGGTGTCGTCGCGTCGGTGCACACCGAGACGCCCACCGCACGCAGCATCATGATCGACGTCCCCGGCTGGGGCGGGAACCTCGCCGGGCAGCACCTCGACCTGCGCCTGTCGGCGCCCGACGGCTACCAGGCGGTGCGCTCGTACTCGGTCGCTTCGGCCGGCCCCGGCGAACGCCTCGAGCTCGCCGTCGACCGCCTGCCCGACGGCGAGGTCTCGCCCTATCTGGTCGACGACCTGCAGGTCGGCGACGAGTTGGAGATCCGTGGGCCGCTCGGCGGCTGGTTCGTCTGGCGCCCCGAGCAGACCGGCCCGGTGCAGCTCATCGGCGGCGGCTCGGGCATCGTGCCGCTCATGGCCATGGCGCGCGCCCACGCGGCATCCGGGTCCACCGCCCGCTTCAAGCTGCTCTATTCCGTGCGGAGCCCGCACGACGTCTTCTTCGCCGAGGAACTCGCGAGCCTCGCTTCGGAACACTTCGAGGTGACCTGGGTCTACACCCGGTCGACTCCCACCGCATGGCCTACGCCCGCCGGCCGGCTCACGCCCGCCGTTCTCGAGGCCGCCACGATACCGGCGAGCGAGAACCCCGCGGTCTTCGTGTGCGGACCGACGGGTTTCGTCGAGAGCGTGGCCGACTGGCTGGTGGCACTCGGGCACCCCGCGGCATCCGTAAAAACGGAACGTTTCGGCGGCAAGTAAACGCGACACCGTCGCTAGAATGTCGGTATTGAACGACCCAACGAAACGGGAAGACAATGACGCACCTCGACGGCAACGTTCTCGCAGGGCCCCTGTCCGAGCTGTTCAGCGTCGACATGACGGTCGCGGTCGGGCGGTGCGCGGGGTGCGGCGACCAGTCGGTCCTGGCGAGCGCCATGGTCTACGAATCCGGGCCCGACATCGTGGTTCGCTGCCACCACTGCGACGACGTACTGATGACGCTGGTGCAGAGCCCCGACGATCTGCGCGTCGAATTCCGCGGGATCCAGATGTTGCGGGTGACACGATGACCCCGCGTCTACCCCCACTTAGCGGGAGTGGCCGCGCCGAGCGCAGGGCCCTACGGTTGCAGAACGCGCGGGGGGCGCAAGCACCATCGGGGGAAGACATGCACGACACTGCAGCGGCCGGCCAGGAGACCCATTCGACAGGAGAGCCGGTCTGGTTTCTCCCCACCGGAACCGCCCAGGGCGCGCGTAACGCCCACCGGCTGCGCGGCTGGTCGATCGCCGTCGCATCGGCGCTGCTGCTCTGGGGTGTCATCGCGCTGGTCGTCACGGCGGTCGTCTCCGCTTTCGCCTAGACGGCGTCGACACGCGAAAACGCCCGCCCACCCGATACATGATCGGGCGGACGGGCGTCAGTGTCTCGCTGACTAGCGCGCGGCGGAGCCGTCGGTGTAGTCCTCGTCCTGCTGCTTCCACGCGAAGAGCGCGCGCAGTTCCTTGCCGGTGGCCTCAATCGGGTGCGCGGCACCCTTCTCGCGGAGAGCGAGGAACTCGGGAGCTCCGGCGTCCTGGTCAGCGATGAATCGCTCGGCGAATGCGCCGTTCTGAATGTCGGCGAGAACGGCCTTCATGTTCTCCTTGACGTCGGGCGTGATCACGCGCGGGCCGGAGACGTAGTCGCCGTACTCGGCGGTGTCGGAGACGCTCCAACGCTGCTTCGCGATGCCGCCCTCCCACATGAGGTCGACGATGAGCTTGAGCTCGTGGAGGACCTCGAAGTACGCGATCTGCGGCTGGTAGCCGGCCTCGGTCAGGGTCTCGAAGCCGTACTGGACGAGCTGCGAGACGCCGCCGCACAGAACAGCCTGCTCGCCGAACAGGTCGGTCTCGGTCTCTTCGGTGAACGTGGTCTTGATGCCGCCGGCACGGAGTCCGCCGATCGCCTTGGAGTACGACCAGGCGAGGTCCCAGGCGGAACCGGTCGCGTCCTGTTCGACGGCGACGATGACGGGAACGCCACGGCCGGCCTCGTACTCGCGACGCACGGTGTGACCCGGGCCCTTGGGGGCGACGAGCAGCACGTCGACGCCGGCGGGAGCGGTGATGTAGCCGTAGCGGATGTTGAAGCCGTGGCCGAAGACGAGGGCCTTGCCCTCGGAGAGGTTGGCCGCGATGTCGTCGGCGTAGAGGTGACGCTGGCTCTGGTCGGGGGCGAGGATGACGATGACGTCGGCCCAGGCTGCGGCTTCTGCGCCGGTGAGGACGGTGAAGCCGGCCTCTTCGGCCTTGGACTTCGACTTCGAGCCCTCCTTGAGGCCGACGACGACCTCGACGCCCGAGTCGCGGAGGTTTTGCGCGTGCGCGTGACCCTGCGAGCCGTAGCCGATGACGGCGACCTTCTTGCCCTGGATCAGTGCGAGGTCGGCGTCTTTGTCGTAAAAGATTTCAGTCACTTGTGATTCCTTCTCTGGTTTCGGTCGGTAGTTGTTAGTTCTTGAAGACGCGCTCGGTGATGCTCTTGCCGCCGCGTCCGATGGCGAGGAGGCCGCTCTGCGCGATCTCCTTGATTCCGTACGGTTCGAGGATGCGCAGCAGCGCCTGGATCTTTCCGCTGTCACCGGTCGTCTCGATCACGAGAGCGTCGGTCGAGACATCCACGATGCTCGCCCTGAACAGGGAGACGGCCTCGAGAACCTGCGACCGCGTCGTGTTGTCGACGCGCACCTTGATGAGCATGTGCTCGCGGGTGACCGACTGGGTCGGGTCGAGCTCGACGATCTTGATCACGTTGACGAGCTTGTTCAGCTGCTTCGTGACCTGCTCGAGCGGCAGCTCCTCCACGTCGACCACGACGGTGATGCGGGAGAGGCCGGGGATCTCGCTCTTGCCGACGGCGAGGCTCTCGATGTTGAAGCCGCGGCGCGCGAACAGGCCGGCGACGCGCGTGAGCAGGCCGGGCTTGTCTTCGACCAGGAGGGAAAGGACGTGACTCATGGGGCTACTCCTCTTCCCACTCGGGGGCGATTTCCCGGGCGTGCTGCACGGCCGAGTTGCTGACGCCCTGCGGCACCATCGGCCACACCATCGAGTCACGGCTCACGATGAAGTCGATGACGACGGGACGGTCGTTGGTGTCGAGCGCGAGCTGGATGGCGGCGTCCACCTCTTCCTGCTTCGTGACGCGAATGCCCAGGGCTCCGTAGGCGTCGGCGAGCTTGACGAAGTCGGGCACCATGGCGGTTCCGTGCCCCGTGTTGAGGTCGGTGAACGAGTGGCGGCCCTCGTAGAAGAGCGTCTGCCACTGGCGCACCATGCCGAGCGACGAGTTGTTGATGATCGCGACCTTGATCGGGATGTTGTTGATGACGCAGGTGGCGAGTTCCTGGTTGGTCATCTGGAAGCAGCCGTCACCGTCGATCGCCCACACGACGCGGTCGGGCTGGGCCACCTTGGCGCCCATCGCGGCGGGAACGCCGTAGCCCATCGTGCCCGCGCCGCCGGAGTTGAGCCACGAGTTGGGGCGCTCGTACTTGATGAACTGCGCGGCCCACATCTGGTGCTGGCCGACGCCGGCGGCGTAGACGCCCTCCGGACCGGTCATCTGGCCGATGCGCTCGATGACCTGCTGCGGCGACAGCAGTCCGTCGTCGGGCATGGTGTAGCCGAGCGGGAACTGCTCTTTCAGCGCGTTGAGCCGCGTCCACCACTCGGTGTAGTCGGGCGTGGTCTTCGCGGATACGTCGGCCCAGGCGGCGATCAAGTCGATGATGACCTCTTTCGCGTCGCCCACGATCGGCACGTCGGCCTGACGGATCTTGCCGATTTCGGCCGGGTCGATGTCGACGTGCACGATCTTGGCCTTCGGGGCGAACTCGCTCGTCTTTCCCGTCACGCGGTCGTCGAACCGCGCGCCCAGGGCGATGATGAGGTCGCTCTCCTGCAGTCCGAGAACGGCCGGGACGGTTCCGTGCATGCCGGGCATGCCGAGGTGCTGGTCGTGCGAGTCGGGGAAGGCACCGCGCGCCATCAGCGTGGTGACGACGGGCACGCCGGTCTTCTCGACGAGCTCGAGCAGTTCGGCCGACGCTTGAGATCGGATGACGCCTCCGCCGACGTAGAACACGGGCTGCTTGGCGGCGGCCAGCATCTCGGCCGCGGCGGTGATCTGCTTGCCGTGCGCCTTGGTCACGGGGCGGTAGCCGGGCAGGTCGAGCTTGGGCGGCCAGACGAAGGGCGCGGTGGACTGCTGGGCGTCCTTGGTGATGTCCACGAGCACGGGGCCGGGGCGGCCGGTCGAGGCGATGTGGTACGCCGACGCGATCGCCGCGGGCACGTCCGCCGCGGACTTCACGAGGATCGAGTGCTTGGTGATCGGCATCGTGATACCGATGATGTCGACCTCCTGGAAGGCGTCTGTTCCCATCAGGGTCGAGAACACCTGGCCGGTGATCGCGAGCAGCGGCACCGAGTCCATGTAGGCGTCGGCAATCGCCGTGACGAGGTTGGTCGCGCCGGGGCCGGACGTCGCGATGGCGACGCCGACGCGGTTCGACGACGAGGCGTAGCCCTCGGCCGCGTGGCCCGCGCCCTGCTCGTGACGGACAAGGATGTGGCGGATGTCGGTGTCGGCCATCAGCTCGTCGTAGAACGGGATGATGGCGCCGCCCGGAAGACCGAACACGTCGGTGATGCCGAGGTTCTTGAGCGAACGGAGAACGGCTCCCGAGCCGGTCAACAGCTCCGGTTCCGTGGGCGTCTGCTTCTTCGGTGGTCGGGGGCTGGCCGTTGACACGGCTGGTGAGTCCGTGGACATGGGGTTCCTTACAGAAAGATGGTGAGTGATACGGGCGGTTAGCCCGTGACCGCGCCTTCGGCGGCGGAGTGCACGAGCTTCGCGTATTTCGCGAGCACGCCTCGGGTGTAACGCGGGGGAAGAGGAGCCCAGCCGATGCGGCGAGCTTCCAGCTCTGCCGGATCGACAAGTAGGTCGAGCGAGCGAGCTGCGATATCGACCCGTATAAGATCACCATCGCGCACGAAGGCAATAGGACCTGCGTCTACTGCTTCGGGAGCTATGTGGCCGATACACAGTCCGGTTGTGCCGCCTGAGAACCTGCCGTCCGTCAACAGTAGTACATCTTTGCCGAGCCCAGCGCCCTTGATGGCGGCGGTGATCGCGAGCATCTCGCGCATGCCCGGCCCGCCCTTCGGGCCCTCGTAACGGATGACGACGACCTCGCCCTTGTTGATGGTCCCCTCGGTGAGCGCGTCGAGCGCTTCACGCTCGCGCTCGAACACGCGCGCGGGGCCCTCGAAGACGTCGGCGTCGAAGCCGGCGGTCTTGACGACGGATCCTTCGGGGGCGAACGAGCCGTGCAGCACCGTGAGGCCGCCCGTCGCGTGGATGGGGTTGTCGAGCGTGCGCAGCACCTTGCCGTCGAGCGGGTCGATGCTCATCTCGGCGAGGTTCTCGGCGAGCGTCTTGCCGGTCACGGTGAGCACGTCGCCGTGCATCAGTCCGGCGTCGAGCAGTGCCTTCATCAGCACCGGGATGCCGCCCTGGCGGTCGACGTCGTTCATCACGTACTTGCCGAAGGGCTTGAGGTCGCCGATGTGCGGCACCTTGTCGCCGATGCGGTTGAAGTCGTCAAGGGTGAGCTCGACCTCTGCCTCGTAGGCGATCGCGAGCAGGTGCAGGATGACGTTGGTCGAGCCGCCGAGTGCCATCGCGACCGTGATCGCGTTCTCGAAAGCCTTCTTGGTGAGGATGTCGCGTGCCGTGATGCCGAGGCGCAGTAGGTTGACCACGGCCTCGCCGGAGCGGTGCGCGTAGTAGTCGCGGCGGCGGTCGGCGGCAGCGGGGCTGGCGGAGCCCGGGAGGCTGAGACCGAGGGCCTCGGCGACGGAGGCCATGGTGTTGGCGGTGTACATGCCGCCGCAGGCACCCTCGCCGGGCGCGAAGGCGCACTCGATGCGGTGCGCGTCCTCGAGGCTCATGGTGCCGGCCTTGACACCACCCACGGCTTCGAAGGAGTCGATGATGGTGATGTCTTTCTCGGTGCCGTCGCTGAGCTTCACCCAGCCGGGCGCGATCGAGCCGGCGTACAGGAAGACGCTGGAGAGGTCGAGGCGCGCGGCGGCCATGAGCATGCCGGGGATCGATTTGTCGCAACCGGCGAGCAGCACGGAACCGTCGAGGCGCTCGGCCATCATGACGGTCTCGACAGAGTCGGCGATGACCTCGCGGGAGACGAGCGAGAAGTGCATGCCCTCGTGCCCCATAGAGATGCCGTCGGAGACGCTGATGGTGCCGAACTGCAGCGGGTATCCGCCGCCACCGTGCACGCCCTCTTTCGCCGCCTGGGCGAGGCGGTCGAGCGACAGGTTGCACGGTGTGATCTCGTTCCACGAGCTCGCAATACCGATCTGGGGCTTCTCCCAGTCGGCGTCGCCCATGCCGACGGCGCGGAGCATTCCGCGCGACGTCGTGGCTTCGATACCGTCGGTGACGGTGCGGGAGCGGGGCTTGATGTCGATGGCGTCTCGGGGTGTGTCCGGCATGTTACGAGTGTAATGAACGCAACTGACCGAGCGTTGCACAGTGCACGCTCAGTCGGCCTCTCGCTTCGCCTCGCGCTTCGCCGCCTCGAGCGTCTCGGCCGTCGCGCGCTCGACCGCCTCCTCGAGTTCGTCGGTGATCATCAGCTCGTGGTTGAAGTTCGCCGTGCGGTAGCCGGCCCGGCCGACCATGTGCGCGGAGATCGGCGCGGTGAGCATCTGAAAGAGCACCACCGGGATGAGCAACAGCAGGGTCGACCACTCGCGCGATTCGAGAGCGATCGCGAGCACGACGAAGATCAGCCCGAGGATCTGCGGCTTGGTGGCGGCGTGCATGCGGCTGAGCGCGTCGGGGAACCGCACGAGGCCGACACCGGCGGCGAGCGACAACAACGCGCCGAGCAGGAGGCAGATGGCGGCGAGGAGGTCGAGAATGTCGTTGGTCATCGCGCGCTGCCTTCGTCTGCTGCATCCGGTTCGTCGCCTATCTCGACCGACTCGTCGACCGGACCCGACGTCGCCGACGCGCTCTCGCCGAGCGGGCTGTCGACGCCCACCGGAACGCCGGCCGGGCGGTCCTGCTTCGAGACGTACCGCGCGACGGCGATCGTCGCGAAGATCGCGGTGCTGGCGAGCACGACCATGAGCGGGATCGTTCGGGTGTGTCCGTTGTAGACCATCTCGGCACCGACGACCAGCATCAGGGTAGTAAGCAGCACGTCGGAGGCGATCATGCGGTCGAGGATCGAGGGCCCGCGCACGATGCGGAAGACGGTGAGCAGGGCGGCCAGCGTGAACAGCACGCCGACGATCGCGTAGATGACGGTCATGCGCCCAACCTCTCGAGGTCGTCGTGGGAGCCGAGCGCGCGCACGATGCGGCGCTCGATCAGGAGAACCCGCCGACGGGCGTTCTCGACGGCCTCGACCGTCGGGGTGTTGAGCACGTGCAGGTAGAGGATCGAGTTCGCCCGGTCGGCCTCGAGCACGAGGGAACCGGGGATGAGCGACAGAGCGATCGCCGTGAGCGTCATGATCAGGTCGGACCGGGTGTAGAGCTGCACCGCTATGACGGCGTTCTGCCGGGCCGGGCGGCGCCCGAAGGCCTGGGCGGCCACGATGAACGATGCGCCGACGAGCTGCGAGGTGAAGGTGGCGATGAACACGGCGAGGTGCCCGGGGTGCAGTCTGCCGGTGAGGTCGACGGGTGGCAGGTAGAAGACGCGTGTGACGACGATCGCGAGGACGAGCCCGGTCACCAGGTTGAGCACGGAGACGTTGCCCCAGAGCAGCATCCAGAGCACGACGAGGGCCACGATGAGCGGGATCTGGTGCAGGAACCGCACCCGCCGGTGCTTGTTGGCAGCGTGGTCAGTCATCGATACCCCCGGGGAAGACGATGTCGACGTAGAACGACGGGCCCTCGAGGTTCTCGCCCGCGCGCGCCGCGATCGCGTAGAGCGGTCCGGCGAAGACGGTGAGGGCCACGCTCGCGACCACCATGCCCGCCGTCGCGGCGACCATCAGCTTCGGCGCGGTGCGCGTGGCGCGCATCACCGGGGCGTTGGGGGCCTCGGACACGTTGCGCAGCAGGGTCGACTCGTAGTTCTCCACCTCGGAGGCCGAGCGCCAGAACGCCATGTTCCACACGCGCACGAGCGCGTAGAGGGTGAGCAGCGACACGAGCGCGCCCGCCGCGATGAGCACATAGGCGAGCGGGGTGCCCTGCGCCGCACTCGCCTCGAACAGCGCCAGCTTGCCGATGAAGCCGGAGAACGGCGGGATGCCGCCCAGGTTGAGGGCCGGGATGAAGTAGAGCACCGCGATCACCGGCGCCGCCTTCATCAGCCCGCCGAGCTTCGTGATCGACGTGGTTCCGCCCACCCGCTCGATCAGTCCGGCGGCGAGGAACAGGGTCGCCTGCACGATGATGTGGTGCACGATGTAGTAGATCGCCGCACCGGTGCCCGCCGCCGTTCCGAGCGAGATGCCGAGGATCATGTAGCCGATGTGGCTCACGAGCGTGAACGAGAGGATGCGCTTTATGTCGGCCTGCGAGACCGCTCCGAGCACACCGACGACCATCGTGAGCAGGGCCACGATCATCAGCGCCGTGTTCAGTTCGGGGCCGGGGAAGATAACCGTCTCGGTGCGGATGATGGCGTAGACACCGACCTTGGTGAGCAACCCGGCGAAGACCGCGGTGACCGGGGCCGGGGCCGTCGGGTACGAGTCGGGCAGCCAGAACGACAGCGGGAACACCGCCGCCTTGATGCCGAACGCCATCAGCAGCATCACGTGCAGGATGATCTGCACGTCCTGCGGGATCTCGGCCATGCGCACCGAGATCTGGGCGATGTTCACCGTGCCGACCGCGCCGTAGATCATGGCGATCGCGGCGAGGAACAGCAGCGACGAGAGCAGGCTCACCACGATGTAGGTGACGCCGGCGCGGATGCGCGCCTCGGTGCCACCCAGCGTGATCAGCACGTAGCTCGAGACGAGCAGGATCTCGAAGCCCACGTAGAGGTTGAAGAGGTCGCCCGCGATGAAGGCGGTGAAGACGCCCGCCGCGAGGATGAGATAGGTCGGGTAGTAGATCGAGACGGGGGTCTCGTGGTCGCCGTCGGCGAGGCCCTGCCCGACCGAGAAGACGAGCACGGCGAGCAGCACGAGTGCCGAGACCACGAGCATGAGCGCGGCCAGCCGGTCGACGATCAGCACGATGCCGAACGGTGCCTGCCAGCCGCCCACCTCGAGGGCGAGGGGAGCCGTGTCATCCACGACTATCACCATGACGACGCCGATCGCGAGCACCGCCGTCAGGGTGGCGATGGCAACGACGCGCTGACCGCGCGGGCGTTTGCCGAGGATCAGCGTGGACGCGGCGCCGAGCAACGGCAGCATCACCACGAGGGGCACGAGGGCGTTCATGTTCACCGGCTTGCCCCGAATTCCGTGTCGTCGGTGGTGGATTCGAGCGTCTCGCCGAGCTCGGCGACCGCGGGACCGCGCAGCGCGACGTCGTCGGCGTCGTCGTCCACGTCGTCGTCGCGTTCGAGCCGCCACGAGCGGTAGATGAGGGCCATCAGAAACGCCGAGACGCCGAAGGTGATGACGATCGCGGTGAGGATGAGGGCTTCGGGCATCGGGTCGGTCATCTCGGCCGCCGTGAGGCCGTCCTCGACGATCGGGGCGCTGCCGACCTTGCCGACCATGGTGATGAGCAGCAGGTTGGTCGCGTTTCCGACCAGCAGGAAGCCGAGCAGCACGCGCGTCATGCTGCGCTCGAGCAGCAGGTAGATGCCGGCGGCGTAGAGCACGACCATCACGGCGACGAGTACCAGGGCGATGTTCACGCGGTCACCTCCTGGGTCTGCTCGTCGCTCGCGCCTGCATCGGTCGAGTCTTCATCGTTCTTGTCGTCGTCTTCCTGCTGCCTGTCGACCTCGGCACCGAGGCTGCGCAGCACGTCGAGGGTGAGGCCCACGACGACGAGGTAGACACCGATGTCGAAGATCGTGGATGTCACGAACTCGACGTGACCGAAGAGCCAGACCTCGCCCTCGATGAAGCTCGACTGCAGCGCCGCCTGTCCGAAGAAGATGGGCACGAGCGCGGTGCCGACCGCGAGGGCGAGACCCGCGCCGAGGAGCTTGCCGGCGTCGATGGGCGCGGCGGCTCCGAGCTCGTGCCTGCCGCCCGCCATGTAGCGGGCGACCAGGGCGAGGCCGGCAACCAGACCGCCGGCGAAGCCGCCGCCCGGGAGGTTGTGGCCGGCGAAGAGCAGGTAGATCGACACGATGAGGATGGGGTGGAAGATGAGCCGCACCACCACCTCGAGCAGGATCGATCGGTTGCCGGCGGCGAGCGTGCGTCCGGCGAGCAGCCAGGAGGTGCGTGCGTCGTCGCCGGAGACCTGCGCGTTGTAGGCGCTGATGCGCTGGGCCTTGATCTTCTTTTTGGCCTCGCGGCGGGGAAGGCGGGGCAGGTTGTCGGCGCGGCCGCTGATGAAGATGAGGCTGGCGACACCGGTCGCCGCGACGATGATCACGCTGAGTTCACCCATCGTGTCCCAGCCGCGCAGGTCGACGAGGGCGACGTTGACGACGTTGCGGCCGTGACCCTGGTTGTAGGCCAGGTCGGGCCACTGCAACGAGATCGGCAGGGCCTCACGCGCGCCCAGGGTGACGATCGCGACGGCGCCCATAACGAGAGCGAAAGCGATGGCGACGACGGCCCGCACGATGTGGTTGCCCTGCCCGTTGCGCACACCCAGCCGGGCCGGCAGGCGGCGGAGAACGAGCACGAATGCCACGAGCGTGACGATCTCCACGAGGATCTGGGTGAGGGCGAGGTCGGGAGCGCCCTCGAGGGCGAAGATCCCCGCCATTCCGTAGCCGGTGACCCCGACGAGTACCACCGCCTGGAAACGTTTGGTGGCCCGGGTGGCCGCGATGGCGGCGATGATCATCACGACACCGATGGCGGCCTGCGCCGGGAAGTCCCAGAACTTGATGCCGGTCGGCCAGCTGCGGTTGAACGCCAGAGCGGCGCCGACGGTGACGATGAACACGGTCAGGATGACACCGAGGTAGAACGGCAGCGAACCGCGCTGGGTGGTGCTCGTGGTGCGCGCTGCCGTCAGGTCGACGGCGCGCAGCACGGCGGAGTAGGCCTTGGCCGCCGAGCCCGCGGAGGCGTCGACCTTCTGCACCGAGCGGCCGCGCCAGACGAAGATCGCGGCGCCGAGCACCAGCGTGGCCGCCGAGATGGCGAGGGCCGGTTCGAGGCCGTGCCAGAGGGCGAGGTGGTAGCCCTCGCCCTCCGACGGGATCGTCTCGGAGTAGCCGACGAGCATGGCGTCGACGAAGGGGGCGACGAGGCCGAGCACGATGCCGCTCGCCGCGAGCAGCGCGGGCGGGGCGACGAAAGCCGGGTCCCTCTTCACCGGCTTCACGGTCTCGACGCCCGCCTTGGTGAAGAAGGCTCCCCAGAAGAACCGCGCGCTGTAGGCGACGGTGAGCACCGAGCCGAGCGCGACTCCGACCAGCGCGACCCAGCCGAACGGGTTTCCGGCCGTTCCGCTGTCGAGCAGCGCGGTGAACACGGCCTCCTTGGCCACGAAGCCGAGCGCGGGCGGGAGACCCACCATCGAGACCAGGGCGAGCGCGGTGACGACGGCGAGCACGGGCGTCCTGCGCCCGAGACCGGAGAGCTTACGTAGGTCGCGGGTCCCTGCGCAGTGGTCGATGATGCCGACGACGAGGAAGAGCGTGCTCTTGTAGAGCGCGTGGGCCAGCAGCAGGGCGAGGCCGGCGAGAGCCGTCTCCCGCGTTCCGAATCCGGTCACGACCATGAGGAAGCCGAGCTGGCTGACCGTGCCGTAGGCGAGCACGAGCTTGAGGTCGTGCTGGCGCAGGGCGGTCCATGCACCGAACAGCATGGTGAGCACGCCGAAGCCGACGATGACCTCCTGCCAACCGGGGGTGTCGGCGAAGCCGGGCGCGAGGCGGGCGATGAGGTAGATGCCGGCCTTCACCATGGCCGCCGCGTGCAGGTAGGCGCTCACCGGGGTGGGCGCCGCCATCGCGGCGGGAAGCCAGAAGTGGAACGGGACGATCGCGGACTTCGACATCGCACCCACGAGGATGAGCATGATGGCGGTCGTGACGAGGGGGCCGCTGGGTGCGAGCGACACGATCTCGCTCAGTCGTGAGGTTCCCGTGTGCACCGAGAGGAGCACGAGTCCGACCAGCATCACGAGGCCGCCGAAGGTCGTGACGAGCAGCGCCTGCAGCGCGGCACCGCGGCTCGCCTTGCGGCCGGCGTAGTGCCCGATCAGCAGGTAGGAGAGTACGCTCGTCGCCTCCCAGAAGATGAAGAGCAGGTAGACGTCGTCGGCCACCACCAGCCCGTACATCGCGCCGGCGAAAGCCAGCAGCACGGCGGCGAAGCGGCCGAGTCCCTCTTCGGCGTCGGTGAAGTAGCGGGCGCAGTAGAGCAGCACGAGCGCGCCGACGCCGGTGACGACGAGCGCGAGCACCCACGACAGGGTGTCGAGACGCACGGCGATGGAGAGGTCGAGCTGCGGCACCCACTGCACCACCTCAGCGACCTGCCCGCCGTCGGCCACGGCCGACGACTGGGTGAGGGTGTGCACGAAGGCGGCGGTCGGCACGAGGGCTGCGACCAGGAAGACCTTGCGGCCGAACGCGCGGCGCGCCAGTGGGAGGATCAGCGCGAGCGCTGCGAACGCGATGAGAATCGCGAGCATGGTGCCTCCCAGTGCGTTGGTGCGGCAAGTACACGTCGCTGGAGATTACTCGGAAAGGTTCCCTGAAGCCGCGTCACGAGTTTACCGTGACTCGGCTGGGAAACGTCCGGTGCGTGCGGCGCCGAGGAGTACTCTCACCGGTTTCGCCGCCCACACGGTCGCCGCACCTATTCGGAAATTCAGGACTTCGGATGCGCCAGCCGCCGCACGTCGGCACTATTCCGCGGCCCGTGCCACCGGCCCCGACGCTGACTCCTGAGTTTCCGAAAGTGGCGGGCACGCGCCGCCGATCACTCGCGGGTTGCGCCGTTTGGGGCACTTCAGACGGCGGGGTGCCCCATTCGGCGCAACTCGCCAGCTGCAGCTACTGCTCGTGTACGTCGCCCTCGCGCAGGTCGGCGAGCAGGGCCAGCGCACGCGCCACCTCGGCCGGACCCTTCACGCGGTGGTTGGCCAGGGTCGTTCCCTCGCCCGCCTTGAGTCCGAGATCGTCGGCGTTGAGTGCGGCGAACCCGTCTTCGTCGGTCACGTCGTCGCCGGCGAAGAACACGGCGGTCGCACCGGTGTACGCGCGCAGGTGCTCGATCGCCTCGCCCTTCGTGGTCGACCGCACCGAGAACTCGAGCACGTTCTTACCGCCGCGGACCGTGAGGTTGTCGAGCTCCGCAGCGGCCTCGCTGCGGGCCACCAGGTGCGCGACCCGCGAGTTGTGCTCGGTGGCGAGGCGTGTGTGCAGGGCAAATCCGGCCGGCTTCTCTTCAAGCCAGACCTGGTCGATCGACTCGGCGACCTCGTTCAGGACCTCTTTGAGCTTCTCAACCCGATCGAGTTCGGCGGCGTCGAGACCGATGATGTCGTCGGGGTCGTCGAGCCTGATCTCGATGCCGTGCGAACCGATGAGCAGCGCGTTGTCGGGCAGCTGCGACACCCGCTCGAGGCTCGCCAGCGAACGGCCGGAGACGAGCGCGACCCGGGTGTGCGGCATCTCGAGCAGTCGCAGGACCGCGGCCCGCGCCTCGGGCAGTGCGCGCGCACGTTCGGGGTCGTCGACCTCGGGCGCCAGCGTGCCATCGAAGTCGAGCGCCACGAGCAGCTGCTTGGTGCGGGTGATTTCGCGCAGTGCCCCGACGAGCGGTTCGGGCAGTCGGGAGAACGGTGGCGGGGTGTCGACGTCGACCATCAGAGCGCGCTTCCTCGCGGTGCGCGTTCCACCGTCCATTCGAGTTCGCCGAGCGGGTCGTCGAGGTCGGTCCCGGTCTCGATGTCTTCGCGCTCGCCGCGCACGCCGGCGAGCGTGGAGAGGAACGATGTCGACCAGCGGGCAACGTCGTACTCGAGCACCCGCTTGCGCAGCGAGCGCATGCGGGCCACGCGTTCGCGCTTCGGCATCGCGATCGCCTGCAGGATCGTCTCCTTGAGGCCGTCGATGTCGTGCGGGTTGATGCGCATCGCACGCTTCAGCTCGTCGGAGGCGCCGGCGAACTCGCTGAGCACGAGGATGCCGTCGTCGTCGAACCGCGCCGCGACGTACTCCTTCGCGACGAGGTTCATCCCGTCGCGCAGCGCGGTGACGAGCATGATGTCGGCGGCCAGGTAGAGCGCCGCCATCTCGTCGCGCGGGTAGCCGTGGTGGTGGTAGCTGATGGCGGTGTGGCTCATCGTGGCGAAGTCACCGTTGATGCGCCCGACGGTCAGCTCAATCTCGTCGCGCAGGTCCATGTAGGCCTGCACGCGCTCGCGGCTCGGGCTCGCGACCTGCACGAGCGTGACGTCCTCGACCTTGATGCGTCCGTCGGCGAGCAGCTCGCCGTAGGCCTTGAGCCGGTGGCCGATGCCCTTGGTGTAGTCGAGGCGGTCGACGCCGAGCATGATCGTCTTCGGGTTGCCCAGCCCCTCGCGGATCTCCTTCGCGCGCGCCTGGATGTGCGGCTGGCGCGCGAGCTCCTCGAACGACCGGGAGTCGATCGAGATGGGGAACGCTTTGGCGATGACACGGCGGGTCGGATGTCCCGGCGACGCCACCTCGATGGTGGTGGTCTTCGTGCTGGAGGTCGTCAGGCGGCGGACCGCGCGGGCGAAGTTGCTGGCGTCGGCCACCCGCTGGAATCCGATGACGTCGGCGCCGAGCAGGCCCTCGATGATCGCGGCGCGCCACGGCAGCTGCGAGTAGATGCCGTAGGGCGGGAACGGGATGTGGTTGAAGAATCCGATGGTCAGGTCGGGACGCTTGTCGCGCAGCATCTTCGGCACCAGCTGAAGTTGGTAGTCCTGCACCCAGACGACGCCACCCTGCGCGCTGACGGCAGCCGCGGCATCCGCAAACCTCTGGTTGACGGCGACGTAGCTCTCCCACCACTCGCGGTGGTAGGTGGGCGGCGCGATCACGTCGTGGTACAGCGGCCAGAGCGTGTCGTTGCTGAAGCCCTCGTAGTACTTCTCGATGTCCTCTTCACTGAGGGGCACCGAAACGATGTGGATGCCGTCGTTGTCGAACGGCTCGATGTCGAGGTCGGCCTGTCCTCCCCAACCGACCCACGCGCCGTCGTTGCTGCGCATGATCGGCTCGAGGGCCGTCACGAGACCGCCGGGCGACCCCTTCCAGCTCTCGTTGCCGTCGGCGTCGACGACCCGGTCGACAGGAAGGCGGTTCGACACGACCACGAAGTCGTAGAACTTCGTCGTCTCGTCGGTGGACTGAGTTTCAGGGCTATCTAGGGGGGCGTTCATAAAACGCTGTGGCTCCATTCGGATTGCGCACCAGCACCATCGTCGGCAAGCTTCCGTCAGAGTACCAGCAGCGTCTGGGAGGCCCCGTGCGCGGCCCTAGCATTGCCTCATGGTGACTACTCGGCTATATCGCGCCGGAAAACTCGTAAAGACAGATTTCCCGGTCGCCGAGATCTCGGACTATCTCGAAGAGGCGGATGCCACGGTCTGGGCCGATTTCACATCACCCACCGCCGCCGACCTCGCCATCATCGAGGAGGAGCTGAGCCTGCACCACCTGGCGGTGGAGGACGCGATTCACGAGCACCAGCGCCCGAAGCTCGACCGCTACGACAGCCACCTGTTCCTGACCGCCTACGCCGTGGATCTCGACGCGGTGACGCACGAGCTCACGAAGGTCGAGGTGAAGGCGTTCATCACGTCGAAGGCGGTGGTCACGGTTCATCCGGAGTCCTTCGACATGGACGCCGTCGTGCAGCGCTGGGACAGCAACCCCGATCTCGCCAAGTACGGTTCGGCCTTCCTGCTGTGGGGCATCCTCGACGTGATCGTGGACGGCCACTTCGAAACGGTGCAGGACCTCGACGGCGAGATCGAGACCTACGAGAACCTGCTGTTCGACGACAAAAACCACGGCACCGAGATCCAACGCAACTCATTCGAACTGCGCAAGAACCTCGTCGGACTGCGACGGGCGGTGCTGCCGATGCGCGAGGTCGTGAACACGCTCATGCGACGCGACATGGAGCTGATGGCGCACGAGATGGTTCCGTACTTCCAGGACGTGTACGACCACGTGCTTCGCGCGACCGAGTGGACGGAGTCGCTGCGCGACCTCGTGGCGACGATCCTCGACACGAACCTCAGCATCCAGGGCAACCGGATGAACCTCATCATGAAGAAGGTCACCAGCTGGGCGGCGATCATCGCCGTGCCGACCGCGATTACCGGGTTCTTCGGGCAGAACCTGCAGTTCGTCGGATTCGGCACCGAGTGGGGCAGCTATCTCTCCCTCGGGCTGATCGTGGTCGTGGGCGGTGCGCTATACGCGTCGTTCAAGCGGCGCGACTGGCTATAGGGCCCGCCCGCCGATCGCGCAAGCTCGCGCGGATTCGGGCCCTCAGGTTGCCCGGCGCGCCGCAACCGGTACCGTGGAGTACCGAACAAGGAGACACCCACATGCGCAAGTTCATCTTCAACGGCTCGATCATCAGCGCAATCTTCGGTGCTGTCGGCGTGCTGCAGACCACCCGCAAGGGTCCGCGCGACTGGCGCCTCATCCTGATGTGGATCAGCTGGGCCGCGACCCTCGCCATCGCGGTGGGAACCGTCGTCAAGCAGGCCAACGACGCCGACGAACTCGAGGGCTAGACCATGAGAGATTTCGGTTGGGGCTACTCGGGGTTCTCCCACCTGCTCGGCGCGGTGCTCTACGGCGTCTTCGCGCTCATCAGCGTCGCCGTCACGGTGGCGCTCATCTTCTTCGTCGTGCGCTTCCTGATCTACGGCACGAGGGCCGCTCAGCTGTATATCGAGAAGAACTCGCCGCCGAAGCCCGCGGCAGCCGCCGATGCGCCGCACACGCGCGAGCCGGCCGCGCCGACTCCGGCGCCCGCGCCGACCCAGGCTCCTGCGCCCGCGCCGGCCGCGCCCCCGGCTCCGGCTGCCGCGCCCAAGGCGCCGGCCGAAAAGTCGGACACCGCGACCACGCCCGTGCTGCCCTCGACCCCCGTGGTCCCGCCCGCCGACGCCGCCCCGAAGGCCGCGCCCAAGGCGACCCCGGCGATCACTCCCCCGGCCACCAAGAAGCCGCCCGTCAAGAAGACGCCGCAGCCGCCCGTCGCCTGACCCGCCGCAGCCCGACCAGAGGGGCAGACTTTCGACCTTCAGGCACCCGCCGAAGGCTGGTTGTCTGCCCCTCTGTTGCGTTGCGCCGGCGGCGGGGAAACGATTCGACGTCGAAGCAGGCCCTGGGCAGCGTCTGTCTGCCCCTCGGGCCTTGGGTACTCCGGCTCACGCCAGGAAACCGCGCAACAGTACGGCCGAGCCCTCGAGGTGTTCGCTCATCGCCTGCGCGGCCCGGTCGCGGTTGCCGGTGAGGATCGCCGCCACGATCGCCTCGTGCTGCCGGTTCGAGTGCGCGATGTTGATCGGCAGCAGGGGGATATGGTCGAGCAGCTCGTTCACCCGCGTGCGGTTGTCGGCCATCAGCGAGACGAGCGTGGGCGTGCCCACGAGCTGCCCGATGGTCAGGTGCAGCCGCGAATCGAGCCGCCGGTAGTCGAGGGCGGATGATTCGGAGGTCTCGGTAAGCCGCTGCCAGAGCCCGTCCCGGTCGTCCGCCGAGAGGCTGCGCCCGGCTGCGGCGCGGGCAGCCCCCACCTCGAGGATCTCGCGCAGGCCGAGCACGTCGTCGATCTCGGCCGCCGTCGGCAGCGCCGTCTCGGGTTCGCCCCCGCCCTCGGCCGGCAGCCTCTCGCTCACGAAGGTGCCGCCGTACCTGCCGCGCCGCGCGACCAGGTAGCCGGCGTCGGACAGCGACCGGATGGCGTCACGCACGGTGTCGCGGCTCACCGAGAAGCGCGCCGCGAGGTCGCGTTCCGGCGGCAGGGCTCCCCCGGGTTCGACGATGCCGAGCCGCACGGCCTGCAGCAGTCGCGCGACCGTGTCCTCGAACGCGTTGCCGCTGCGAACCGGGCGGAACACCACGTCGTCGGCCAGGCTGGCGGGAGCAGGCAGGCTGGCGGGCGCGGCCACGCCCTGCACCGGGGTCACCGGAGCGGAACCCGGCACGGTGTCCGTGGGGGTTGCCGCTTCCGTGTCATCCGCCATTTTTACAAGGGTGTCACATAGGCGGAGCTGATCCCGCCGTCGACCATAAACGTCGACGCCGTGATGAAACTCGCGTCGTCGCTGGCGAGGAAGGCGACCGCGGCCGCAAGCTCCTCGGCCTCGGCGAACCGGCCGACCGGGATGTGCACGAGGCGGCGCTGGGCGCGCTCCTGATCCTTCGCGAACAGTTCCTGCAGCAGCGGCGTGTTGACCGGGCCGGGGCAGAGCGCGTTGACCCGGATCCCCTGTCGCGCGAACTGCACGCCGAGTTCCTTGGTCATCGCGAGCACGCCGCCCTTCGACGCCGTGTACGAGATCTGGCTGGTCGCCGACCCCATCACGGCCACGAACGACGCCGTGTTGATGATCGACCCGCGCTGTTGCGCGACCATGTGACGCAGCGCGGCGCGCGAGCAGAGGTAGACGCTCTTCAGGTTGACGTCCTGCACTCGCTCCCAGGCCGGAAGCTCGGTGGTCTCGATCGAGTCGTCGTCCGGCGGCGAGATGCCGGCGTTGTTGAACGCGATGTCGACCGAGCCGTAGGTGGCCGCGGCCGTGTCGAACAGGGTGTTCACCTGGTCCTCGTCGGTCACGTCGACCTTGACGAACAGTCCGCCGACCTCGGCCACCGCGGCCTCTCCGGTCTCGGCGTTGAAGTCGCCGATGACGACGGTCGCGCCCTCCGCGGCGAAGCGGCGCGCGGTGGCGAGTCCGATCCCGGATGCTCCCCCGGTGATCACGGCCACCTTGCCCGCGAGTCGCTGGGTGAGGTCGATCTTGGCTATCGCCATTGCTGCTCCTGTGTCGGTCGGCCCTTCGACAGGCTCAGGGACCGGTCCCTGAGCCTGTCGAAGGGCTAGTCGGTGCTGATGAAGACGTTCTTGGTTTCGGTGAAGGCGGTCGCGGCGTCGGGGCCGAGTTCACGGCCGAGGCCGCTCTGCTTGAACCCGCCGAACGGCGTGGAGTAGCGCACCGAGGAGTGCGAGTTCACCGAGAGGTTGCCACTCTCGACGCCGCGCGAGACGCGCAGGGCGCGGCCGATGTCGCGGGTCCAGATCGAGCCGCTGAGCCCGTAGACGCTGTCGTTGGCGAGGTCGATGGCGTCGGCCTCGTCGTCGAACGGCAGCACGCTGACCACCGGTCCGAAGATCTCGTCGGTGACCACCCGGTCGGTGCGCGAACCGGGCAACAGCACGGTGGGCGGGAACCAGAAGCCGGGCCCGTCCGGGGCGCTGCCGCGGAACGCCACCTGACTGTCGTCGGGCACGTACGACGCCACCTTGTCGAAGTGCGCCCTGGCCACGAGCGGACCCATCTCGGTGGATTCGTCGTGCAGGTCGCCGACCACGACTCCCTGCACGGCGGGTTCGAGCAGTTCCATGAACCGGTCGAAGACGCTGCGTTCGACCAGGATGCGGCTGCGCGCGCAGCAGTCCTGGCCCGCGTTCTCGAAGACCGCGTACGGCGCCGTCGCCGCGGCCTTCTCGAGGTCGGAGTCGGCGAACACCACATTGGCGCTCTTGCCGCCCAGCTCCAGGGTGACCGCCTTCACCTGCTGCGCGCATCCGGCCATCACCTTCTTGCCGGTCGCTGTCGACCCGGTGAAGACGACCTTGCGCACGAGTTCGTTGGTGACGAACCGGTCGCCCACCACGTCGCCGCGACCCGGGAGGGTCTGGAACAGTCCCTCGGGCAGGCCGGCCTCGAGCGCGAGTCCGGCGAGCCGGAGGGCGGTGAGCGGCGTCCACTCGGCGGGCTTGAGCACGACGGCGTTGCCCGCGGCGAGCGCCGGGGCGAACCCCCAGGCGGCGATCGTCATGGGGAAGTTCCACGGCACGATGATGCCGACGACCCCGAGCGGCTCGAGGAAGGTCACGTCGATGCCGCCGGCGACGGGAATTGTTTTGCCGATCATGCGTTCGGGTGCGGCGGCGTAGTAGTTGAGCACGTCGCGCACGTGGCCGGCCTCCCAGCGGGCCTGGGAGATCGGATGACCCGAATTCATCACCTCCAGTAATGCGAGTTCCTCGATCGCACCCTCGACGGCGAGGGCGAAGCGGCGAATCCCCGCCGCCCGTTCGGCCGGGGGAAGCGCCGCCCACGTCTTCTGCGCGGAGACCGCGTGCAGGATCGCGTCGTCGACCTCGGCGAGCGTCGTGTGTGCGAGCGAGCGGATGACCGTCTCGTCGGCGGGGTTGATGAGCGTAACGGACGTCACTTGCGATACTCCTTCGCGGCCTCGACCAGTCCGGCGAACAGCCGCAGGTCGTCGGCGTTCTCTTCCGGGTGCCACTGCACGGCGAGACCGAACGGCACCCCGTCCACCTCGACGGCCTGGATCGTTCCGTCGTCGCTGCGCGCGCTCACCACCAGCCCGTCGGCCAGCTCGTCGATCGCCTGGTGGTGGTACGAGTGCACCTTCAGCGCCGCGGGCTCGTCGAGCAGGTCGCCGGCGATCGTGCCGGCGTGCACCTCGACCGAGTTCTCACTGAACCTGCCGTACCCGGCGTTGTACCTTGTCGACCCGATCACGTCGGGGAGGTGCTGGTGCAGCGTGCCGCCGAGCGACACGTTGAGCAGTTGCAGGCCGCGGCAGATGCCGAGGAACGGCAGCTCCCGCACGATCGCGCCGGTGAGGAGTGCGTCCTCCCACGCGTCGCGTTCGAGGCGGGGCTCGTCGGTCGTGGTGTGTGGCTGCTGGCCGTAGCGGGCGGGATCCACGTCTTTCCCACCCGTGATGATGAGGCCGTCGAGGCCGTCGAGCACGCGGTCGGTGATGGCGGTGTCCACCGGCTGCGGCGGCAGCAGCACGGCGATGCCGCCGGCGCGGGTCACCGCGTCGAAGTAGACCTGGGGCAGGAAGGCGGCCCGCACGTCCCAGACTCCGGACTGCGCCCGCTCGAGGTAGGTGGTGAGGCCGATGAGCGGCGGCGCGGTCGCTGAGCCTGTCGAGGCGCGCCCTTCGACAAGCTCAGGCACCGGTTCACTAGAAGCGCTCAAAACCGCGCGTCCTCTCCCAGTCGGTGACGGCCGCGTCGTAGGCGCGCTGTTCCACGCGCGCGTTGTTCAGGTAGTGCGCTACCACCTCGGGGCCGAAGGCCTCTGCCGCTATGGCGGAGGCGCCGAACAGTTCTGCCGCGTCACGCAGAGAGGTGGGGACGCGGGGCGCATCCGAACCGTACGCGTTTCCCTCGAAGATCGGTTCCAGCTCGAGCTCGTTCTCGATGCCGTAAAGACCGCCCGCGATGAGTGCGGCGGTCGCGAGGTACTGGTTCACGTCGCCGCCGGGCACCCGGTTCTCGACCCGCAGTCCCTGGCCGTGCCCGACGACCCGCAGCGCGCAGGTGCGGTTGTCGAGACCCCAGGCGACGGCGGTCGGCGCGAAGCTGCCCTCGACGTAGCGCTTGTAGGAGTTGATGTTCGGTGCGAAGAACAGGCTGAATTCCCGGGTCGTGGCGATGAGGCCGGCGAGCCAGTGCTCCATGAGCTTCGAGAACCCGTGCGGCCCGTCGCCGGCCATCACGGGGGTGCCGTCTTCGCCGCGCACACTGAGGTGGATGTGGCAGCTGTTGCCCTCGCGCTCGTTGAACTTGGCCATGAAGGTGAGCGACTTGCCGTGCTTGTCGGCGATCTCTTTCGCGCCGTTTTTGTAGATGGAGTGGTTGTCGCAGGTCGCGAGCGCGTGGGCGTAACGGAAGCCGATCTCCTGCTGGCCGAAGTTGCACTCGCCCTTCACCCCCTCGCAGTACATGCCGGCGCCGTCCATGCCGTTGCGGATCTCGCGCAGCAGCGGCTCCATGCGTGTGGAGGCGAGGATCGCGTAGTCGATGTTGTAGTCGCTGGCGGGCGTCAGGCCGGCGTAGCCCTTCGCGAATGCCGAACGGTAGGAGTCGTCGAAGACGATGAACTCGAGCTCGGTGGCCGAGTAGGGCACGAGGCCGTGCTCGGCGAGCCGGGCGATCTGCGCCTTGAGGATCTCGCGCGGCGACTGCACGACCGGCTCCTCGTCGAGCCAGGTGAGGTCGGCCATCACGAGCGCGGTCGCCTCGAGCCACGGCACTACGCGCAGGGTGTTGATATCGGGCATCATCGCCATGTCGCCGTAGCCCTTCGACCACGACGAGATCTCGTAGCCGTCGACGGTGTTCATCTCGACGTCGACGGCGAGCAGGTAGTTGCAGCACTCGGCGCCGTGCGCCGCGAACTCCTCGAGGAAGAGCCGCGCCGACGCCCGTTTACCGACCAGACGTCCCTGCATGTCGGTGAACCCGATGATCACCGTGTCGATCTCCCGGTTGGCGACGAGCTCGGTGAGCCGCTCGATCGTGAGATTTCCCGAGACGGGGGTGGTGGCGAGCGTGGTCATGGCAGCCGATCTGGGTCGAGGGTTCCCTGTGCCGAAATTGCCTTGGCCCGACCATTAGACCACAGTCGGATGCTGCGGCTTCGGCTTTTTTGTAACGCGCTGTTTACAGCCAAAGGTAGACACGCGGTACCAATAGCGGCCATGCTCTCGGATAACCCGATCGTGCTTCCTGGAGGAGAAATGGCTGAGAAGTCAGGCAGAAGCGTTTCCGGCGTCACCTACACGAAGGCGGCCGACGGTTATTTCGAGAAACGCAGCCTCAAGCGCTCCGCCGGCGTCTGGGGCCTCTGGGGTCTCGCCGTCGCGGCCGTCATCTCCGGTGACTTCTCGGGCTGGAACTTCGGCATCGATTTCGCCGGCTTCGGCGGCATGCTCATCGCCTTCGCCATCCTCGTCGTGATGTACTACGGCCTCACCTTCTCGATCGGCGAGATGTCGTCGGCCATGCCGCACACAGGCGGCGCCTATTCGTTCGCGCGTTCGGCGATGGGGCCGTGGGGCGGACTCGTCACCGGGCTCGCCGAGACCATCGAGTACGTCGCGACGACGGCCGTCGTGGTGTTCTTCTCCGCCCAGTACGCCAACTCGATCACCGCGGAACTGTTGAACTTCGACCTCTCGGGCAGCATGTGGATCTGGTGGATCGTGCTCTACGCCGTCTTCATCGCCCTCAACTCGGCCGGTGCCAACATCTCGTTCAAGTTCGCGATCGTCGTCTCGATCATCTCCATCGGCATCCTGCTCGTCTTCTCGGCCATGGCGGTGTTCTCGGGGGTCTTCAGCTTCGACAGCCTGTTCGACAAGGTGCCCGACCCGGGCCAGAGCGAGTTCCTCCCGCACGGGGTCCTCCCGATCCTGTTCGCCCTGCCGTTCGCGATGTGGTTCTTTCTCGGCATCGAGGAGCTGCCGCTCGCCGCGGAAGAGTCCCACAACCCCGCCCGCGACATCCCGCGCGCCGGACTCTGGGCCCGCGGCACCCTGATCGTCACCGGCCTGCTCGTGCTCGTGCTCAACACCGGTGTCATCGGCGCCGAAGCGATGGGCGTCTCGGCCGAGCCGCTGCTCGACGGCTTCCGCGCGATCGTCGGAGACCAGGCGGCCGCGGTACTGGCGCTGCTCGCCCTCGTCGGCCTGCTCGCCTCGCTGCAGGGCATCATGTTCGCCTACGGGCGCAACATGTACTCGCTCTCCCGCGCCGGGTACTACCCGAAGATCTTCTCGCTCACCGGAAAGCGCCAGACGCCGTGGGTCGCGCTTCTCGTCGGCGCCATCCTCGGCTTCCTCGCCCTCGTCGTCGTCGACGTGCTCGGCCGGCTCGACGAGGAGGGTGTCGGCGCCGTCGCCGGAGCGATCGTGCTCAACATCGCCGTGTGGGGCGCGGTCGTGGCCTACTTCCTGCAGATGCTGTCGTTCATCATCCTGCGTCGGAAGTTCCCGAACGCCGCGCGTCCGTACCGCAGCCCGTGGGGCCTCTTCGGCGCCTACTCGGCCGCGGTGATCGCGCTGCTGGTGTTCCTCGGCTTCCTGTTCAACGAGGCGTTCCAACCGGCCATCGTCGCGATCGTCGTCGTCTACGTGGTCATCCTGATCGGGTTCGCCATCTACGGACGCCACCGCCTCGTGCTCTCGCCCGAGGAGGAGTACGCCCTCTCCGGCGGCCTGCACGGCGACCCGCAGGCGGAGGGCTACGACACCATGGAGTCCGAGCTCTTCGACAAGAAGTAGCGGTCACCCCGCCGCCGAACCTGCCCGCCCGGCGCACCGAATGCAGGAGATTTCGCCTCGAGTCACAGATCGGGTGGGATGCGCGGCCATTCGCGCAGAAATCTCCTGCATTTGGTACAGGCGGCGGACGTGAGGGGCGGATGCTGCGCGCGCCGGCCCGGCCGAGCCGCTAGTTCTTGGTGCCGGTCGCCGCCATGCCGACCCCGAGTCCGATCATGGCCACGCCTCCCGTTGCGCCGAGCCGGGCCAGCCGTTTCGGCGAACGCCCGAGCCAGTCGCGGGCGAAGCCGGCCCCGATCGCCCACACGCTGTCGAACACCATGGCGAGCAGCGCGAACACGGCGCCCAGCTCGATCATCTGCAGCGGCACTCCCCCGGCGAGCGGGTCGACGAACTGCGGCAGCACCGCGATGAAGAACACCACGGACTTCGGGTTGCTCACCCCGACCGCCGCGCCCTCGGCGAGGGAACGCCAGCGGCTCGTGGGCGCATCCGAACCGCTCGTCGACGATCGCCGGTTGCGGTGTCGGATGGCCTGCACCCCGAGATAGACGAGGAACGCCGCGCCCGCGAACTTGACGATGGTGAACAGCACGATCGACTGTTCCAGGAGCACCCCGAGTCCGAGGGCGATCGCGACCACCTGCACGAACATGCCGATCGCGTTGCCCACCACGCTGAGCAGCGCGCCCACGCGGCCGATCGCGAGGGCGCGGCCGACGACGAACAGAACGCTCGGCCCGGGCAGCACGACCAACAGCAGGGCAGCGAGCGTGAACGCCACGAGATTTGCGCTGGATACCATGCGCCGATGCTAGCGCGACCGCGGAATTATCGACACGCGCCGCGTAGCGTTCAGGGTTACGATTGACGCTCGCACCGACCGACCGACCGACCACCACCGACCGACCACCACCGACAACCGAGCGGAGGGATTCCCGTGACCGAGCTGGCTCCCCAGGTCAAGGCGGTCCGCGGTCGGGCGATCGACGCGCGCATCCTCAGCGTGACGCTCGACATACTGCGTGGTCACGGCCCGGCCGCCGTGAACATCGAGGCCGTCGCCGCGAAGGCCGGCATCGCGAAAACGACCATCTACCGTCGCTACGACTCGCGCGAGCACCTGCTGCGGGCGGCGATCGAGTCGTCCACGGGCGAGGTCGCCATCCCGACCGACCTGCCCACCTACGAGACGTTCAAATGGCTGCTGCACGATGCGGCACGGATGGCCGAGAACATGGTGGGGCGGGGCGCCGCGGCATCCATCATCCTCAACGACCATCCCGAATCGAACGACCTGATGCGCGAGATGATCAAGGCCCGCTCGGTGCGGCTCACCGAGTTTCTGCACGAGCGGGTGGCGGCGGGCGACCTCAAGGCCGACCTCGACATCGGCCTCGCCGCCACCGTGCTGCTCGGCGCCCTCTTCGGGCAGCTGATCCGCGGCGGCGAGCTCGACGACGAGTGGGCAGACTCCGTGCTGGAGCTGCTCTGGCCGGGATTCTCGGCGTGATAACCGTTTAGTAGGTGATCACCTTGTCGGGGTTGAAGTTCTTCTTCGGGTCGGCAGCGGTGAACAGCCCGCTCATCAGCGCGACACCCTCGGTGGAGATGTCCTGCTCTAGCCAGGGCGCGTGCTCGCGACCGACACCGTGGTGGTGCGAGATCGTTCCGCCGTGGTCGACGAACGCCTGCTGGATGGCGCGCTTCACGACGTCGTACTGCGCGATCGCGGTGTCGCCGCCGTGCACGAAGGCGAACGTGAAGTAGAGGCAGGCCCCCGAGTGGTACGAGTGCGAGAGGTGGCTCATAATCCAGCCGGGCGTGCCGATCTGCTCGTAGGCCTCGTTCGCCGCCGCATACACGGCGTCGTGGATCTCGTTGAGGCGCGACCAGGGCGCGGCCGTCTCCGACACGTCGGCCGCGGCACCGCGGTCGAGCAGGAAGTCGCGCAGGTACGGGGTGTCGAACTTCTTCTGGTCGTAGAGCACGCCGGGGCCCTTGCCCACGCCGAGTCCGCCGTGCTTCTTCACGATGCGCGCGACGATCTTCTTCTCGTAGGCGACGTGGGACTTGCTGCCCTCGAAGCCGATGAACGACAGGTTGATGCCCTCGAGGTCCCAGCCGCGACGCTTCAGGTAGGCCATCAGGACCTTCTGCGGGTCGAAGCCGGTCTTCGCCTTGCCGGTGGCGAACGAGAAGCCGCTCTCGCGGGCGTCGGAGACGCGGGTCACGGTCGGTCGGGCGTCGCTCTCAGAGATCTCGTGCATCGCGGCGATGCCAGCCTCCCAGTTCGGGAAGAGGTAGCCGTTGATCTCGCGCACCTCGGGGGTGCGGTGCACCTGCACGGTGACCTCGGTGATGACACCGAGCCTGCCCTCACTGCCGAGGATCATCTCGCGCACGCTCGGCCCGGTGGAGGCGGAGGGAACGGGACGGATGTCGACGATGCCGGCCGGGCGCACCATGCGCAGGCCGCGGGCGATGTCGGCGATGTCGCCGTACTTGTCGCTCTGCATCCCCGACGAGCGGGTGGCCACCCAGCCGCCGAGGGTGGAGTGGGTGAAGCTGTCGGGGAAGTGGCCCATCGTCCAGCCCCGCGCGCCCAGCTGCTCCTCGATGAACGGTCCCTGCGCGCCGGCTTGGATGCGGGCGAGGCCAGAGCCCTCGTCGATGGAGACGACCTTGTTCAGGCGTCCGAGGTCGAGCGAGATGACGACGCGGGCCTCGCCCGGGTGTGGCTCGAGGCTGCCCGAGATGTTGCTGCCGCCGCCGAAGGGGATGATCACGGCGTTGGCCGCCACGGCGGCGGAGACCACGGCGGAGACCTCGGCCTCGTCGGCCGGGTAGACGACGACGTCGGGCATGCGCGGCAGGTCGCTCGCACGGATGCGCAGCAGGTCGCGGATGCTCTTGCCGTAGGTGTGCACGAGGCGCAGCTCGTCGTCGACGATCGCGTTGTCGGTGCCGACGATGGCACCGAGCTCGGCGAGGAACGCCTGGTCGATCGTGCTCGACGGCAGCGTCAGGTCGGAGAAGGAGACGCTCGAGCCGGCGCTGCCGTCGAGCTCGAGTCCGACGGCCTTCTTCACGAAGGGGGCGAATGCGGGCTTGTTGTCGTAGGTGAACGCGATTCCTTCGACTCCCCAGCCCCACCACTTCATGTGCTTGACGTTCGCCATGGTTCCACTTTCTTGTGACGCTGATTCGGTACGGGGTCTGATTCGAGACGGCTGAGGCTACGCGGAGTGCGCCGCGTGCAGGTCCAACACCGTGCGGTGCAGTCTTGCAGAGAAATCGGCGGGGCTCTCGCCCGGCTCGGCGATCATGGGCTCGCCGAAGACGACCACGACGGGTGGGCGGCCCGGTACCGGCCAGTTGCGGCCGGGCGGCATGGCGTCGGCGGCCCCGATGATCGCGACCGGCACGCACGGCGCCCCGACGTGCATAGAGAGCACGGCGGCGCCCGGCTTGAACGGGCCGATGATTCCGTCCTTCGACCGTCCGCCCTGCGGGAAGATCAGCAGCGGCACGCCGCGGCCGAGCAGCTCTTTCGCGAGGCCCGAGCGGGCGCCGCCCCCGCTGCGGTCGACGGGGAAGGCATTGAAGAACAGGGCGGTCGCGGCGCGGCGCCAGGCCACGTCGAAGAAGTAGTCGGCCGCGGCACCCGCGGCGAGATACCGCGCCCGCGCCCGCGGAAGGGCGCCGGTGATGAGGGGCGCATCCAGATGGCTCGAATGGTTCGCCACGACGATGAACGGGTCTTTCAGGTCTTTGAGGGTGTCTTTGCCCTTGACCGTCACCTTGGCCACCGACCAGACGACGCCCTTCAGGATGACGCGCTGGGCGATGAACCGCGCCGCGGCGTGACCCGACGACGAGAACCGGTGGAGGTGCGTGACCTTCACCGGCTTGGCGTCTTTGCCCGTCATGCGTGGGTCTCGACAGAGTCGCTGCGGCTCGACGAGATCTTGCCGGAGATCCAGCGCACGACGCCGCGTGGCAGGTGGTTCACGATGAAGAAGAGGAATTTGAAGCGCGCGGAGGGGATGACCAGGGCGCGCCCCTTCTCCGAGGCGCGGAGTCCGGACTCGATCGTCAGGCCCGCGTCGATCCAGAGGGCGTTCGGGATCGAACTCGTCGTGATGCCGGCGCGGTCGTGGAACTCGGTGTGCACCCAGCCGGGCAGCAGCGCCGTGACGCGCACGCCGGTGCCGCGGAGTTCGACCGAGAGCCCCTCGCTGTAGCTGCGCACCCAGGCCTTGACCGCGGAGTAGCTGCCCATCGCCATGTACCCGGCGACGCTCGAGACGTTGATGATGGCCCCGTCGCCCCTGGCCCGCATGGCGCGGCCGGCCGCCCCGCCGAGGACGAGCACCGACCGGATCATCACCTCGATGGCGCGATCGTGCGAGCTCGTGTCGACGGAGGTGAGCGGCGTGTGGATGCCGAACCCCGCGTTGTTGACGAAGACGTCGATGGGGCGGGCGGCATCCGTCAGTCTGTCGACGACCACCCCGACATCGGTGCGGTCGCTGAGGTCTGCACGCAGCGTCTCGACCGAGCGGCCCGTCGCGCGCAGTTCTGCCGCCATCGAATCGAGCCGTTCCGGGTTTCTCGCGACGAGCACGAGATCGTATCCACGACGGGCGAGGGCCCGGGCGAACTCCGCTCCGAGGCCCGACGTCCCACCCGTGACGAGAGCAGTTGCCATTCGGACAGGATACGCTACGCGGCCCGTATCGTTGATCGAATAGACTTCGGTGCACCAGATTATTTCGGCGGGAAAGAGCAACGTGCACAGTCAGTCAGACGGCCCTCCCGTGGCCGTTCCCGCTCAGGGATTCAGTGTGCGCGACTACGCCCGCACCGCATCCGGCAGCCACCGCGGCGAGATGGATCTCGCCCCCTTCGCCGCGTCTCCCCTGCGCCCCGACACGCTGCGCGCCCTGCGCTACGTGGCCGCGGTCGAGAGCGGAACGATGGGTCATCTGCGCAACGTGCTCGTCACCGCGACCCACAAAGACGCCAGGGTCACCGCGTTTCTCGGCACCTGGGCCTTCGAGAAGTTCTGGATCGCCGACGCGCTCCAGCACGTTCTCGACGCCCACGACACGACCCTCCCCACGCCCAAGCAGCGATCGCGCGTCGCGGCCTTCTTCGGCGAGATCCGGGAGCGCGTGCGCCCCATCACCGGGTCGATCCGCGCCAACAAGCTCGGCGAAGACATGATCGCGGTGCACATGACCCTCGGCACGATAGACGAGTGGATGACACAGGCTGCCCTGGCCCGCATCGTGGCTCTCGACCCCAACCCCGCGCTCGTCGCGATCGTCGACCGGCTCGTGGCCGTGCAGCAGCGCCAACTCGAATTCTTCGAGGCGCAGGCGCGCGACCGGCTCGCATTCGCCGAGCACACCCGTGTCACCGTCGCCCGCCAGATCGCCGGAGCCCAGTGGCCCATCGGCGCCGAGGCCGAGGCGAAATCCGAGACCGACTTCTTCTACTCCTACCTCTTCGCCAGCGCCCCCGGCATCGCCGCGGCCATCGACGCGAAGATCTCCTCTCTCCCCGGCCAGGAAGGGCTCCCCCTCATTTCACGCGCAGTAGCAGCACACGGCGGTCGCGCCGCATGAGTGCAGCAGAGAAGAAATCCGGCCTCGCCGGCGCCCACGTCTTCCTCACGGGAGCCACCGGTTTCGTCGGCCAGGCGGTGCTCGAGCGCCTGCTCTCGTCGTACCCCGACACCCGCGTCTCAATCCTCGTGCGCACGAAGGGCAGCGCCACCACCGAGACGCGCCTCGCCAACCTGCTGCGCAAGCCGGTGTTCTCGGCGTGGAAGGAGAAGGTCGGCGACGAAGAAGCCGCCCGCATTCTCGCCGAGCGCGTGACTGTCGTCTCGGGCAGTCTCACCTCGATCTCCGAGTTGCCCGGCGACATCGATGTGGTGATCCACGGTGCATCCACCGTCTCGTTCGATCCGCCCATCGACGAGGCCTTCGACACCAACGTCGGCGGCGCTCTCGGCCTCTACGGCGCACTGCTGGCTTCCGGCTCCGACCCGCACGTCGTGCACGTCTCCACCTGTTACGTCGGCGGCATCCGCAAGGGCATCATGCCCGAGGCGTCGCTCACCCACGAGGTCGACTGGCGAGCCGAGGCCGCCTCGGCAGCGAAGGCGCGCGAACAGGTCGAGCTGGCCTCGCGCGAGCCCGAGAGCCTGCGGCGGTTCATCAACCGTTCGCGTGCCGTGAACGGCAAGGCCGGGCCGCAGGCCGTCGCCCGTGCCGCCGAGACCGCCCGCGCCGAGTGGGTCACGAAAGAGCTGGTCGACTACGGCCGCACCCGCGCCGAGAGCCTCGGCTGGACCGACGTGTACACGCTCACCAAGGCCTTCGGCGAGCGCGCGGCCGAGGAGCTGTGGGCCCAGGCCGGCCACCGCCTCTCCGTGGTGCGACCCGCCATCATCGAGAGCGCGCTGCACCACCCGTTCCCCGGCTGGATCGACGGGTTCAAGGTCGCCGACCCGCTCATCCTCGCCTACGGCCGCGGCCAGCTGCCCGACTTCCCCGGCCTGCCCGACTCGATCCTCGACATCATCCCGGTCGACTACGTCGTTAACGCCATCATCGCGGCGGCGGGCACCGATCCCGACCCGGCAGACCCGCAGTACTACCACGTCAACTCCGGCGCCTCGAACCCGCTGCCGTTCCACGAGATGTACGAGAACGTCAACGAGTTCTTCACCGCGAACCCGCTCCCCCACGAGGACGGCCACATCAGCGTCCCGCTCTGGCGCTTCCCGGGCGCCCGCAAGGTGGAGCGTGCGCTCAAGCGCCGCGAAGACATCGCCGAGTTCGCCGAACGCACCATCACCCGGCTGCCCTCCACCAAGCGCACCCAGAAGTGGCTCGACGGCGTGCACGTCAACCAGAACGCGCTCGAGACGCTGCGTGGCTACACCGAGCTCTACCGCGCCTACGTGCAGACCGAGATCATCTTCGACGACAGCAACGCGAAGAAGCTGCACAACTCGATCCCCGCGGAGATGCGGGCCGATCTCGGCTTCGACGTCGCCGCGATCGACTGGAACGACTACTTCCAGCGCGTGCATTTCCCCGCTATCACCGCTCTCACGAACGCGTTCGCGAACCGCCCGCAGGGAAACAAGCGTGCGCAGCGCGCCCTTCCCAAGCGGTCGGATGTCGTGGCCGTCTTCGATCTGGAAGGCACCGTTCTCGAGTCCAACCTCGTGCAGCAGTACCTCTGGCTGGGCATCACGAAGACGTTCATGGCGCGCGAGCTCGCCAGCCTGGCCGTCTCGATCCCGAAGTACCTGCGCGCGGAACGCCACGACCGCGGCGAGTTCATCCGCACGTTCATGCGCCGCTACGAGGGCATCAGGGTGTCGCGCATCGAGGCGCTCGTGCGCGGCCGGTTCGGCCGCCAGCTGATCAACCACGTCTACCCCGACGCGCTGCGCCGGGCTCAGGAGCACCGCGAGGCCGGCCACCGCACCGTGCTCGTCACCGGCACCATCGACCTCATGACCACGCCGCTCGCGCCGTTCTTCGACGAGGTCGTCGCCGGCAGCATGCACGAGCGCGACGGTGTGCTCACCGGCTACCTCGCCACGCCCCCGCTCGTCGACGAGGCACGCGCCTCGTGGCTGCGCGAGTACGCGAAGCAGCACGGCCTGAACCTTAGCCAGTCCTACGGTTACGGCGATTCCCACGCCGACGTGCCCTGGTTGCAGCTGCTCGGCAACCCGACCGCGGTGAACCCCGACACCCAGCTCTACAGCCAGGCGCAGGCCAAACGGTGGACTATCCAGTCGTGGGCCACTACGGCCAAACTGGGACGGCCCTCCGCTCCGAACGCTTCGGTATCCCCGACCGACGAGAAAGCTGTCTCCCATGGCGTTTGACATCGACAAGTACACCGCGACCAGCGTCAACGTGAACTGGAGCGACCTCGACTTCGACGAGTTCAAAACGAACCCGTTGCCCGCATCGACGCTCCGCAGCCTGCGCTACATGTGCGACATCGAGTACCACACGGTCTGCTACCTGCGCGACATGCTCGTGACGCCGTCGCACAAGGACCCCGAGGTTTCGGCGTTTATGACCATGTGGAACCGCGAGGAGTTCTGGCACGGTGAGGCCCTCGCCGAGGTGCTGGGTGCGCACGGCATCACCGTCGACTTCGACCAGCTCAAGGCCACCCGCCTCAAGCTGGGCTGGAAAGACAAGCTGGATCCCGTGAAGCAGTCGCTGCTCGGCAACATCGTGGGCAAGGACTTCATCGCCGTGCACATGATCTGGGGGGCCGCAAACGAGTGGTCGGCCGTCGCCGCCTACAACCGCCTGGCCGAACTCGAGAAGCACCCGGTGCTGGCCGTGCTGCTCAAGCGCATCGCCAAGCAGGAGGCCAAGCACGTGGCCTTCTACGCCACCCAGGCGCGCGAGCGTCTGGCCAGCAGCAAGAAGGCGCGCGTTATCGCCCGCTTCGCGCTGAAGAAGGCGTGGGGGCCGGTCGGCTCGAGCGTCATGGAGCCCGAGGAGGTGACCCACGTGATGGGCCACCTGTTCGCCGGCGAGGAGGGCATGCGTGAGATCCGCAAGCTCGACGACCACATCTCGCGGATGCCGGGGCTCGAGGGTCTCGAGATCGTGGAGACCGCGATGAAGAAGTACGGCGTCGCCGCCTAGGCACTCTTTTCGTCGGTCGCGGCCGGTCGTACTATGGGCGCGAGGTGATCGCAATGCGCGCAACGGTGGGCGAACGGATCGTCATCCACGGCAAGAACGTCGGGTCTCCCGACCGCCACGGGGAGATAGCCGAAGTTCGGGGGAACGACGGCGACCCGCCGTATCTGGTCAAGTTCGACGACGGGCATGAGTCACTGGTCTTCCCCGGTCCGGACTGCTCGCTCGAGCGGCTCGCAACGTAGCGAGCACCGCGACGCCGATCAGCAGCTGCCACACGGTCACGGAGTACACGCCGCCGCGCTCCCACAGCCCGTCGAACCGCACGTCCGAGAGCCCGGCGAGAAGCACACCCTCGCTCAGCAGACCGACGACGGGCAGCACCACGCTCGCGACCGAGAACCAGCGCGGCAGGCCCGCGCGCACCGCGGCGACGCCGGCCACGAGCGCGGTCAGGTTGCCGAAGACGATCGCCAGCAGCGCCCCGATCAGGTGCAGCGGACCGGCATCCGCGGCCTCGTTGAAGAGCCCGACCAGCACGATGCCCACGCCGTGGAGCACGGCGAACCCCACGAAGAGCCAGCGGGAGACGCCCCGGAACAGCACCGCGAGCAGCACGGCACCGAGAACGAAGAACACGCCCTCGAGCACGAACCCGGTGTTCATCACCCAGGCCAGCGGTGAGTAGACGTCCCGCCCGCCGTAGATCTGGGCGTCCGGTACGCCGAGGTCGCTGATGTAGTTGGCCGCGTGGTCGTAACGCGGCTCGATCCAGGCCGCGGCCGCGACGGCCTCGAGCGTGACGTACTGCAACGCGCCGACGATGAACGCCAGGGCTCCCGCTGAACAGCGCCCCGAGACCGTCATCACAGGCGCCACTCGTCCGCGGCGAGCACCGCCTCGATCACCGCGCGTGCCTCGGCCCCCTCGGGAATCGGCAGCAGCGGATACACGTGGAGCATGTTCGCCCGCTGGTGGAAGTCGAGCGGGTGACCCTCGGCCCGTGCCTTCTTCGCCAGCGTGATCGCGTCGGCGTGGGTGATGTCGCGTGTGCCGCTGAACAGCGTGATGCGACCGATGCCGGCGAGCGGGGCGTTCACGGGGCTCACGAACGGGTGCTCGATCGGCAGGTCGCCGCGCCAGACCTCGGCGGCCGCCTTGGGACCCGGCACGTTCAGCCACGGGTCGCGCGGCTCGATCTCGTAGGTCAGCGGATCGCTGAAGGTGAGGTCGATCACCGGCGAGATGAGCACGATGTCACGGGGCGCGGGCACACCGCGGTCGCGCAGCAGCATGGCCGCGGAAAGCGCGATGGTTCCGCCGGCGGAGTCGCCGAGGATAAGAACCGCGGATGAACCGGCCTCCGCCACGAGCTCGGCCGCGAGATCGGCGACCACCGGCACGACCTCGCCGGCCGTTCCCCGCGGTACGAGCGGATAGATCGGCACGGTGAACTCGGTGCCCGTGTTCACCGCGAGGCGCGCGATCAGCCACCAGTGGAACGGAGAGATCTCGTGCACCCACGCGCCACCGTGCACGTAGAGTGCCCGGCGGTTGACCGGGCTCTCGCGCGGCGTCAGGGTGTAGACCGGCCATCCGGCCACCCGGCGCACCGTGATGCGCACGGTTTTGTCGATGTTCTTCGGCGGCGCGAACGACTCCGGGCGCAGCACGTGGTCCGCCGCGAGGCGCATCGTGAGGTCGGGCGACGAGAACTCGCGCTTGCTCCCCCTCGCGCGCATGATCGGGGTCAGCAGGGCGGAACGGAGGCTTTGTCGCGAATGAGTCACACACCATTCTCCCTACACGGCTTAGGGCCAACCTGCGAGCCATCCGACCTGCTATGCGACACGGGCCACCGTGGCGTACCGTCGAAGCAAGGAATCGACGAAAGGAAGATCAATGACGACTTCGAAGCGCGAAGGCGAAGGCGAATACACCGACAACGACCCGCTCGACCCGGCGGACCGTACGGTGGAGGCCGAAGGCGAGTACACCGACTCCGAGATTCCCGGCGAAACCATCCCCGAGAAGTAGCGAGACGCGGCACGGCGAAGGCCCGTCACCCCGAGCGGGGTGACGGGCCTTTTGTCGTGGTCGGTCGAGGTCGGTCGCAGTGCGCTACTCGCCCAGCACGATGCCGGTCGCGAAGTCGGTCGCCCGCTGCCGCAAGACGGCGATGCGCTGTTCGCGCGCGGCTTCACGGTCGAACCCGATGTAGGCCGACGGCGGCAGTTTGCGAACGTTGACCGAGCACTCGAACTTCGAGCAGATCAGCGTGCCGACCGTGTTGCCGTTGCGGCCGGCCGCCCCCACCCGGCGGGCACTGTAGAGCACCACATCGTTGGGCAGGTGCACGTCCTGGCACCACGAGCACTGGGCCCGGCTGCGAGGCGCGGCGTCGGCCTGTCTGAGCACGATGCCCACCGGGCCGTCGGGCAGGGGAACCACAATGTAGGCGCGCTTCGCCATTTTCGGGTCGATCCAGCCGAGATAGTCGAGACGGTCCCAGTCGAGTCCGGCGAAGTCGGCCGGCAGGGTCAGGTCGGATGTTTCTTTGCGCGACGCGTTCACGAACGACGCGCGGATGGTTTTCTCGTCGAGAGAGATCATGCGGATGCTCCAGGGTCGATGCCCGCGGCTGAGCGCCGTGAGCAGAAAGTTCGTTAAATGGGGTAAGCCGAGGGGCTATCTGCAGCCGGCGAGTGAAAAGCCGGCTACCCCCAAGCGCCCCGAGGGCATCACGAACGAACTGGAGATTCTCACCCGAGCAGCATAGTGTAGGTCCGAGCCGCATACTGAGGGCATGGACACCACCGTCGCGGGCATTGTCGTCACCATCGTGCTGATCCTCACGGGCATCGTGGCCCTCGTCCGCACCGTCCTGGCGGCACGCCTGCGTCGTCGATTCGCGGCCGACCGCGACGACACCCAACGGGCCGGCGCGTCGGAGGAACCGAATGCGTACGACGCTGCCCAGCGCGCCGGCGGAAGCTCGGCCTGGATGCGGCCCGGCGGGTTCTAGCCCGCGTCGCGTCGCCGACCCGCCGTAGCGGTCGGATACACCCGCCGCCGGTACTCGGTGGGGCTCTGCCCGAAGCGCCGCTTGAAAGCGGTGCTCAGCGCGAACGGGCTGCCGTAACCCACGTCCGCCGCGATCTGGCCGGTGGTCGCCTCCGGCCGGGCGAGCATCTCGCTCGCGAGCAGCATGCGCCAGTTGGTGAGGTAGGAGATCGGCGACTCGCCCACGGTCGCGCGGAACCGGCTGGCCACGGTGGCCCGTGACACGTTGAGCCGCCGGGCGAGCAGGTCGAGCGTCCAGGCGGCGGCGGGCTCACCGTGGAACAGCTCGAGCGCTCGCGCGACGAGCGGGTCGGAGCGTCCGGCGAGCCAGCCCCGCGCCGACTCCGGGTGCTCGGACGCCCACTGGCGGATCGCATGCACGAGCAGCACGTCGAGCAGCCGGTCGACCGTGCTGCCCTGACCGGGCGCGTCGCTGGTGATCTCGCGCCCCAGAAGGCCGACGAGCACCGGGTCCAGCTGTCCCGCCGGCACGATCGCGACGCGGGGCAGCGCCGCTGTCACGGCACGACTGACCTCGGCATCGCTCGTGTAGGTGCCGATCAGCATGCTCGTCGCGCCGTCCGGCGAGTTGCCCCAGGTGCGCACCCCGTGCGACATCGGTAGGTCGAGATGCTCCCCGGCCGGGGTGGTGCAGAGCTGCCCCGGGTGGATCACGGCGTCGGGCGCGCGGTCCGGATCATCCGAAACCCTGTACGGAGCCGGACCGCGCACCAACGCGACGTCGCCGGGTTCGAGCGCGTGCGTCCGGTCGTCGTCGACGAGCACCGCACTGCCCGTGACCATCGCCATCACCGTGAGCGGCGCCTCGTCGCGCACGTCGACCGACCACCCCGGCGACATCACCACGCGGAGGGCGAAGGCGCGGTGGGCGCGGGGGCCGTCGAGCAGGTGCGCGAGGGGGTCCATGCGCTCAATTTAGACGATCGCGTATCAGAACGATACGGCTGACTATTCAGGCGCGGTCCTTCGTGGTCTTGACTGGGACCATGAACACTCTGGAAACCGCGACCGTCGTTACCGCCGCCGCCTGCGCGGGGGTGGCCGGCGGTGTCTACTTCTCGTTCTCGGCGCTGGTGCTGCCCGCGCTGCGCACCCGCGCGGCGAGCGACGCCGTGGCGGCCATGCGCGCGGTCAATGTCGCCGCGGTGCGCCCGCCGTTCATGCTCGTCTTCTTCGGCGGCGCCGTGAGCGCGGCAGCCGTGGCGGTGTTCGAGCTGGTCGGCGAGACCCACCCGGCGCGCATTGCGGGGGCGGCGCTCGCCCTCGTCGCGTTCGGCATCACCGTCGTGCGCAACGTGCCGCTCAACAACGCGCTCGCGGGCGGTTCGCCCGACTGGCAGCGGTTCGAGCCGCGCTGGCGCCGCGCCAACCACGCTCGGGCGGCCGCGTCCATCCTGGCCGCGGTGGCGCTCGCGGCGTCGCTGGCGGACCGATCCTAGCCGTGTCAACCACTCGGCTGGGCGGGTACGCGGCCCTAGGCTGGCGCCATGTTTCGACGCCAACTGATCGGCCTGATGTTGCTGGTCGGCGGTCTGCTGCTCGGCGGCGGCGGGTGGTCGGTGGCGTCGGCGGCAGGCAACGAGCTCTTGGGTCTGTTCTTCGGTTTTCTCGGGCTGATGACCGTTCTCAGCGGCGGAATGCTGATGCAGCGCGGCACGTAGATCTGGGCCTTTCGTTTCGGCGTTCTCGATGCGAGGCTGGCTGCATGTCGACTACAGATTCGTTTCTGCCCGATCCCGAACGGCGCCCCAGCGGTGCCGAGCAGGAGCTCGAATACGAGGTCGAGGGCGACGGTCCCGATGTTTTTATTCCGGATGCCGCCCAGGCTGACTCTGCCGACGAAGAGCCGGAGCCGCTGCATCCGAACCCGCTGTTCCGCACCCCGCACCCGGGCGAGCGGTTGACCGCGGACGAGCTCGAGCGGGACGTCGAGAACTAGACGACTTGTCGGCCGCTCGGCTGCTCGCCCTGGTCGTCTTCTCCCATTCGACCTTGGGGATAAACCCGCTTTCCACAGGTTTTCGGCCGGGTGTGGGGCAATGTCGGTGGCCGCGGTTTCACTTCGGGCATGACAGGTCTGCAGGGGTTCCCTCCGGGTGTCGAGGCGCCGCGGGTGGCGATGCTGCGCGGGTCGCTGGGCGGGGTGCTCGACACGGTCGAAGCGGTGGATCGCATCGCCGGTGCGATCGCGGCGGCGCGGGCGGAGTTGATCGATGCCGCCCGTCGCACGAGCGAGGCCATCGCGGCGGAGGGGTCGTCCGGCGGGCCGCTGGGGGCCGAACCTCACGGTTGGAACGCCGCCGTTCGTGCCCGGCGGGAACTCGCGTTCGATCTGGCGGCGCGCCTGCGCATCCCGGAGCGCACCGCGGAGACCCTGATCGGCGAGTCGCAGCGCCTCGTGCAGTCACTGCCCGACACCCACACGGCGTTGGGGGCCGGTGAGATCAGCTACCGGCACGCGCAGGTCATCATCGACCAGACCGCCGGGCTCTCCGACATCGTGACCGCGGAGTTCGAGAGCACCGTGCTGCCGCGGGCGAAAGAGTTGACGGTGTCGAAGTTCAAGAACGACGCCCGCAAGAAGCGGGAAGCCCTCGACCCCGACAGCATCGAACGACGTCACCGGGTCGCGATCGAGGACCGCACCACTTGGATCGACCCGCAGCAGGACGGCATGGCGATCCTGTCAACCCTGATGACCGCCGAGGCCGCGGTCGCGATCATGGACCGCATCACCCGCATCGCCCTCGCCAACGGCACCGACGGCACCGAGGACGGCGCCGGTAACGGGGCGAAGCGCACCCTCGCGCAACGGAAGGCGGACGCGGTCACCGACCTGCTCCTCGACGGCGATCTCTGCACGTCAGGCGACCCCGTCCCCCACGGCATCCGCCCGCAGGTGCTGGTCACCGTCCCGGTGCTGACCCTGCTCGGCCAGGCCGAGACCCCGGCCCACCTCGACGGCTACGGGCCCATCAGCCCCGACACCGCCCGCGACCTCGCCGTCAAAGCACCCGGTTTCGCCCGCATCCTCACCGACCCGGTCACCTCCGCGATCCTCGACTTCGACCGCAGCAAATACGCCGTCCCCGCCGACCTGAAACAGGTCGTCCGCCTGCAGCACGAGACCTGC
Source organism: Conyzicola nivalis (assembly GCF_014639655.1). Lineage (NCBI taxonomy): Bacteria > Bacillati > Actinomycetota > Actinomycetes > Micrococcales > Microbacteriaceae > Conyzicola > Conyzicola nivalis. Next base: position 1,725,065 of record NZ_BMGB01000001.1, read on the forward strand.
ACAGCCCCCGGCTGCAACAAACGCGCCACACACTGCCAACTCGACCACACCCAGGACTGGGCAGGCGAAGGCACCACCTGCCTGGCCAACCTCAGCCCGCTCTGCACCGAACACCACAACCTCAAACACCACACCAGGGTCAAACTCCGCAAACTCCCCGACGGCACCATGGAATGGACCACCGCGACCGGCAAAACCGTCACCGTCAGACCCACCAACATCCTCGGCAGCGACATGCTCCGACGCGGATCCCCGGGCGCCGGGCCGAGCGGCAACAGGTCCGGAGACACCGGCGGAACGGCGCCGCCCGATATCAAGCCGCCACCACTTACCGGATGGGACGAACCACCGGATCCGGAGCAGTACCCGTTCTAGTTCGGACCAATCCAGCGATACCCGACACCGACCGCCTAGGCGGGCCCCGTCAGCACACCGAGCTCGGCGAACACCCCGCTCGCAATCTCCGCCATCGGCCTGGTCTCGCCGTCCGCGATCCACAGCTCGAACGACACCCGGTAGACGGTCACACCCATCTCCGCCGCGAGCGTGGCGGCCGTCTGCTTCACCCCGCGCTCGCGCAGGGCCGTCGCGAGAGTCGCCGCCAACGACGCCAACTTGAGCAACTCCCGCTCGTGCAGCTCGGGGTTGGCCATGATCACGCTCTGCCGCGTTCGCGAGTAGGGCTGCCGGTCGACGGTGAAGAACTCGGAGGCCGTCGCGACCGCCGCCGCCATGATCTCCATCGGCCGAGCACCCTGAGGCGCGCCCTCGATGCCGTCGAGGAACGGCCGCGTGAACTCGTCGTAGATGGCGAACAACACCTCGCGCTTGTCCGCGAAATACCGGTAGAAGGTCCGCTCCGTCAGCCCAGCGACCTGAGCGATCTCGGCGACCGTGGTCACCTCGAATCCCTTGCCCGAGTACAGCGAGAGTGCCGCTCCCTGAAGGCGCTCGCGTGCGCCCGGCTCCCATCTACCCATGCGCTCATCCTAACGAAAAAGCACAGTGATGACAGGCTCTGACATGACGTGTATGGTCGATGTCAGCATCTGACATCAATCGAAGGAGCAGTCATGCGCGTATTTGTTACCGGAGCCTCCGGCTGGATCGGATCTGCAGTGGTCGACGAATTGCTCGCCGCCGGACACGGGGTCGTGGGACTCGCACGGTCCGAATCATCCGCCCACTCCCTCGAGGCGAAAGGCGCCTCCGTGCAGCGCGGCGATCTCGACAGCCTGCGCGCCGGCGCCGCATCCGCCGACGCGGTGGTGCACCTCGCTAACAAGCACGACTTCGCCAACCCCGCGGCCTCCAACCTGGCCGAACGCAACGCGGTGCAGACGCTGGGCGACGCGCTGGTCGGTTCCGACCGGCCATTCCTGGTCGCGGCCGGCGTCGCCGGGCTCGTCATGGGACGCGTCTCCACCGAGAACGACGTGAACCCGTCGCACGGCCTCGATTCACCCCGCGGCGGCAGCGAGAACCTCGCCCTCGCGTTTGCCGATCACGGCGTGCGTTCGGTCAGCGTCCGGTTCGCCCCCACCGTGCACGGGCAGGGCGACCACGGCTTCGTGTCCGTTCTCGTCGACATCGCCCGCACGACCGGCGTCTCGGGCTACGTCGGCGACGGCGCCAACCGCTGGCCGGCCGTGCACCGCTCCGACGCGGCACGTCTAGTGCGCCTCGCGCTCGAATCGGCGGCACCCGGCTCGGTGCTGCACGCCGTGGGCGAAGAGGGAGTGCCGACCCGCACGATCGCCGAAGCCATCGGGCGGGGCCTCGACCTGCCCGTGGTGTCGATTCCCGCCGACGAAGCAGCGACCCACTTCGGCTGGATCGGCGGATTCTTCGGCATGGACCTGCCGTCGTCGAGCGCACTCACCCAGCAGCGCACGGGCTGGACCCCGACCGGCCCGAGCCTCGCCGACGACCTCGCGAGCGGCGCGTACTTCGCATGACCCCCGACTACGTGACCCCGGCCGACGACCACACCATCACTGCCGCGTCCGAGCACACCGCCGCGACACCGCCGACCAACACCGCCGCCTGGCTCGGCCCGAAACACGCCCGTCTCGCGGTCGGTCCCGCGCCGTACACCCGGCCGGGCCCCGACGAGATCGTGGTGCGAAACCACGCCGTCGCCATCAACCCGCTCGACTGGATTCTCCAGGAGGTCGGCAACATCATCTACCCGTGGATCAGGTACCCCTTCGTCGTGGGGTCGGATGTCGCGGGGCAGGTCGTCGAGGTCGGTGCGGCCGTCACCCGCTTCGCCGTGGGCGACCGGGTGCTCGGCTTCGCCACCGGAACCGACAAGGACGAGAACACCTCGGCGGCCGGCGCCTTCCAGTCGTACTCGGTCGTGCGCGAGCGACTGGCGTCGCCGATCCCCGACGACCTGTCGTTCGCGCAGGCATCGGTGCTGCCGCTCGCCCTGTCGACCGCGGCGTGCGGGCTATTCCAGAAGAACCAGCTCGCGCTCGACCACCCCTCGGCGAACCCGGTGCCGACAGGCACGACCCTGCTCGTCTGGGGCGGCTCGACGAGCGTGGGCGCCAACGCCATCCAGCTCGCGGTCGCCGCCGGCTACGAGGTGATCACGACCGCGTCGCCGCGCAACTTCGACTACGTCGTGGGGCTCGGCGCCACCCGGGTCGTCGACTACACGAGTCCGACCGCGGTCGCCGACGTCATCGCGGCGTTCGACGGCAAAACGCTGGCCGGTGCGATCGCCGTGGGCACCGGCTCGTCCGAGCGGTGCGTCGAGGTCGTCGGCGCCTGCGAGGGTAACCGGTTCATCGCCTTGGCCAGCACTCCGGCATCGTTCGACGCGGTGGGCAACGGTCGCGGACGCACGGCGCGACTCGCCCGCGTGATGCTGCGGATCGGATCATCCACCGCTGCTCTGCTGCTGAAAACGCGGCTGCGGGGCATCCGCACGTCGACCATCTGGGGCAGCTCGCTGAAGAACGACGAGGTGAGCACCCTCGTTTACGAGTCGTTCCTACCGTCGGCCCTCGCCGAAGGCCGTTTCGTTGCGGCGCCCGAGGCCGTCGTCGTCGGTCACGGCCTCGACGCGGTGCAACTCGCTCTGGACACGCAGCGCGCAGGAGTCTCGGCGCGCAAGGTGGTGGTGACGCTGTAACCGGGCGCGCGGCGCCCGGGGCAGCGACCTACCAGGTGCCGCCCGGCGACTTCACGACGTCGACCGGGGCCTGCGACCAGTGGGCGCCGTTCGCGTAGTGGCTGGTCGCCCAGGGCGAAGCCCAGATGGCCTGTTCGATCTGGGCGGTCGGGGCGGATGACTCGAACCCGGCGACGATCGCGGCGTAGCCGGGATTTCCGTGCAGGGCTTTGGCCGCGTTCTGGGCCGCGATGTCGAGGTTGGCGTAGCTGCCGAGTCCCGATCCCCCGCCGGAACCCCAGCCGTTGTTCAGCGGATTGTTGCGGTTCCACCAGTCGTCGGTGCCGTTCTCCTGGCGCATCCAGCGGGTGAAGACGGCGACGTTGCTGTCGGTGACGGGGAACTTCGCGTAGAGCAGCACGAGCTTCGCCCAGTCGTGGTTGGTGCCGCCGGCCGCGTACATGGCGTGCCCCGAGGTGACCGTGAACGCATCGCGCGACGCGTGCACCACGGTCGCGTCCGCCGGAACCTCGATCGTCTGGGCATTCTCGGCGACGTACTTGTCGAGGTTCGCCAACGCTTGCGCGGCACGTACATCGGCGGCACGAACGTCGTCGGCTCGGGAGGCAGGCGGGAACGCCAGCACCGAGGCGGCGCACGTGGCGAGCACGACCGCTGATGCCGCTAGGGCGAGCAGGGTCCGCAGTCCGCGGCCGTTGCCGAGGGCCAGGGGCGACGCGCGCACGGCGCGATAACTGGGAGTGGGAGAGGTCATAGTGGGGGGGGGACGAACTCGGATGATCCGGCTCAAGTCACTTCCCACCATTGCAGCCGACCTTGGCAAAAGCCTGAGAATCGGCCGGCCGCGCGCGCGGAGCGGTTACTGCGGCAGGCTCAGCACGATGCCGGTCAGCCCGTGCAGCACGCCGGCCACACCCGCCCTGACCGCCTCGTCGGCGCGCTCCGGGGTGAAGCTCGCCGGGTCGATGTCGCCGGAGGTCCCGACGCTCGACCCCCGGTAGGCCGCCCCCGGCCAGATCACGGAACTGACGTTCTCGGTCGGCTCCGGCAGCTCGACGCCGATCATCAGGAACGGCTGCGCGAGGTGCTGGGGCGTGAGCAGGGTGAAGACGTCGACCACGTCGTCTCCCGCCCCGATCACCAGGTCCGGCCGCAGGTCGACGGCCGCCTCGATGTGCTCCTCGACCTCGTCGTCGTGCGCGGCGCTCAAGACCGCGAGGTCGATCGACCCCGCCGCGGCCCAGCGCTCGACGGCGGACGCGACCGTGGTCGTCTGGGCGTCGTCTCCCGCGGTTATCAACACGACGCGGTAACCCTCCGGCGGCACGACGCCGTCCCACGATCCGCGCTCTGGCGAGACGGTCGCCTCGGGCGAGGGCGAGGGGTTGCTCCCGAGGTAGCCCGCGCCGAGCGGCGGCACGTCCGCCGTGCGATCGGCGGCGGACGACTCCGCCGGGTTCGTGTCCGCCACGCTGCATCCGGCCAATGCGACCGCGAGTACGACGACGCCGGCTGCCGCTGCGACCGCGGTACGGGTGAATGAGATCATCCGCGAAAGCCTGACAGCCGTGCGCTGGCGGCAGGTATCCGGTTCGGACCCGCGTGGTGAACGGGAGACGAACGATCGCGGCGTTTGCCCGGGGTTTGTGCGGCGTAAGCGCCGCGTTCACCGCGGTGGGGCAGGTTACCGGAGTCAACCGAAGGATCTCCATGCACCTCGCTCGCCCCCGCCGCCGTATCTCCACGGTGATCGCCCTCTTGCTCGCCCTCGCCGCCACCGCGGTAGCAGCTGCCCCAGCGTCCGCCCACGGATTCTCGTCGACGGCGTACGTCGACGTCAGTACCTCCCGCGGGGACGGCGCGCTCCGTACGACCCTCGACCTCGAGTACGACCTGCTCGTGGTGTCGGCCGCCGAGAACGAGAACGACGACGACCTGTTCCAGGAGGGCATGGACCTCTTCGAGACCGGCGACGAAGCGGTCGCGATGAACGCGCACGCCGAGACCGTCGTCGACTACGCCACCAAGCGCTTCACCGTCGCCGCAGACGGCGCGAGCTGCACCGCATCGCTCGTCGGCGACATCACCGTGCACATCCGCGACGACGTGCCCTACGCGACCATGGTGCTCGACCAGGACTGCGCGGAGACAGAGGGCGAGTCCGCGGCGTACGAGTTCGACAGCGCCCTCTTCCCCGACTCCGAGGGCTACGTCACCGATACCAAGACGATCGTCGACTACGACATCGACGGCGAGGCCGGCAGCGCGGCCCTCGACGCCCAGAACCCGACGTTCTCCACCGAACAGGCGTGGACCGACCGCTTCGCCGAGTTCTTCCTGCTCGGCGCCGAGCACCTCCTCGGCGGGCTCGACCACATCCTCTTCCTGCTCGCGCTCATCGTCGGGTCGCGCCGCCTGCGCGACGTCGTGCTTGCCGCCACGACCTTCACCGTGGCGCACTCGGTGACGTTCCTCCTCGCCGCCCTCGGAGTGGTGAACGTGCCTGCTGCCGTGGTCGAACCGCTCATCGCCCTCTCGATCGCGATCGTCGCCGGCTGGTACCTCTGGGGCACGTGGCGCCGACGCCCGTACTCCGCCACGTTCGAAACGACGCGCACCGGGGGTCGCTTCGGCCTCGACCGCAGCGACTGGACGCGGCTCGTGGTCGTCTTCGCCTTCGGGCTGATGCACGGCCTCGGCTTCGCCGGTGCGCTCGGGATCCAGGAGGCGTGGTCGTGGACCCTGCTTTGGTCGCTGCTCGTCTTCAACGTCGGCATCGAGGTCGTGCAACTCGGCCTGATCGCGATCATCTTCCCGGTGCTGACGATCCTGCGCCGTCGTGCGCCGCGCGTGGGCCTCTGGACCGGCATCGCGATCGCCGCCGTCGTGACCGTGATGGGCCTGATCTGGTTCGTCGAACGCATCCTGGGACTCGGGTAGCAAAAGGTATTGGCTGCGGACATGGCTATAGCGCCCTCCGTTCACCAGCGATTCATGGGACCCCCCGAATGTGGGTAAGCGCACTCGCGCATCCACATTCTGAAAGGCACTGGAACCTACATGTCGATTAACGGCAAACCGCGCGGAGTAAAGCCCGTGCACAAACGCGCATCGGTCCGCTGCGCGGCAGCAATCATCAGCCTCACCGTCGTGTTCAGCGGTGGCGCTGTCGCGGCCAACGCGGCCGACTCCACCACCCTCACCGACATCGTGCTCGGCGTGGGCTCCGACGACTCGCAGCGCAACCTCGCGTGGTACTCGTCGACCGACACCGCGCAGGTCGCACAGGTGTCCCTCGCCTCCAAGGTCGTCGACGGTGTCTTCCCCGCAACGGCCACGAGCTTCACCGCGACCGGCGGTCTCACGACGAGCAACGAGTACAACCGCTTCGTGACGGTCACCGGCCTCAAGGAGAACACCGACTACGTCTACCGCGTCGGCTCCGAAGGCAACTGGTCGGCAACGAGCAAGTTCCGCACGCAGGACTTCGATGGCGACTTCAACTTCCTGTTCTTCGGTGACCCGCAGATCGGTTCGTCCGGAAACGTGGCCAACGACACCGCCGGCTGGGCGGACACGCTGAACGTCGCCACGTCGGCCTACCCGGACGCCGAAATGCTGTTCTCCGCCGGCGACCAGGTCGAGTCGGCCAACAGCGAGCCGCAGTACGAGGCGTTCCTCAGCCCGAACCAGCTGCGCCAGATCCCGTTCGTCGCCACCAACGGAAACCACGACGTGGGATCCAAGGCCTACGAGCAGCACTTCAACACCCCGAACGTCGACCGCACCGCAGGCGCGGGTTCGGCCACCGGCTCGGGCGGCGACTACTGGTTCATCCACAAGGATGTGCTGTTCATGAACATCAACTCGAACAGCCGCGACTTCACCTCGCACATCAAGTGGATGACGGATGTCGTGGCCGCGCACGGTGCGGAAGCCAAGTGGTCGATGCTCGCCTTCCACCACTCGATCTACTCGCCCGCGGTGCACGCCACCGACACCGACGCAGTCGACCGCCGCAACAACCTGCCGACCACGATCTCGAACCTCGGTATCGACGTCGTCCTCCAGGGCCACGACCACGCCTACGCGCGTTCGTACCTGATCCGCAACGGCCAGAAGGCCGACGCGGCCGAGGTCGCCGGCGCTGACTCGGTCGTTCCCGGCCCCGGCGGCGTGCTCTACGTCACCGCGAACTCGTCGAGCGGCTCGAAGTACTACGGGCTGCAGAACAAGCCCGAGTTCTGGTGGCTGTCGGTTCAGAACCAGGAGCAGGTGCGCAACTACACCGCTCTCGAGGTAACCGACGACGCGATCAACATCAAGACGCTGCGCAGCCAGGCAAACGGCGCGATGGCCGTCAACAGCCTCGTCGACCAGGTCACGATCAACAAGGCGCCCGAGACCGACACGCAGGAGCTGCAGGTCACCGTGCCCAAGGCCGACGCCGGCGAGTTCGGCTGGAGCATCGACGGAACGAACGCGCTCGTCGACCTCGGCACCGCGACCGAGAGCGGCGACCACTACGCCGCCGTCGGAACGCTCAACCCGATCCGCGTCACGGACACCCGCGTCGCCGGACCGGAGTGGTCGATCTCCGCTCAGGTCAGCGACTTCACCTCGGGCTCCACGTCGTTCTCGGGCAAGTACCTCGGCTGGACCCCCACCGTGGTCGAGGCGGGCGGCGGAGCAGTAGCCGGCGCCAAGGTCGAGTCGGGCTTCGAAGGCGGAAACGGACTCTCGGTCTCGTCGACCCTCGGTAGCGCGGCCACCGGCCACGCCCGCGGCTCGGCGAAGCTGGGTGCCGGTCTCGACCTCCAGATTCCGATGGACGCGACCGACGGCACCTACAAGGCGACCGTCACCCTCACCGCACTGAGCTAGACAGCTGTACCAACGATCGGGGTGGGCGTCGCGAGACGCCCACCCCGATCACCGCTCCACCCCACGATCCCCCAAGGAAACCCTGATGCGCCGCTCCACCACTCTCACGCACGCCGCACTCGTCGCGATTCTCGCCACGGTCGGCACCCTCGCCGCAGTCTCACCGGCATCGGCCGACGCGGGGGATGTGAGCTGGGGCGTGCGGACCGCCGCCAACGACCAGGGCACCGATCGTCAGAACTTCGGCTACGAGATCGACCCCGGCGCGGCCGTCACCGACGCGCTCGTCGTCTCGAACCACGACGCCGTGCCCCTCGACCTCGCGCTGTACGGTGCGGACGGCTTCACCACCGAAGCCGGCCAGCTCGACGTCGTGACGCAGGACACCGAGTCGGTGGCCCTCGGCGCGTGGATCGACTTCACGGCGGACTCGGTCACGGTTCCCGCCGGCGAATCCGTCGAGGTCCCCTTCACGGTCAACGTGCCCGACAACGCGACCCCCGGCGACTACGCCGGCGCCGTCATCACCTCGCTCGGCCAGCCGTCTCAGGAACAGGGCCTCAGCGTCGACCGCCGCCTCGGCATCCGGATCCACCTGCGCGTGGGCGGCGAGCTCGCCCCCGCCCTCACCGTCGCCGACATGCGCGTCGACTACACGGGTTCTGCCAACCCGTTCGCGGCGGGCGACGCCACCGTCACCTACACGCTCGAGAACACCGGCAACGCCCGGCTGACCGCAGGCCAGAAGGTCACGGTCACCGGACCGTTCGGCATGCTGCCCGCCGACGCACTGAAGATGAAGGCCGTGCCCGAGCTGCTGCCGGGCGAATCGTGGAAGGTCACGACGCGCATCGCCGGGGTCATCCCGACGTTCTTGCTGTCGGCGAAGACCGTGGTGACGCTCCAGTCCGCGAGCAGCGACGAGGCCGACCCCGCGATCGCGCCCGTCGAGTCGACCGCGACGACCTGGGCGGTGCCGTGGGCGCTTCTCGTCCTGCTGCTGCTCGTCGCCGCGATCGTGGTCGCGACGGTGCTGATCGTGCGTCGCCGTCGGCGTAACCGCAAGCGTCTCGAAGACGCGCGGGTCGACGAGGCCGTGCAGCGCGCCCTCGCCGAGCGCGAGACGGAACTGGTCTAGCCGGAAGTTTGGCCGCCGGCCAGGGGCCGTCAGGCGGCCGCGTCGAGCCAGGGGCTCTCAGGCCGCCGCGTCGAGCCCGTGCCGGAACGCCCAGACGACCGCCTGCAACCGGTCGCGGGCGCCGATCTTCGCCAGCAGTCCGGCGACGTGGTACTTCACGGTCGACGGTTCGATGAACAGCCGCTGCGCCATCTCCTGATTGGAGAGCCCCTCGCTGAGCAGGCGCAGGATGTCGCGCTCCCGGCTGGTGAGCGTCTCGGCGACGGTGCCGGCTGTGCGCTCGGGGGCCGAACGGCGACCGGCGAATTCGGACAGCACCCGCCGCGTGATCTTCTGGTCGAGGGTGCCCTCCCCCGCCGCCACGGAGCGGATCGCGTCGACGAGCGTCCCCTCGTCCGCGCCCTTGAGCAGGAAGCCGGCGGCCCCCGCCTCGAGCGCGCCGAACACGTAGTCGTCGAGGTCGAAGGTCGTGACCACCAGCACGGGGATGTGCCCGTCGGGGTCGGCCGAGATGAGGCGGGTGGCCTCGATGCCGTCACGTCCGGGCATCCGGATGTCCATGCAGACCACGTCGGGCCGCAACTTCAACGCGAGCTCGACCGCCTCGTATCCGTCCTTCGCCTCGCCCACGACCTCGATGTCGCCGGCCGCTTCCACGATCACCGTGAAGCCGGCTCGCACGATCGCCTGGTCGTCGGCCACGAGCACTCTGATCATTCGTCTCTCGTTTCGCTGTTCGGGTCGTCTCTCGGGTCGTCGTTCGGGTCGGGCATGGGCAGCGTCAGCTCGTTACGCCAGCCGCCGTCGGGCGTGGGTCCGGTGTCCAGTCGTGCGCCGGTGAGCGCGGCACGCTCCCGCATCCCGATCAGTCCGTGCCCGCCGAGCGCGGGAGATTCGACACGCGACACCGGCCGGGCGTTCGTCACGCTGATCTCGGTGGCGGTCGGCGTGACTTCCACGCGCACCGTGCACGCGGCACCGGGCGCGTGCTGTCTGGCGTTCGCGAGCGACTCCTGCACCATGCGGTACGCGGCGGTCTCGGCCACCGGCCCGAGCGCGACCGGATCACCGAGCCACTCCTCGGCGATCTCCATGCCGCTCGCCCGCAGCGACTCGAGAAGATCGGGAATCTGCGCGATCGACGGTGCCGGGGCGAGCTCGCCTCGGTCGTCCGACCGCAGCAGCCCCACCGTCTGGCGCAGGTTCGCGAGCGTGAGCTGGGCGTCGCGCGCGACCGTGCGGATGTACTCCCGCGCCCGCTCCGGCTCGGCCGCGACGAGTGCCCCGGCCGCCTGCGCCCCGACGATGATGCCCGAGAGGTGGTGCGCGGCGATGTCGTGCAGCTCCCGCGCCATCAGCGCCCGCTCGCGCTGTACGGCGTCTGCCGCGCTCCGCTCCCGCTCGCGTTCCGCGAGTTCGGCCCGTTCGCGCAGCACGACCATGGCCCGCGCCCGCGACGCGACGAGCTCCGCGATGAGCGCGGGCACGAGGTAGACGATGCCCGAGCGTAGCGCGGCGAACGGCAGCTCCCACCCGGCGGGGGTGCTCGCGTCGGGCTCGTGGAAGGCCCACGCGACGAGGGTCGAGACGAGTGCGGCGAGACCCGTCGCGAGATAGACGGATGCGCCCGAACGCCACCGGAACACCGAGTACGCGGCAAACGAGACGGCGACCGACCCCACACTCAGGGTGCCCGACGAGAGAGCGAGCAGCACGACGTCGACGGCGCTCACGGCGACGAGCACGGCGATGGGCCGGCGGTACCGCAGCCAGAGGGCCGCGGCCTGCGCGAGCACGAGAACCACCGTGAGCGTGGCCGGCGAATCGGGCAGCGACTCGCCGCCCACCAGTCCGCTGGCCGCATCCGTTCGCAGGTAGGCGTCGACCAGAGTGAGCCCGACGCCCAGGACGGCGACGAGGACCACCGGCGTCACGCGCCAGGACAGGCTGGTCGGCCGGTCCTGGCGCGCGGCGGTGTTCGTGTTCGCACGCTGTTTCATGCCTTCATTCTGCACGTCGGCAGCCCGCAGACCCGTCCGCGGTCACAGGTCGCGCCGACGCAGGGCGACACCCGCGGCGGCGAGCACGGCGGCGGTCAGCGCGGCCAGCACCCCGAGCGCTACCGCCGGGGCCAGGCCCGAGTCGGCAGCCGGATCGGCGAGCCCCGAGCGCGCGAGCGACACGGGCAGCAGCTGCGCCCAGACGGGCAGGCCGCCGGTGACGAGCTGCACCAGCCCCTGCAGGATCGGCTCGGCGAGCAGCAGGGCGGCGATCGTGATGAACGCGGCGAGCTGGCTGCGCACGAGCACGCCGATCGCGAGCCCCAGGAGTGCGAGCAACACGACCACCACGACACCGCGACCGAGGGCGCTCGCCACGTCGAGCGGGCTCAGAGCGAGTCCGCCGCCGGTCAGCGCCGAGCCGAGCAGTACGGCGAGCGCGATCACGGCGAGCGCGATCCCGAGCACGGCCGCCGCAACGGCGGTCGCGCCGACCTTTCCGGCGAGGATTCCACCGCGACGCGGGCAGGCCAGCGCCGTGCCGACGATGCCGCCGTGACGGTAGTCGGTCGTGCCGGCCAGCACGCCGAGCGCGAGCACCGCGATGGTCGCGATCCCGATCGAGCCGGACGCACCACCCGTGCCGAACACGTTGAGCGCAGCGTATTGGAAGGCCGCCGCCCCCGTGTCGATCGCACCGAGCTCGTCGCGCACGGCGGGTTCGTCGCCGAGCACCGCTCCGCTGGCTAGGGCGGGCAACAGTGTCACATTGAGCACCTGGGTGACGAGCAGCCCGCCCGCCGCGACGGCGAGCGCGACCCACGTGGAGGCGACGGTGCGCAGTTTCAGCAGTTCCGCGTGCACCATCAGATCACCCCCGCGTTCTCGCCGGTGAGCCGCAGGTAGAACGACTCGAGGTCGCCCCCGTGCTCGTCGGTCAGCTCGTCGACGCGTCCTCCGCCGACGACACGGCCGTGGTCGATGACTACGACGTCGTGCGCGACGTGCGCCACCTCGGCGAGGATGTGTGACGAGAGCAGCACGGCGCCGCCGCGTGCGGCGAAGGCGTGCACGAGGTCACGCAGCCAACGGGTGCCGGCCGGGTCGAGACCGTTGGCGGGCTCGTCGAGCACGAGCACATTCGGGTCGCCGAGCAGCGCGGTCGCGAGCGCGACCCGCTGCCGCATGCCCAGGGAGTAGGTGCGGATCGGCCGGTCGGCCGCCGCCGTGAGACCCGTGTCGTCGAGCAGGGGCTGCACCCCCGTGTCATCCACGCCCGCCATCGATGCGGCTATGCGCAGGTGTTGCCGTGCCGTGCGACCCGGGTGCAGTCCGCCCGCGTCGAGCACGGCGCCGACGGTGCGCGCCGGCTCGTCGAGTTCGGCGTAGGGCCGACCGTGGATGTGCGCCCGACCGCCGTCGATCGACGCGAGGCCGAGCAGCATGCGCATCGACGTGGTCTTGCCCGCGCCGTTCGGCCCGAGCAGGCCGAGCACCCGGCCGCGGGGAACGCTGAAACTCACCTCCTCCACGGCCGTCGTGTGCCCGTAGGCCTTGCGCAGCCCGTAGGCCGCGATTGCTGGTGTGTCGTCTGTAGTCATGCTCCCAGCGTGGATGTCACGGGGCAGGCGCACCCCCGCCAAAGGTCGAGTCGTGAGACCGTTCTTCGGACGGGGGTGCCGCGCGTCCCGGGTGACGAGTGTGGAGGGCATGGAAAACACACCCGTCACCCCAGAAGCCCCCGCAGCCTCCACACCTCCCGCGAAGAAACCCCACACCCGCCGCAACCTGATCATCGGGGCTGCCGCGGTCGTCGTCGTCGCATCGTCCGTGGCATCCGCCCTCTTCTTGGACGATCCCTTCGACGACAGGCCCGCCGCCGCCTCCCACTCCGGGGCCGCGCACTCCGACGCCGTCCAGTCGAGCCTCGACGCGCTCGTCGCCGACGACGGGTTCCCGGGGGCCATCGCCGCCGTGACCGACGCCGACGGCGAGGTCGCCGACTACGTCGCGGGCGTCTCCGAGCTCGGCGAGAAGACCCCGCCGCCGGCCGACGGCCTGGTGCGCATCGCCAGCAACACGAAGATGTACACCTCCGTGGTCGTGCTGCAGCTCGTCGACGAGGGTCTCGTCTCGCTCGACGAGCCGGTCGAGACCTACCTGCCGGGCCTCGTGCGCGGCGACGGCATCGACGGCTCGCTCATCACCGTGCGCCAGCTGTTGCAGCACACGAGCGGACTGCCCAACTACACGTCGGCGATCGCCGGCGACCTGTTCGCGATCCGCGACACCTACCTCGCGCCGCGGTCGCTGCTCGACCTCGCCCTGGCCATGCCGGCCTCGTTCGCGCCCGGCTCCTCGTACGAGTACAGCAACACCAACTACGTCGTCGCGGGACTCATCGTCGAGAAGGTCACCGAGCGTCCCTTCGCCGAGCAGGTCGAGGAGCGCATCATCGACCCGCTGGGACTCGACGAGACGTTCTTCCCGGCTCCCGGCGACAAGACGATCCCGGGCGAACACCCCACCGGTTACAACAACGACGCGAACCGCGAGCTGAAGGACATCACCGAGACGGACCCGTCGTGGGCCTGGGCCGCCGGCCAGATCATCGCCTCCCCGAGCGACGTGAACCGCTTTATGCGGGCGCTCGTCGGCGGCGACCTGCTGACCCCCGGCACCCTCGCCGAGATGCAGACCACCGTGAAAGGCGCCGAACTGTGGGAGGGGGCCGAATACGGCCTCGGCCTGATCCGCTACCCGCTGTCGTGCGGCGGAGTCGCGTGGGGACACGGCGGAGACGTCTCCGGTTTCGAGACGCGCAACGCCGTGGATGAAACGGGGCGCGCGGTGACCATCGCGGTGACCGCCCTCCCCGGCGCCCTCGCGACGGACGAGGACACCATCGTCGCCACCATCGGCAACGTGGAGAAGGCGGTCGACACCGCGCTGTGCGCGAAGTAGCTGTCGCGCTTCGCAACGACCGCGTAAACCCCGGGAGCGGCTTCTGGCAAGGGGCTGCTCCCGGGGTTTCGTGCGCGCAGGATGGGGTCATGAGCAAAGACCAGAACCTCGCCGGAAAGACCATCGTCGTCGCCGGAGCGTCCAGCGGATTCGGCCGCGGCGCCGCCCAGAAGCTCGCCGAGCTCGGCGCCAACGTCGTGGTCGCCGCCCGCCGTGGCGACGTGCTCGACGAGTTCGTCGCGCAGATCGCGGCCCAGGGCGGCACCGCCGTCGCGGTACCGACCGACGTGAGCGACGCGGCTGCCGTCGCGCGGCTCGCCAGCACCGCGATCGAGCGGTTTGGGCGCATCGACGTCTGGGTCAACAACGTGGGCATCGGGGCCCTCGGACTGTTCTGGGATATCCCGGTCGAGGACCACGCGCGGGTCGTCGACGTCAACCTGAACGGCCTCATCTACGGCGCGCACGCCGCGCTGACCCACTTCCTCGCCGTCGGCGGCGGCGTGCTGGTCAATGTCGGATCCGTCGACAGCGAGGTGCCGCTCGCCTACCAGGCCTCCTATGCAGCCTCCAAGGCCGCCGTTCTCAGCCTGAGCCGAACCCTGAACGAAGAGCTGCGGCTCGTCGGCAAGCACGACACGATCAAGGTCGGCACGATCATGCCGTGGGCGGTCGACACCCCGTGGTGGACTCACGCCGCGAACTACACCGGCCACGCCCCGCGCATGGCCGCTATGGACGACCCGTCGATCGTCGTCGACGCGATCGTCGCCGCCTGCACGAACCCCAAGGAGGAGGAGCCGGTCGGCCCGAAGGCGCGCGCCTCCGACGTGTCGCACCACCTCTTCCCCGACCTCACCGAGCGTCTGTCGGCGAAAGTGGCTGACGCCGAGGTCGACCGTGGCTCGCGGGCGGCCAACACCACGGGCTCGATCCACCGGCCGACCCCCGAGGGGACGACGGTCGACGGCGGAATACGCGAGCGGATGAAGCGGGAAGACGCCGCGCGCTAGCTAGCGCACCACGTCGTAGACGGCCTTGATAATGCCGTTCGAATAGACCTCGTGCTCGACCAGGTCGAGCTTCTGCATCGCATCGGCGGTGTCGTCGAAGAGTCGGCGCCCGGCACCGAGCAGCAGCGGGAAGATCAGCAGGTGGTACCGGTCGACCAGGCCCGCGGCCGCGAGACCCTTGGCGAGGGTGGCGCTGCCGTGCACGATGATGGGGCCACCGTCGCCCTGCTTCAACGCGGCGACATCGTCGATCGAACGCAGCACGCTCGTGTTGTTCCATTCGGGGTTCTCGAGCGTGGTCGAGACGACGTACTTGGGCATGGCGTTGTACTGCGGGAACTCGTCGGTCATGCTCGGCCACACCGGTGCGAACTCGTCGTAGCTGACGCGCCCCATGAGCATGGCGGTGGCCTCGACCTGCTCGCGCCCCTTGATCTCGTAAGCCTCCGCGACGAACGGCACGTTCTTGAACGTCCAGCCCGCGTGCGGGTACGGCCCGTTGCCCGGGGAGTCGATGACGCCGTCGAGGCTGATGAATTCGGTGACGATGAGCTGGCGCACGGCTGTTCTCCGATCGGTCGGGATTCGGATCAACTATGCCGTGTTCGATGCCTCGAGCGCACGGGTGATCAGGGAGCCGCGGGCGCGTCGGGATCGTCGTCACCGTCGGCGAGCATCAGATCGACGCGTACCTTGCGTTCGAACGTGATCGCGTTGAGCGCGCGCGTGGCGGCGAGCATCAGTCGCACCAGCACAATGGCGATCACAACGATGCCCGCGATCACGAGCAGGTAGCTGAGACCCCAGAGAAGATCGAACGGATAGTACGGCGAGAAGGACATGCCGCGAGCCTAGCGCGGTACCTGAGACATCGTCTATTACCGGCTCCGCCGCTATCGGGCGCGCTCGTAGGCGGCCCGAAGCCAGCCGAGAAGCTCCTCGTCGATCTCCGCGACGCTCGTGATCGTCACCCGGTGGGAGCACATGGCGTTGCCGACCTGCAGCCGCTCGGTGGCGGGTTCGCCCGGCAGCTGGATGCCGAGCTGGACGCGTTTCGCGCTCGGAACCTCGATCAGCGCGAACTGCTTCGAGCGGCGCAGTGAGACGCCGGTCTTCTTCGGCACGGCCTCGACGTCGGCGCCGAAGGCGGTCGCCGCGGCGACGAGACCGTCGTGGATCGGTCGCAGCGGCGCCTTCGCCCCTGAGTACTGCACCGCGACGAGGTCGTCCTCCGCGTCGGATTCGCCGCGGTTGCGGAACGCCAACGCGATGCCGTTCGCGAAACCGTGGGTCAGCGTGTGGTCCGCCTTCAGCCAAGCGACGATCTCGGAGTGCTTGCTGAGACCGGAACCCTCGACCACGACGATCCACTCGGGCATGGTGCGCCCAGTCTTCTCTGCCAGGTGGGTGAATGGGTCGTTCATGGCAACGAGTGTGGCCCCGTCGGCGTCGGCGCGCTAGCGGTCACAAAAACCAGAAAAGCCCCTCACAGCAGAACTGCTGGTGAAGGGCTTTGTTCGGTGCACCCCCCCGGACTTGAACCGGGAACCCACTGATTAAGAGTCAGTTGCTCTGCCAATTGAGCTAGAGGTGCGTAGCGCTCAGAACTTCAGCGCCGAGAAGCAAGATTAGCATGAGTAAAACACCCCTGCGACACGAGGAGCACCATGAGCGCCACAAAACTCGAAATCGGCACGAAAGCACCCGCCTTTTCCCTGGAAGATCAGGATGGGGCATCCGTATCGCTTTCCGACTTCGACGGCCAGAAGGTGATCGTCTACTTCTACCCGGCGGCCGGCACCCCCGGCTGCACGACGCAGGCGTGCGATTTCCGCGACAACATCAACTCGCTGAAGTCGGCCGGGTACCAGGTGCTCGGGGTGTCGAAGGACTCCGTGGCCGACCTGAAGAAGTTCCAGGCCCAGCAGGGGCTCAACTTCCCGCTGTTGAGCGACCTCGACCTCGCGGTGCACAACCTGTACGGCGCATACGGCGAGAAGAACCTCTACGGCAAGCTCGTCACGGGCGTGCTGCGTTCGACGTTCGTACTCGACGAGAGCGGGACCATCGACCTCGCCCTCTACAACGTGAAGGCCACGGGCCACGTCGCGAGCCTGCGCAAGAAGCTGGGCGTCGACGCGTAAGGCCCCTCGCAGGCGCGCGCCTTAGGCGTCGCGGTGCGAGGTCTCCGCGAGCACAGGCTTGGCGAACAGCAGCACCATAACGACGATCGCCGGGATCAGCAGCAGCCAGCCGATGTCGACCCGCGACCACAGCCCCTGAAAACTGCCGAGGGCGAGCGCGCCGATCAGCACCTGGACGACGATCGCGGCGCCGCGGATCCACGCCCGGCCACGCAGCGAATTCAGGGCGATGAGGAAGACCCAGACGGTCGCGATCGCGGCGCACACGGTGAGGGCCACGGCGCTCGCGAACGAGTCGGGCCGGGCGACGAGCAGCTCGAAGATCAGCACGACCGTCGCCGCCGCGAGCGCCGCGGCCTCGAGGAAGAGGACCGCCGCGAGCAGCAGCACGAGGGGGTGGTGACGGCGTCGAGAACCCCGATTTTCCGCGGAATCGTCAACATTTCGAGCGTCGGTCACAGCTACATCCCATACAAAACCATTGATTTGCGTGCTTCGTTATGAGAGTCTATTGGAGGTTGATTTCGAGCCCGCAGCGGCGCGGGCGAATCCCATCTCTCTTTCTCACCCGAATCTTGACGGCTCCTTACTCGCGCCCGAAAGAGCCCTCTATCAAAGGAGCACCCATGGATTGGCGCGACAAAGCCGCCTGCCTCACCGCCGACCCGGAACTTTTCTTCCCCGTCGGAAACACCGGTCCGGCCGTCGACCAGATCGACAAGGCAAAGGCAGTATGTGCGCGTTGCTCTGTGACCGAGATGTGCCTCCAGTACGCACTCGAGACCAGCCAGGACTCCGGCGTCTGGGGCGGACTCAGCGAAGACGAGCGCCGCGCCCTCAAGCGTCGCGCCGCCCGCGCCCGCCGCGCCTCCTAGGTCTCCCGCAGGGTCTCCACCTAGCAGTCCGAACTGCCGCTCTCCTCAGGGAGGGCGGCAGTTCGGTCGTTAACGCAAGGCTCCGTGAAAACTTGAGCATTGCGCTTGAATGAGCGGATGACACAACTACCGCAGGGCTGGGTGACGCTCCGCAGCACCTCCACTCGGCGCCTGCTCTGGTCAGCGCCCCCGCCCGGCCGCCTCAGCCTCGGGTTCCTCGTCGTCATTCTCGGCCTGCAGTTCGTGATTCGAGCCGTGTTGAGCTGGGTGTTCGACACGAACGGCTGGCCCGGCGTCATCGTCCTCCTCGTCGCACTCGCCCTCGCGATCATCAGCGTGTACCTGTTCCGCAGCCCCGGCAGCGAGTGGGCCCGGTTGAACTTCGACGAGTCGCTCGTGCGCGACGGCCGCGTGAAGACGCCCTTCGACCAGATCACCGACGCCACCTTCATGACGATGCAGCATCGCGGGCACATCGACAGCTACCTGGGGTTCGGCGCTTCGGTGGAGAAGTCGACGTACGTGCGGGTGAAGTCCCCGCACCTCCCCGAGTTGGATGAGGCCAGCCGCGAACTGGTGGCCGAGGTGCTGCGCCGCAGCCCGATCCGCATCCCCGAACCGGTGGCGGATAAGTACGACCCGACGGGTAAGTTCGGCTGGATGGATCATCCGAACAGCCTCTCCAAAGACGAGGCCATCGAATTCGTCCTGCACACGCCTGAATCGGGCGAACCCGTGCGCGCGCCGGAACGGCCGAAGAGTATCCGGGTCGACGAAGACTAGCCCGGCCGACAGGACAGCGCGTGCGAACCGGGCGAATTTGTCCTGTTGAGCGGTCGCCGGCGGTAAACCGCCCTGTTGAGCGGTGTCGTGCGACTAGCTCTTCGTCAGCCAGTTCAGCGGGATCTCGATGGTGACCTCGGTGCCCGAGCCCATCATCGTGTGCCAGTCGATCGCTCCACCGAGCTCGCCCTGGATGAGCGTGCGCACGATCTGGGTGCCGAGGCCGGAACCGACCTTGCCCTCGGCGAGACCGACACCGTTGTCGCGCACCTTCACGCTCAGCATCTCGTCGTCGCGCTCGGCGATGATCTCCACCTCGCCCTCGGCACGGCCGGCGAGCCCGTGTTCGACCGCGTTGGTCACGAGTTCGGTCAGCGCGAGCGCGAGCGGGGTCGCGTACTCGCTCGGCAGAATGCCGAAGCTTCCGGTGGACTTCGGATGCACCGTGGTCGTGTGACCCGTCGCGATCTCCGCGATCAGCAGCAGCACCCGGTCGAAGACGGCGTCGAAGTCGACGCTCTGGTTGAGCCCCTCGCTGAGGGTATCGTGCACGACGGCGATCGCGGTGACGCGGCGCATCGCCTGGCCGAGGGCCTCGCGGGCCACATCGCTGTGGGTGCGGCGGGCCTGGATGCGCAGCAGCGAGGCCACCGTCTGGAGGTTGTTCTTCACCCGGTGGTGAATCTCGCGGATCGTGGCATCCTTCGTGATCAGCTCACGCTCCTGATGCCGCACCTCGGTCACGTCGCGGCAGAGAACGATCGCCCCGACCCGCTCGCCGTGGTTTCGCACCGGGATCGCGCGGATCGACACCGTGACCCCGCGCGCTTCGATGTCGGTGCGCCACGGGGCGCGACCGGTCACGACGAGCGGCAGCGACTCGTCGACGACGAGCCGGCCGTGCAGCAGGCTCGTGGTGACCTCGGCGAGCGACTCGCCTTCGAGCTCTCCCGCGAATCCCATGCGGTTGAAGGCGCTGAGCGCGTTCGGGCTGGCGAAGGTGACGGTGCCGTCGACGTCGAGACGGATCAGGCCGTCGGATGCCCGGGGTGCGCCCCTGCGCGGACCGGTCGGCGCGCCCAGGTCGGGGAAGTCGCCCGAGGCGATCATCGCGAACAGGTCGTTGGCACACTCGTTGAACGTCAGCTCCTGGCGTCCGGGAGTGCGGGCTTCGCTGAGGTTACTGTGCCGGGTGATGACGGCCACCGGAGATTCGGAGATCGCGTTGTTGCTCGGCGAGAGGCGGCGAAGCACGGGCACGGCGCGCACCCGCGTGGGGGTCTCCTCGTACCAGGTGGGAGCGGCGGCATCCACGATGCGGGCGGTCTCGAACGCCTCCGTCACCTGGTGCACCCACTCGGGCTTGACGGCCTGGCCGACGAAGTCGCGGTAGAAGAGTGTGGCCGAGCTCGAGGGCCGGGCGTGCGCCACGGCGACGAAGCTGCCCTCGGCGCTGGGTACCCACAGCACGATGTCGGCGAAAGCGAGGTCGGCGAGCAGTTGCCAGTCGCCGACGAGCAGGTGCAGCCACTCGATGTCGGCTTCGCTGGAACGCCCCTGGGCCTGTACGAGATCACTGAGGGTCGACACGGTCTTCAGGCTACCGTGTCTGTCGCGCAGGCACCGGCTGCGAGAATAGCTGGTATGAGCAAGGGCTGGGCGATCACACTGCTCGTCCTCGTGGTGGTGCTGTTCGTCGGCGGCAGCACGGTCGCCGCGCTCTCGTTCGTCGCGAGCCTCAACGCGCGGCCGCTCACCGTCAGCTGCACCGTCGACTCCACCTACGGCGACGTGGCGCAGCCGTCGGACGAGGGCGAGCGCCCCGGCTTCAGCGTTCAGACCACGGGTGGCGGGAACTGCGAGGACTTCTACGTGCGCGATGTCGCCGTGCGCGAGCAGCTCGCGGTCGGGCAGAGCTACGAGTTCACGATCGAGAACCTGATCGGCTACACGAACGTTGTGTCGGTCGAGCCGGTGGAGTAGACGTGCTCTCCACCGAACGCCTGCTGCTTCCCCCGCTCGGTCTCGAGCACGCAGACGACCTGGTCGCGCTGTACTCCGATCCCGAGGTCGCCCGCTACGTCGGCGGCGACTCGCTCACCGCGCAGACGATCCCGCTGCAGGCCGCCCGTTTCGCCGCGATCTGGCGCGAGCACGGCTACGGGCAGAGTGCAGTGATCGACCGGGAGACCGGAGAATTCCTGGGGCGGGTCGGGCTGCACTACTGGCCCGGCTGGGACGAGGTCGAGCTGGGCTACGTTCTCGCCGCCGACGCGCAGGGACGCGGGCTCGCCGCCGAAGCCGCCCGCGCGTGGATCGCGTGGGCGCGCGCGTCGCTCGCCCGTGACCACCTCATCTCGGTCATCGACCCGCGGAACGCGGCATCCGTCACCCTTGCCCTTCGCCTCGGCTTCGTCTGGGATCGCGACGACGTGACGCCGACCGGCGTCGTGGTGGCCGTCTACCGCCTAGGCCTCGCCTAAGAACGCCTGCGGGTCGAGCAGAAAACGGGTGTAGTCCTCGACGAGGGCGAGATCCATCCATTGCCGCTCGCGCAGACCCCACTCCCCCACCTCGTAGACGGTGGCGCCGGGCAGCGCCGCCAGCACCGGCGAGTGCGTCGAGAGCACGACCTGCGAACGGCCGTCGTCGAGCAGCGAGGTCAGCAGGCGCAGCAGCGCGAGGCATCCGGAGAACGACAG
The DNA here is from genome assembly GCF_014639655.1 of Conyzicola nivalis. Classification (NCBI taxonomy): domain Bacteria; kingdom Bacillati; phylum Actinomycetota; class Actinomycetes; order Micrococcales; family Microbacteriaceae; genus Conyzicola; species Conyzicola nivalis. The sequence continues at coordinate 1,746,713 of NZ_BMGB01000001.1, forward strand.
AGCCGACTCCGGCTCGTCGAGCACCCAGAGCCCGGGCCCACGGAAACGGTCGGCCACCAGCTCGATGAACGATTCGCCGTGGGAGCGCTCGTGGAACGGGATGTCGGGCCGCATCCCCGGGTGTTCTTCGAGGTAGGTGTAGAAGCCGTGCATCGTCTCGGCGCGCAGGAAGTAGCCGCGCTTGCTCGCGCCCGCGTTGCGCACGAGCTGCAGGTGGTCCCAGAGCTCGGACTCGGTCGCCCTGGTCGAATGCATCGCACCGGTCGAGCCGCCCTCGGAACCGAGACCGTACGCCAGGGCGATCGCCTCGACGAGCGTCGACTTGCCCGAGCCGTTCTCGCCCACGAGGATCGTGGCCGCGCCGAGTTCGAGCCCGGCGTCGAGCACGCGCGCCACGGGCGGGAGGGTCGCCGGCCAGACGGAGCGGTCGAGCGGGTTGAGCGGATGCTCGCCGAGGGACCGCACGGGCAACCGGGAGAACTGCATGCCCACAGCTTCGCAGAACCCACCGTCAGCGACGCTCGTCGCCACCGCCGTTCCAGGTTCTCAGCGACGCCAGAATCGCGAACCCGCGACGGTGCGCCGCCGCACGGCCGTCGCCGGAAGCAGCCGGTCGAACACGAGCCGCTTGATCGCGAGCCGCGTCGCCGACTTGGGCGCCGCATCGGCGAGGGTGCGCGCGCTCAGCACCGCGGCATCCGTTGCTTGAAGGTCCCACGGAACCAGCACCGGCGCCTCGATGCCTCCGAACCGTGACAGGGTCTGCGCCACCTGGCCCGAGGCGCCGAGTCCGATCGCGCTGGCCCGCACCTTGTTCGCCACCACCGTGATCGAGAGGGTCACCGCCACGTCGGCGAGGTCGCCGTGCGCACGGAGGAACCGCGAGAGGCCGACGGGGTCGGCGGATGCGACAGCGACCACGTGGTCGGCCTCCCGAATCGCCGCGAGTGTCGCCGCGTTGCGCCGCGGCGCGAACGTGTCGGTCGAGATCTCCTCGTCGCTCTCGAGGCTCGACGCGGTGTCGAGCACCACGTAGTCGACCCAGCGCCGGCACTCCGTGATCGTGGCGCGGACCCGTTCGCCCGACAGCTCGGGCCAGCGGCTCGGCTGCCCGATGCCGGTGAGCACCCAGAACCCGGCCGCGCCGCCCTCGTAGCGCTGGCCGATGCGCTCGAGCTCCGCGCGGGTCAGGCTCTCCGCCCCGGCGAGGCGGCACGCGGCGGCGAATCCGGGGGCCTCGTCCATCAGCCCGAGCACCGGAGCGATCGAGGCGCTGTGCGTGTCGACGTCGCACAGCACGACCGAGAAACCGGCCGCCGCGATCTCCGCCGCGATGCCGACCGCCAGGGTCGTCCGGCCCGGCGACCCGGCCGGCCCCCACACGGCGATCACGGTGCCGCGCTCCTCGCGCTGCTCGGCCGCCGGCGTCGCGTCGTCCCCGCGGGCGAGACGTTCGAACTCCTGCCACTCGGCTTCGCCGTCGACGAGGTCGTAGAGTCCGATGCCGTTCGCGTAGCGGCGCTGCTGGTCGTTCGACACCGCCGCGAGCACGCGCACCCCGTGCGCGTCGCACTGCGAGAGCAGTCCGTAGCTGAGGTAGTCCGGCGTCGCCCAGACGATCACGGCATCGGGCCGGGCGAGGTCGAGCGCGTCGCCCAGCTCGTCCGCGCCCCGGGCGCTCGCCACTATTTCGTGGCCGTGACGCGCGGCCTCCCGCGCCAGTCGGGCGTCGTGCGGTTCGGGTGCCCCGATCGCAATTCTCATGCGCCCGGCAGCCTGGTCATGTGCGCGGCATCCCGGTCATGTGCGAGGCATCCCGGTCATTTGCCCGGCAGACTCGCGGGCACCACCGAGACGGCGTCGTCGTTGGCGACGGCCTCGAGCACCCGCGCGATCTGCGACCGCGGCACGAGCACCTCGATCGCCGCCGATCCGTCGTCGACGACGAAGCCCTCGCGGTCGACCAGTCGCACGACGGTCGCCGCCGACACGATCACCGCGGGCGCCTCGAACAGGCCGGACCCGATCTGCCGCGCGCTCCAGACGTCAACGCCGGACCCGGGGACGACGGATGCTGCGAGCTCGCCGTTCACCGCGAGAACGATCGCGGTCTGCTGCTCGCCGAGCATCGACCCCACGGCCGACGCGGGAACGAGTTCGCCGTCGGCCACCGGCTTGGTGACGACGAGGCCGTCGTCGGGCACGTCGTCGGGCAGCAGGTAGAGCTCCGCGGCACTGTCGAGACGCACGCTCGTCGCCACGAGGTCGTCTCCGTCGATGCGGTCGCCAGGGGCCAGCGGGTCGCGCGCGGCGTAGACCAGCAGGCTCGTGTCTGCGGCACCGACGATCGCGACGACGCCCGCCACCGACGCCGCGACCAGCAGCACGCCGATCGCGAACCGCGGATCGAACCAGAACCGTCTGCGCGCGGGCGTGCCGGCGCGGTCGCGGGCTGCACTGGTCATGGTGACCATGCTGACGGCCCGAGCACATCCGTGAAAAAGTTATCCACACCTCCGTTTCCTGCACAGCGGCGCGACCATAATCGATGCATGAACCAGAGCGACATCGGCAGTTTGGGGCGCTTTCTCACGCTGTCCGACACGGCCGAGGTGCTCAACGTCTCGCTCAACCAGGCCTACGTGCTGGTGCGCAGCGGCGAACTGCCCGCCATCAAGATCGGCGGCAAGGGCCAGTGGCGGGTCGAGCGCTCGGTGCTCGAGTCGTTCATCGAGGCCAAGTACGAAGAGGCCAGGCGACTCAGCCTGTGGAACCAGTCGGACTTCGGCAACATCCCCGAGCTGGCCGGGCAGCGCGAGCCTCGACCGCGCGACGACGCGGAGTAGGCGCCGCGCCAGGTACCGGCCCCATAGCCGGCGCCACAGACACCGCCGCTCAGAGCCCGCCGCTCAGAGCCGCACGAGCAAGACCTGGTGCAGCGGGATCGTTCGGTAGTCGATCACCGCCGACTCGCGGCGCGGGCGGTCGCTGTCGTGCGTCGCCAGGTCGAGGTGGTCACGGCCGACCCGGTCGATCGTGCCGTGCACGTCGCCGAGGGCCGTGCGCACGTCGATCGGCGCGCGTCGGCGGCACAGGTCGCGCAGCACGAACGGCAGCGTCAGGCGCGACGCGAGGGTCGACTCCGCGGGCGCCGGCGCAGGGTCCGGGGTGAGACTCAGCTCGAGCTGCGCCCGCGTCAGCACGAGCGACGAGATCGCGGCGAGCGGCAGCACACACTGGGCCGCGCGGCGGGTCTCGCCGAGCAGCTGGGCCGTCATCCAGTCGCGCCCGAACGAGAGAGCCCGCACCGTCACGTGCTCGCCCGAGCTGAGGATGACGCGCACGGCACGGTCGACGTCGTTGTCGGCGCCGGCGCCGGCGTGCACGGCCACCAGCCGGTCGCGCACCGAGAGACGCCCGATGCGCAGCCGTTCCTCTTCGGCGTGCTCGTCGAGTTCTTCGGCGCGCAGCTCTTGCTCGAGCTGACCCTCGAGGTCGTCGAACAGGTTGTCCCACCGCATGCGCCGACCCTAGCGACACCGGCGGGAGGACAATACCGGTTATCCACAGATTTGGGTAGGGCGCGATTGCGGGCACCGCGCCTCTGGTTGAGTCTTTGCACCCCCGTTCGGGGGCCTTCGTAGAGCTATCACACCGAGGGGAGTCCGGTTTGAGCGCGACGGCCCGCAAAGCAGTACACGAACACGACGATGCGCACGAGGTGCTGCCGTCGAAACCGATCCGCGCGCCCTACGACGGAGACGAATTCTTCGGCGTGCAGCCGGCGACGCGGGCCGTGCTTCCGAATCCCGAGCCCCTGCTCGAGAACCTCACCCGCTGCGTCATCGAGATCCTCGCCGGCGCCCGCGACCTCGAGCAGATCGCACGCTGGGTCGACGACGACGTCTACCGCCACCTGCTCAAGCGGGTCGTGCTCTCGACCCGCGCGCGTCAGGCCAAGGGTCAGCCGGCGAGGGCGCCGAACTTCGCCATCGGGTCGATGTCGATCTGCGAACCGCGCGATGGAGTGGTCGAGGCGGTGGTGATCGTGATCGGCAAGGCGAGAACCCGCGCCGTGGCGCTACGGCTGGAGGGCTTCGACACGAGGTGGCGGGCCACCGCGATCAACGTGCTGTGACCGGATCGTGCCGTTGGCGCGGATGGCGCCCTTAACGCGGGTTGAGCCTGTCGAAATCTCCTGGCGTATACATCGGGGATCTCGACAGGCTCAATCGTCGGCTGGTGTTACTACTTCTTCTTGTCCTGGGCGCGACGCTGCTGGCGGTTGACGGGCGCTGCCGTCTCGGCCGGGGCATCCGTCGTCTGTCCGAAGGCGCCCTTTTTCGCGGGCGCCGCCTTCGCAGGAGCCTGGGCGCGTGCCAGCGTCGGGTTCGACTGCTGCGCCTGCTGGGCGCGCGCGGTCGCCGCCCGCTCGACCTGGCCGCGCTGGTTGCGCACCTCGACCTCGCCGTTGGCCTCTTCGCTCGGGGCGGAGTAGCTCAGGCGCTCGGCGGGGGCAGCGTTTCCGGTGAGGCCCTTGGCCGCGACGATCGGGGCGGACGCGTTCGCGCCGCCTCCGGTCACCTCGACCTCGAGGTTGAACAGGAAGCCGACGGTCTCCTCGCGGATCTGGCCCATCATCTGCTGGTACAGGGCGAAACCCTCGCGCTGGTACTCGACCAGCGGGTCGCGCTGCGCCATGGCGCGCAGGCCGATGCCGTCTTTCAGGTAGTCCATCTCGTAGAGGTGGTCGCGCCAGCGGCGGTCGATGACCGACAGCACAACGCGGCGCTCGAGCTCGCGCATGGCCGGCTCGCCGAGCTGGGCGGTGCGCTTCTCGTACGCGACCTTGGCGTCGGACAGGATCTCCTTGGTGAGGAACGCCTCGGTGACCTTGCCGCGGGCTCCGGCCTCGGTGAGCAGCTCGTCAATCGTAATGCCGACCGGGTAGAGCGTCTTCAGCTCGGTCCACAGCGCCTCGAAGTCCCACTCGTCGGAGTGGCCCTCGGCGGTGTGCGCCTCGATGACCTCGGTCACGACGTCTTCAAGGAAGTGTGTGACGCGGTCCTGAAGGTCGTCGCCCTCGAGGATGTGACGGCGGTCGCCGTAGATGGCCTCGCGCTGGCGGTTGAGGACGTCGTCGTACTTGAGGACGTTCTTGCGGATCTCGGCGTTGCGGCCCTCGACCTGGGACTGGGCGCTGCGGATGGCACGGCTGACGACCTTGGACTCGATGGCCAGATCGTCGGGGACGTTGCCCCGGCCCATAAGGGCTTCCGCCGCGCCCGAGTTGAACAGGCGCATGAGGTCGTCCTGCAGCGAGAGGTAGAAGCGGCTCTCTCCCGGGTCGCCCTGGCGACCGGAACGACCACGCAGTTGGTTGTCGATGCGGCGCGACTCGTGACGCTCGGTGCCGAGCACGTAGAGTCCGCCGACGGCGACGACGCGCTCGGCCTCCTCGTTCACTTCCTTCTTCACTTCGGCGAAGACGTCGTCCCACGCGGCCTCGTACTCGTCGGGGGTGTCGACCGGGCTGAGGCCCTTGTTGTTCATGTGTGCGACCGCGAGGAACTCGGCGTTGCCGCCGAGCATCACGTCGGTGCCTCGACCGGCCATGTTGGTGGCGACGGTGACGGCGCCGAGGCGGCCGGCCTGCGCGATGATCGACGCCTCACGCGCGTGGTTCTTGGCGTTGAGCACCTCGTGCTTGACGCCGCGCTTGGCGAGCATCTTCGACAGCAGTTCGCTCTTCTCGACGCTCGTGGTTCCGACGAGTACGGGCTGGCCGGTCTCGTGACGGCCGACGATGTCGGCGACGACCTGCTCGAACTTCGCCTGCTCGTTCTTGTAGATCAGGTCGCTCTGATCCTTGCGCAGCATGGGCTTGTTGGTGGGGATGGGGACCACGCCGAGCTTGTAGGTCGCCATGAACTCGGCGGCCTCGGTCTCGGCGGTACCTGTCATGCCCGACAGCTTCTTGTACAGGCGGAAGTAGTTCTGCAGGGTGACCGTGGCGAGAGTCTGGTTCTCGGCCTTGACCGCCACGCCCTCCTTGGCCTCGATCGCCTGGTGGATGCCCTCGTTGTAACGGCGGCCCATGAGGATACGGCCGGTGTGCTCGTCGACGATCAGCACCTCGCCGTTCATCACGACGTAGTCCTTGTCCTTCTTGAACAGGGCGGATGCCTTGATCGAGTTGTTGAGGAACGAGATGAGCGGGGTGTTGGCCGACTCGTAGAGGTTGTCGATGCCGAGGTAGTCCTCGACCTTTTCGATGCCGGGCTCGAGCACGCCCACGGTGCGCTTCTTCTCGTCGACCTCGTAGTCGACCTCGGGCACGAGCTTCTTGGCCAGGTTCGCGAACTCGGTGAACCAGCGGTTCGCCTCGCCCGACGCGGGGCCGGAGATGATGAGCGGGGTGCGCGCCTCGTCGATGAGGATCGAGTCGACCTCGTCGACCACGGCGTAGAAGTGGCCGCGCTGCACCATGTCCTGTGCCTGCCACGCCATGTTGTCGCGCAGGTAGTCGAAGCCGAACTCGTTGTTCGTGCCGTAGGTGACGTCGGCCATGTACTGCTGGCGGCGCTCCTGCGGGGTCTGGCCGGAGAGGATGACGCCCGTCGTCATGCCGAGGGCGCGGAAGACGCGGCCCATGAGTTCCGACTGGTAGCTCGCGAGGTAGTCGTTCACCGTGATGACGTGGACGCCGCGGCTGGCGATGGCGTTGAGGTAGGCGGGCAGGGTGGCGACGAGGGTCTTGCCCTCACCCGTCTTCATCTCGGCGATGTTGCCGAGGTGCAGGGCCGCGCCGCCCATGACCTGGACGTCGAAGTGGCGCATGCCGAGGGTGCGCTTGGCCGCCTCGCGTACGGCCGCGAAGGCCTCGGGAAGAAGGTCGTCGAGTGACTCGCCGTTTCCGTAGCGCTCGCGGAGTTCGACGGTCTCGTTCTTGAGTTCGTCGTCGGTGAGCTGGGTGAAGTCGTCTTCCAGATGGTTGACGGCTTCTGCATAGTGCTTGAGGCGACGAAGGAGTCGACCTTCACCTACGCGAAGTGCGCGTTCGAGAACGTTGGCCACGACTTACTCCAAAGGTTATTGAGCGCGGGTCTTTCCTCGCGCGGGCACTCGGGTGGCGCCCGCCGTTACCGGCTCGTAATGGTAGCAAGCCTACCCAGCCAGCGGCTGTGCCCCGTCTGGGTGGGCAGGCTTGCCACCTGGTTACGCGCAAGGCGTACTCAGTGCCTTTCGCGCGAGGCGTAGTGGCCCGCGCCTAGCGCGCGACGACGAACTTCGCCCCCGCCTGCGCGGACGCGTCGGCGTTCGATGCGTTCTCGTCGAGCCCGATGACGCCGTAGTCCCAGCCTTTGCGCCGGTAGACCACGCTGGGGCGGTGCGTCTCGCTGTCGATGAAGAGGTAGAAGTCGTGGCCCACGAGTTCCATCATGTACAGCGCGTCGTCGACGGTCATGGGCGTCGCCTCGAAGACCTTCTTGCGGATGACGACCGGCGAGTACGGCTCTTCGACGTCTTCCGAGAGATCGGAGGCGGCCTGTACCGGAACAGAACCGGTGCGCACGCTCTCGATCACCTGCGGCGCCGCGGGCGTGATGTCGATCACGCTGAATCCATCACTGGAGGCTTCACGCAGAGAGACCGGGCGGTGCTGTCCCCGGTGGACCTTCTTTCGGTCCTTGGCCTGGCGGATGCGCTCGACCAGTTTGGCCATGGCGAGATCGAAAGCGACGTACTTGTCGGAGCCGGAAGACTCGGCTCGGACGAGGGGGCCCGGCCCGATCAGGGTGAGTTCGACACGGTCGTCGCCGCTCGCTCCCCTGGTTTCGTGATGACGGGTGACCTTGATTTCGAAGGCAATGGCTTTCTCGGCAAGGTGGGCAACTTTGTCCGCCTTTTCCATTGCGTACTCGCGGAAGCGATCCGTAACGCCAACATTGCGTCCGGTGATGGAAATTTCCATGTGCGACCTCCCAGCCCTATGGCGCCGCCCTTTTTATCAGGCGATGAAGAATTTCTTTCGCGCCTTTTCGCCCAACTTAGTCCGGTTGCACCGCAAAGTCACGAACGCGTCACGCTAGTCTCATGAGACGTTCAGAGAATGGACACCGGCCTCTGGCATGCGCTTTCGCGTGTACGCCAGAGCGGCCGCCGCGACGATCTCACCGCCCTCCGCGCGCACGGCCCGCGCCGCCTCGAGGAGCGTGGATCCGGTCGTGAGGATGTCGTCGACCAGCAGGAACCGCCGCCCGTCGAGCCGACGTTTCGCCCGCAGCGACCCGGCCCGGTTGCGGGTCCGTTCGTCGACGGCGAGACGCTTCTGCTGGGCGGCGCGGCGAGTGTGGACGAGTTCGTGGGCAGTGGGCACCCCCGCGCGACGCAGCAGCAGCGCGAGCGGGTCGTAGCCGCGCCGCCGGAACGCGCTGCGGCTCGTCGGCACCGGGAGCGTCTCCACGCCGGGCGCCCCCGGCATGGCAGCGGACATCGCGCGTGCCAGCGGGACGGCGAGCGCGCGGGCGACATCCGTTCGGCCGCTCTCTTTCAGCGCGATGATCGCGAGGCGCACGGGACCCTCGTAGTCGAGGGCGCAGAAGACGGGCGTCGCGTCGGCGAGCCGGTGGCGCTGCACCGGAACCGCGAACGTGGACCGGCATGCGTCGCACAGCGAGCGGTCGGGCATGCCACAGCCCGCGCACTCGACGGGGAGCACGAGGGCGAGGGCGTCGAGCAGGGCGTCACGGAGCATGCCGCGAGTGTGCCCGCGACCGGGAGCAGCCGGGCGGGCGGGCGGGCGATCTGTGCAGAACCCGGCTGGCGCTACTGCTGTGTGCCCAGCATCTCGGCAGAGATGCCTGTGCGCTGCCAACTCGTGCCCCGCGGGCGGAAGACGTCGCCGTCGGTCGTGAGGACGCGAAGGCCGTCGGTGCCGCCGTTGCCGCCGACGATGTTCACGCCGCCCTCGATTCGTCCGAGCAAGGCGCTCGGTCCGCCGATCTCGAGCGACCGGATGAGTGTTTCGTCCTCGCTCGCGGAGAGTGTGGCGACGGTGCGGTTGTCGACCCAGGTGGCGGCGAGCGGCGTCTCGGCGGTCACCGGAAGTGCGAAGAGTTCGCCGAGGCTCGAGGGGACGCCGTCCTGGCGCACTATGCCGGCGACGTAGAGGCGCGGCCCGATGGCCGTGTCGAGGTAGAGCAGCAGACGCGCCCCGTCGCGGGAGACCGCCATCGATACGACGCGGGCGTCGGTGACCGGCACCGTGGAGGCGACGATGTGCTCGGTGCCGTCGAGCTCGTAGGCCCTGATCGCCGAGCCGTCGCCGACGGGCACCGACCAGATGAAGCCGGCGTTGTCGATCGACGGTGCCGCGAGGCCGCCGCGGGCATCGACGAGGAGGGGTTCGCTCGCGCCCGCTCGCACCGCGTACACGCCGAGGTCGTTGCGCACGGCGGCTTCGCTCCGGTTGCGGGCGAGAGCGACGGCGCTCGCGCCGAGCTCGACCACCTTGCCGCTGATCTGGCCGATCGTCGTGACATCGTCGTTCGACGCGTATCCGAACTGGTTGTCGCGCAGCACGAGCGGGGCCGGCTCCACGGTGGGATTCACGACGGCGGGAAGCGCGCCGGTCTCGGGCGTGCTGAGCGGGATGCCGCCGACCGTCATAACGACGCTCGTGACGTTGTTGAGGCTCGCGGAGAGCTGCTGGCGCATGCGCTCGCGTTCGAGCGAGTTGGCGCCGTCCGCCTCCTCGGACAGGTCGACCGTGGCGACGCCTGAGGTGATGTCGACGAAGCCGTCGCCCAGCTGCGTGCCCGCGGGGAATGCCGAGATCAGCGCGCCGTTGCTCAGCCAGGACGACTGTCCGGCGAGCAGGGCGCTGACGACGCGCACCGAGGTTCCCGAGCGGTTGGGGAACCAGCGCACGTCGGGCACGAGGTACTGATAGGTGGGGTCGAAGTAGTGGAGCGCGAACTCGCCGAAGACGACACCGAAACTGTCTTCGGAGAGCACGATGCCCTCGGGCGCACTGCTGATGCGCCACTGGTCGCCCTCCTTCACGAAGGTGAACGGCAGCGACACGGTCTCGGCGTCCGACTCCTGATAGTGCCCGTCGTTCGACACCGACGCGGAGGTGGTGAGCGAGTAGTTCAGCTCCGTGTCGGAGACCCGGCGCTGCGTGCCGACACCCGTGCGGATGGTCGTAAGCGCGTCGGGGTTCCAGGTGCCGGCGAAGCTCTCGGCGAGGAACTCGCGCGCGACCCGGTAGTCGTTCTGCGGGTCGATCGCGGCGAGCAGGAACTCCTGCATGATCTCCTCCTGCGTGGAATCCGCGCGCGGACCCTGCGGGGCGAAGCCGATGTCGAGTTCGACGTCGTCGCTCACGACGTCGCCGGCGGTCACGTTGCCGGAGGTGGGTACGCCCCCGCACGCTGCGAGGGTGATCGCGGTCGCCACGGCCAGCCAGACGGAGAACAGGGTGCGGCGCTTACGGCCGGGCAGTTCAGACATCGGCTTCCTCCTTCGCTGCGGCGCCGACCGGCGGCAGTTCGAGCGGCGACTCGGTGAGCGTCTCGCCGCGGCGGCGCGGCAGGGTGAGGCGGAAGCACGACCCCTCGCCCGGCGCCGACCAGACCTCGAGCCAGCCGCCGTGCAGGGCGGCATCCTCGAGCGAGATGGCGAGCCCGAGGCCGGTGCCGCCCGTCGACCGCTGGCGTGACGGGTCGGCTCGCCAGAACCGGTCGAACACCCGCTCCATCGCGGCGGTCGACATGCCGACGCCGTAGTCCCGCACGGCGATCGCCACGGCGGTCTGGTTGCTGTCGACGTAGACGACGATCGGTCGCCCTTCGCCATGGTCGATCGCGTTGGCGAGGAGGTTCTGCAGGATGCGACGGATGCGGCGCGCGTCGACCTCCGCCTCGAAATACCCGCCGGGTGCCTCGAGCCGCAGCTCGGTGCCCTTCGAGGCCGACAGTGTCTCGACCGCCTGCATGGCGTCTTCGACCAGACGCACCAGGTTCGTCGGTTCGAGTTCCATGTCGACGGCGCCGGCGTCGTACCGGCTCATCTCGAGCAGGTCGGCCAGCAGAAGTTCGAAGCGCTGCACCTGGGTGTGCAGCAACTCGGTCGTGCGCGCCGTCGCCGCGGGGAAGGACTCGCGCTGGTCGTAGAGCACGTCACTCGCGAGCCGGATCGTGGTGAGCGGGGTGCGCAGTTCGTGGGACACGTCGGAGACGAACCGCTGCTGCACCTGCGAGAGCGCCGCGAGCTTGGTGATCTGGCGTTGCAGGCTGTCGGCCATGCCGTTGAACGAGCGTGCGAGGGTGGCGATGACGTCTTCGCCTTTCTCGGGGATGCGCACCTCGAGCTCGCCGGCCGCGAGCCGCTCGCTGGTCTCCGCGGCGGTACGCACCGGGGCGACGATGAGGCGCACCACTGTGTAGGTGACGGCGCCGATGAGGATGACGAGCGACGAGAGCCCGAGCCACAGGGTGCCCTGCACGAACGACAGCGCCTGCTGGGTGTCGCTGAGGTTGTAGACGAGGTACAGCTCGTACTGCCCGGAGGTCGGCACGTCGAGTACCGAGCCGACCACGAGCGCCGGGTCGACACCGCCGTCTTCCCGCTCGAGCGAGATGGACTGCCAGTACAGCCGGCGGTCGGCCGAACCCTCGACCCGGTCGCGGAGCTCCTCCGAGATCGCGACGGCGGGATCGAGACCGGGACTCACGACGTCGACAGGCAGGCGCACGCCCGCCTGACCCGGTGTGCGCAGGATTGCGATGTCGGTGCCCGCCGGGGTGGAGGCTGCCTGCTGCACGGCGGTCGTCGCGCTCTTCATCGCGACGTCGAGGTCGAGGCCCGCCGTCTGCTGGGTCGCGTCGAACCGCGTCTGCGCGACGACGTTCGAGCGCTCCGACGCGGCGAGCGCGTCCTGCAGGCGGGTGTCGAACAGGTTGGCACCCACGCTGATCGACATGTACGCGCCGATGATGCCCACGGCGATGGTCGACATCACGACCGAGATCGTGACAGTGCGCACCTGCAGCGACGAGCGCCAGAGCCGTTGCGCGCGCAACAACCACGTCCGCCAGGTGAAGTACCGCATGGTTATCCCGGGCTGCCGGCGCGGTAACCAACCCCGCGCACGGTCATAACGATCCTCGGGTTGTCGGGGTCGGCCTCGACCTTGGCGCGCAGTCGCTGCACGTGCACGTTGACCAGGCGGGTGTCCGCTTTGTAGTGGTAGCCCCACACCTGCTCAAGCAGCATCTCGCGGGTGAACACCTGCTGCGGCTTGAGGGCGAGTGCGAGCAGCAGCTCGAACTCGAGCGGGGTGAGGTTGATCTTTTCGTCGCCGCGCAACACCTCGTGTCCCGCGACGTCGAGCACGAGGTCGCCGACCGCGAGGGTTCCACTGGGGGCCTCGGGGCTGGGACGAAGACGGGTCCGGATGCGCGCGACCAGTTCTTTGGGATTAAAAGGCTTGACGACGTAGTCGTCTGCTCCGCTTTCCAGGCCCTTGACGACATCCGCGGTATCGCTCTTGGCCGTCAGCATGATGATGGGGATGCCGGATTCCTCGCGGATCAGCGAGCACACCTCTATACCGTCCATACCGGGCAGCATGAGGTCGAGCAGAACGAGGTCGGGGGCGAAGGCGTGGAAGGCGTCGAGAGCCTCGGAGCCGTCGGCGCAGAACGAGATTTCGAAACCCTCGGCGCGCAGAACGATACCGATCATCTCCGCCAGGGCGGTGTCATCGTCGACTACTAGAATTTTGGCGTTCATAGCCCTCTACCGTTTGTGGTCCAGCACGTGAGGAATTGCCGGAGCTTTCGCACAAGAGTAGTCGAGTGTGAAAGCATAAATAGCGTAGGTAGCGCCTGAGACGTTTAGGGGAGAGGCACTTCACAGTGACCGACAACAATGCGTGGCAGCCGCCGAGCGGCGAACCGCTGCCGCCGGCCGGCCAGTTCGTGCCCCCCGCGAGCCCGTTCGGGCCACCGGCCCCGCCGGCGCAGCAGCCGGCTCCCCCGTACGGCCAGCCCGGTTACGGCCAGCCCGGTTACGGGCAGCCCGGTTACGGGCAGCAGCCGTCCGGCTGGACGCCGCCACCCAAGCCCGGCCTCATCCCGCTGCGTCCGCTCAGCTTCGGCACGCTGCTCGGCGCCTCGTTCCAGGTGATCCGGCGCAACCCGCGCCCCACCTTCGGCATCTCGCTGCTGCTCAACGGCCTCGTGATCCTGCTGTTCGTCGGCGTCATCGGCGCGGTGACCGCGATCGCCTTCAGCCGCGCGGCGTCGGCCACCAGCGCCGACGCCGACGAGATCGAGGCCGGCGCCGTCGGCGCGATCGTGCTCTCCGCCCTCATCCCCGTCGCGCTGTCGTTGCTGGTCACGGCCGTCTTGCAGGGCATCATCTCGCTCGAAGTGTCGCGCGCCACCATCGGCGAGAAGCTGACGGTGCGCGGTCTGTGGCGGCTGGCGCGCGGGCGCATCGGCGCCCTCATCGGCTGGTCGGCTCTCGTGACCGCCGCGGTCCTCCTCGCGATCGTCGTCGTCGCCCTCATCGTCACGCTGCTCGTTGCGTTCGGCGGGGACGCCGGACTCGTGACCGGAATCATCGTCGGCATCGTCGCCGGTCTGGGCAGCATCGTCGTCTGGGCCTGGCTCGCGACGAAGCTGTCGCTCGTACCGAGCGTGCTGATGCTCGAGCGCCCGCCGCTCCGCCAGGCCGTCGCGCGGTCGTGGCGTCTGACGTCGGGCTACGGCTACTTCTGGAAGGCGCTCGGCACCCAGCTGCTCGTCTACGTGATCGTGCAGGTCGCGGCGCAGGTGGTCGCGACGCCCATCTCGATCCTCGTCGCCGTGGGCGGGGCGACGGTCAACCCCAACGGCGACATGACCGCCTCGGTCGTGGCGGTCGTGGCCGGCTACATCCTCACCGGCATCGTGAGCCTCGTGTTCGGGGCACTGGCCGCCGTCGCCCAGTCGGCGGTCGCCGCCCTCATCTACATCGACTTCCGCATGCGCAAGGAGGGTCTCGACCTCGACCTCACGCGGTTCGTCGAGGCCCGCCAGGTCGGCGACGTCGGCGTGGCCAACCCGTACCTGCGCGAGTCGTGATCGCTGCCGGGTTTGCCGGTCGCACCGTTCCGGTCGACCCCGACGCCGACCAGGCGCGGCAGTGGCTCATCGACGAACTGGCGAAACCCGACTACCGCGCCGCGCAGCCGACCTGGTTCGACCTCGTCAGCGCGGCGATCGGTGACTGGTTCGCCTCGCTGCGCTTCGGCGGCGTCGACGGCGGTCCCAATCTGGGCGCCCTGCTCGTGATCCTCGCCGTCGTCGTCGCCCTGGTGGTGGCGTTCCTCGTCTTCGGACTCCCCCGCTTCGCCCGCAAGAGCGGCGTCACCGGCGACCTGTTCGGCGACTCCGACGACCGTGACTCGACGGCGATCCGGGCCGCGGCCGAAGCCGCCGCGGCCGCGGGCGACTTCGACCTGGCGGTCCTCGAGATCTTCCGTTCCACGGCACGGTCGCTCGCCGAGCGCACCGTGGTGACCACCAGCCCGGGCACCACCGCCCACGACTTCGCGCAGCGGGCCGCCGTCGCGTTCCCCGACTTCGCCGATCCGCTCGCGACGGCGGCCGTCTCGTTCGACGGCGTGCGCTACCTCGGACGCGCGGGCACGCGCGCCGAGTACGAGGCGATGGCCCGGCTCGAGAGCGGCCTGCGCGCCGCCCGCCCGCTGTTGCAGGCGGTCACCGCGTGACGACCACCGCACCAGGCCAGCGAGTGCTGACCGCGAGCACCACCACCGTGCTGCGCCGCTCCGCGTTCTGGGCGGCGGCGGCCGTGTTCGCGATCGTCATCGCACTCGTCGGCATCCTCTTCGCGGGGGCGGTCACCGAGTCCGACCCGCTCTCGCCCACCAACCCGGCGCCCGGCGGCGCGAAGGCCGTGGTCGAGGTGCTGCGGCAGCAGGGGGTCACCGTCACCGCCGCCTCGACGCTCGAGCGCGCGACCGACGCCATCACCGACGCGGCCGACACGACGCTGTTCTTCTACGACCCCGACGGCATCCTCGAGGGCGAGCAGCTCACCGAGGCCTTCGCTCTCGCCGGCAACGTCGTGGCGGTCGAGCCCGATTTCGACCAGCTGCTCGCGCTCACCCCCGATGTCGCGCAGGCCGGAACCGTCGACGGCGAGGTCGAGGCGGACTGCGACCTCACCGCGGCCACGAGAGCGGGGTCGATCACGGGCGACGGCTCCGGCTACCGCTACCTCGGCGACGACCCGGTGGCGACCACCTGCTTCGGCAGCGGCGACGACGTCTACTCCCTCGTGCGCGTGCCGACCGAGACCGGCAGCGCGACGATCGTCGGCGCGGCCGACGCGTTGAGCAACGAGTTCGTGACCGACCGCGGCAATGCGGCTTTCGCCCTCGGCCTGCTCGGCGAAACCGATAACCTCGTCTGGTACACCCCGAGCGCCGCCGACCTCTCGACCGAGGCGCCACCCACCCTCGGCGAACTCAGCCCCGACTGGGTTCTCCCCGGCACCGCGCTCGTCGTGCTCACCGCCCTCGCCGCGGCCTTCTGGCGCGGGCGGCGTTTCGGCCCGCTCATCATCGAGAACCTGCCCGTCACGGTGCGCGCCAACGAGACCATGCAGGGTCGCGCCCGGCTCTACCAGAAGTCGGCGGCGCGGCTGCGCGCGCTCGACTCGCTGCGCATCGGGACCGTGCAGCGCATCGCCGCCCTCTGCGGACTCTCCCGCCTAGCCGCTGTCGACGAAGTCGCAGCGACGGCCGCCGCGGTCGCCGGCCTACAGCCGACCGACGTGCGCCGCATCCTCCTCGATGCCGTCCCGACCACCGACCGTGAACTCGTGCGGCTGTCAGACCAGCTTCTGACGCTCGAACGCACGGTCGCAACATCCGTCACCCCCGTTTGACCACCGCACCCATGGAAGAGAGCGCCGCACGAATGACAGACGCACCCACCCGCCAGCTGACCGAGTCCGAGCTGCGGGCCGCCTTCGCGCGGGTCCGCGAGGAGGTCGGCAAATCGGTCGTCGGTCAGGATGCCGCGGTCACCGGCCTCATGATCGCACTGCTCGCCGGCGGCCACGTTCTGCTCGAGGGTGTTCCGGGCGTCGCCAAGACCCTGCTCGTGCGCACCCTCAGCCACACGCTCAAGCTCGACACCAAGCGCGTGCAGTTCACGCCCGACCTGATGCCGGGCGATGTCACCGGCTCGCTCGTCTACGACGCGAAGGCGGGCGAATTCGAGTTCCGGCAGGGGCCGGTGTTCACGAACATCATGCTCGCCGACGAGATTAACCGCACGCCCCCCAAGACCCAGTCGGCCCTGCTCGAGGCGATGGAGGAACGCCAGGTCTCGGTCGACGGCGAGAGCCGCAAGCTGCCCGTGCCGTTTATGGTCGCCGCCACCATGAACCCGATCGAGTACGAGGGCACGTACACGCTGCCCGAGGCTCAGCTCGACCGCTTTATGCTCAAGCTCGTGCTCGACCTGCCCGACCGCTCGACCGAGGTCGAGGTGATCACGCGGCACGCGGCCGGCTTCAACCCGCGCGACCTGACCGCGGCGGGCGTCGAGGCCGTGCTCGACGCCGAACACCTCGCGCAGGCGCAGGCGGCGGCGGCCAGGGTCGGAGCCTCGGCCGACGTCATCGGCTACGCCGTCGACCTCGCCCGGGCCACCCGGCAGAGCCCCTCGGTGAAACTCGGCGTGAGCCCGCGAGGAACGACCGCGCTGCTGTCGGCCGCGAAAGCGTGGGCCTGGCTCACCGGGTTCGACGCGATCACCCCCGACCACGTGCAGGCCATGGCGTTGCCCGTGATGCGCCACCGCCTGCAGCTACGGCCCGAGGCGGAACTCGAGGGGGTCTCGGCCGACGCGATCCTGCGAGCCATCATGCAGCAGGTTCAGGTGCCGATCTAAGTCATGGCTGTTTCTGGGTGGTTCGTCATTCTGGTCGCGGCCGGCATCGTGCCGGTCGTGCTCTTCGACGACCCCGCCGCACTCTACCTCTGGCTGCTCTTCGTCACGCTGCTCGCCGCCGTCGACCTGCTGCTGGCCGCGTCCCCGCGCCGCATCACCCTCGAGCGGGTGCTGCCCGGTCCCGTGCGCCTCGGCGAGCGGGTCGAGTCGACGCTGTACCTCACGAATACGGGCAGACGACGGATGCGCGCCATCGTTCGCGACGGCTGGCCGCCCTCCGCGGTAGCGACTCCCTCGCGCCACCGGGTCACCGTGCCCGCCGCCGAACGACGGTCGATCGTCACGGCGCTCACGCCCTTCCGCCGCGGGGAACGCCGGTCGGCCCACGTGACCCTGCGGTCGTTCGGGCCGCTCGGGCTGCTCGCCCGGCAGGCGTCGATCGTGGTGCCAGGGTCGATCATGGTGCTGCCGCCCTTCACCTCGCGCAAACATCTGCCGTCGCGGCTGGCCCGGCTGCGCGAGCTCGACGGCGCGACGAGCGTGATGGTGCGCGGCCAGGGCACCGAGTTCGACAGCCTGCGCGACTACGTGCGCGGCGACGACGTGCGCTCGATCGACTGGCGTGCCACCGCCCGCCGCAACGACCCCGCCACGAACAGCCAGAAACTCGTGGTGCGCACCTGGCGTCCCGAGCGCGACCGCCGCGTCGTGATCGTCGTGGACAGCGGACGCACCTCGGCCGCCCGCATCGACAACGAGCCACGCATCGACACGGCGTTCGAGTCGGCGCTGCTGCTCGCGGCGCTCGCGAGCCGCGCGGGCGACCGGGTCGACCTCGTGGTGTACGACCGCCGGGTGCGCGGGCGGGTGCAGGGGGCCAGCGGGCCCGAGCTGCTGAACCGCATGGTCGGGGCGATGGCGCCGATCGAACCCGAGCTCATCGAGATGGACTGGAGCGCGATCCCCGGTCTCGTGCGGTCGGTCACATCGCAGCACGCGCTCGTGGTGCTCGCGACGTCGATCGACGCGCCCGGCGCGTCGCGGGGGTTGCTGGCCGTGCTGCCCCAGCTGACCAAGCGACACACCGTGCTCGTCTCGTCGGTGGTCGACCCGACGGTGCTGGCCCTCACGACCCGGCGCGGCGACAGCACGGAGGTCTACCGCGCGGCGGCCGGCGAACGGGCACTGCTCGACCTGGCCCGCGTCTCGGCCGCCATCCGACAGCTCGGAGGCGACGTCGTCACGGGTTCCCCCGCTGACCTGCCGCCCGCGCTGGCCGACCGGTACATCGCGCTCAAGGCGGCCGGGCGGCTTTAACGGCGGAAGGCCGCCCGAGCCGCACCGATTCCCCGAGGGGTTTCGATACGGCAGCGGGCGGCCTACTCAACCGGTGGTTCTGCTACTCCGCGACGCCCACGAACTCGGCTGCCTCGTTCGGGGTCTCCCCCGGCGTCTGCAGGTTGCGGCGCAGGGCGGCGCCCAGACGGGCGTCGACGTTCGTCCAGTACTGGATGGCGCGCTCGCGGATCTCGGGCACCGTCGTGCCGCCGACCGCTCCCGTGATGGTCTCGAGGAAGCGCTCCTTGGCGGCCTCGTCGAAGACGTCGCGGTAGAGCGTTCCGGCCTGACCGAAGTCACTGTCCTCGGCGTGCAACGTCGCCGCCGTGCGGATCAGCTCGCCGTCCGACTCCCAGCTGCCCGCTCCCGCGAGCGCGGGGTCGGCGGTCGGGCCGCCGAACGAGTTGGGCGCGTAGACGGGCGCCGACGCGGGCTTGTAACCGTGACGGGTCGCGCCATCCTGCGAGTAGTTGTGCACGGGCGACTTCGGCGCGTTGACCGGGATCTCGTTGTAGTTCGTGCCGACGCGGTAGCGCTGGGCGTCGGGGTACGAGAACACGCGGGCCATCAGCATTTTGTCGGGGCTGATGTCGATGCCCGGAACCGTGTTCGCCGGCGAGAAGGCAGCCTGCTCGATCTCGGCGAAGAAGTTCTCGGGGTTGCGGTTCAGGGTCTTGGTGCCGACCTTGATGAGCGGGTAGTCGGCGTGCGGCCAGACCTTGGTGAGGTCGAACGGGTTGAACCGGTAGGACTTCGCGTCGTCGTAGGGCATGATCTGCACGTGCAGGTCCCACGACGGGAAGTTGCCCGCCTCGATGGCCTCGTAGAGGTCGCGGCGGTAGTAGTCGGCGTCGGCACCGGCGATGTCCTGCGCCTCGGCGCCGACCATCTCGATGTTGCCCTGGTTCGACGTGAAGTGGTACTTGACCCAGAAGCGCTCGCCCGTGGCGTTGATCCACTGGTAGGTGTGCGATCCGAAGCCGGGCATCTCGCGCCACGAGCGCGGCAGGCCGCGGTCGCCCATGAGGTAGGTGACCTGGTGGGCCGACTCGGGCGAGAGGGTCCAGAAGTCCCACTGCATGTCGGCGTCCCGCAGGCCGGAACCCGGGAGTCGCTTCTGCGAGTGGATGAAGTCGGGGAACTTGATGCCGTCGCGGATGAAGAACACCGGGGTGTTGTTGCCGACAATGTCGTAGTTGCCCTCGGAGGTGTAGAACTTCACCGAGTAGCCGCGCACGTCGCGCCAGGTGTCGGGCGAACCCTGTTCTCCGGCGACGGAGGAGAAACGCGTGAGGGTGGGGGTGGATGCACCGGGCTGGAAGACCGCCGCACGGGTGTACGCCGAGACGTCGCCGGTCACGACGAACTCGCCGTGCGCTCCGCCGCCCTTGGCGTGCACGACCCGCTCCGGAATGCGCTCGCGGTTGAACTGCGCCAGCTTCTCGACGAGGTAGCGGTCGTGCAGTGCGGTCACGCCGTCGGCGCCCGCGGTGAGGGAGTGGGCGTCGCTCGGGACGGCGGAACCCGTCTGGCTCGTCGTGTACTGGTCGTCAGTCATGGATCTCCTTGATTGGTGCTGATTGCAATTGCTGGTGTTACCGGGAGGGGGCGCTCTGGCAGTCAGCGCAGAGGCCCCAGAAAGTCACTTCGGCACTGGCGAGCGTGAAGCCCGCTGTGTCGGACGGGGTGAGGCACGGCGCGTGGCCCACGACGCACTCGACGTCGGCGACGGCACCGCACGAGGTGCAGACGATGTGGTGATGGTTGTCGCCGATGCGACGCTCGTACCGCGCGGCCGAATTGGCCGGTTCGATCTTGCGCAGCAGGCCGGCCGCGGTGAGGTCGGCGAGGACGTTGTGCACGCTCTGCAGGGACGTGCCGGCGTCGGCCTCGACGAGCAACCGGTGCAGGGTGACCGCGTCGCTGTGCGGGGAGCTCTCGAGGGCGTCGAGCAGCGCGCGCCGGCCCGCGGTGACGCGCAGACCGGCCTCGTGCAGTTCGCGCTCTGAGGTCGTCGGCATCCGACAACCATAGTCTTTATCGTGAACGATTCAAAATAAGCCGACCGGGTCGTCAGCCGGCCACGAGCCGCTTCGCCCCGGCCTCGAACTCGTCGAGGTCACCCGTCTGGCCGGCACGGAAGGCCCGGCCGCCGAGGACCCACTGGTAGGCGAGGAACCCCGCGAGCGCGACCGTGCCGATGCCGATCTTGATCGCCCACGGCCAATCCTGCCTGGTGATGTAGCCCTCGATGAGCCCCGAGACGAGCAGCGCGAAGATGAGGCCGATCGCGACGGTGAACAGGGCGCGGCCGTCCTCGGCGATCGCCTGCCCGCGCGTGCGTGCGCCCGGCGCAATCCACGACCAGCCGATGCGGATGCCGGCCGCCCCCGCGACGAAGATGGCGTAGAGCTCGAGCTGCCCGTGCGGTGCGATGTAGAGGAAGAACACGTCGAGGCGGTCGTAATCCTGCATGATCGCGGCGGTCAGCCCGAGCTGCTGCGCGTTGCTGAACACGATGTAGGGCGTGTAGAAGCCGACGATGCCGTAGGCCACGGCCTGTGCCGCGATCCAGGCGTTGTTGGTCCAGACGAAGCTGGTGAACGAACTGCCCGGGTTGTCGGAGTAGTAGTTGACGAAGTCTTCTTTGGCGTAGCGCTCGAGGGCGCTCGGGTCGCCCTGCGTTGCGAGCACCTGCGGGTTCGAGATCGCCCAGAACGCGTACAGGGCGCCGATCGCGAAACTCGCGAGGGTGACAGCGAGGCAGAGCCAGCGGATGCGGTAGAGAGCGGCCGGCAGCTGCAGCACGAAGAAGCCGAGCAGCTGCTGCAGCACGTTCGCGGGGACTCCCGTGAACCTCTGGCGCGCGCGCGACAGCGACAGCGACAACCGGTCGCCCTGCAGTGACTGCCCCGTCGTGGTCTTGATCACCGAGAGCTGGGTCGCCCCCGACTGGTAGCGGTCGATCAGCTCGTCGGCCTCGGGACCGGTGAACTGGCGCTGGCGACCCAAACGGGCAAGCCGATCCCATTCTTCGCGGTGAGCGGCGGCGTAGGCGTCGAGGTCCATCTGCTTAAATGATGTCATGCCGCGACCCTCCGCGAACGACCAGTCTGTTCAGCGTCTGCCCGCGCCGCGCCTCCCTCAGCCGGGCCACTCGGACCAGCTCGAGATGGATGACACGATCATGACCGGCGAGGCCGTCGCTCTCGACCTGCGTACCGCGAGCTTCGTGCTGCGGTCTGCCGGGGCGATCATCGACTTCGTCGCCTACATCGGTCTCTTCCTGCTGCTGATCCTGGTGGTCTTCCCCGCCATCGAGGCAAGCTTCGGCGGCTTCGACGACGCGATCCGCACGGCGCTCATCGTCGCCGGCCTCGTCATCTCGATCGTGGTCACCCCGGTTGCCGTGGAACTGCTCAGCCACGGACGCTCGCTCGGCAAGCTCGCGGTCGGCGCCCGCATCGTGCGCGACGACGGCGGCGCCATCGGCTTCCGGCACGCGTTCATCCGCGCCCTCACTGGCGTGATCGAGATCTACACGACCTTCGGCGGGTTCGCCGTCGTGGTCTCGCTGCTCAACGCGCGCTCGAAGCGACTCGGCGACCTGCTGGCCGGAACGTACAGCCAGTACGAGCGGGTGTCGAAGGCGACCTCGCCGGTCTACGGCGTGCCGGTGCAGCTCGGACAGTGGGCGCTCACCGCCGACGTCGCGCGCATGCCCGACCGGTTGGCGCGTCGTGTCAGCGCCTTCCTCGCCCAGGCCGGGAAGCTCACCCCGCAGACCCGGGTGCGGCTGGGCAACGAGCTGGCCGCGGAGGTCGCCCCCTACGTCTCCCCCGTGCCGCCGGTCGAGGCTGAACTGTTCCTGGCCGGCGTCGCCGCGGTGCGCCGCGACCGCGAGTACACCGCGCTGCAGCTGGAGGCCCGCGGTCTCGACCGGCTGAAGCCCGTGTTGGGCGGGCTGCCGAACGGCTTCCCCGAGCGGTAGCGGCGGCGCACGTCGCAGGTTTTGGTCGCTAGTTGCGCTTGAACCGCGCGCGGTCGCGCATCAAGTGACCAAAAGAGTCGCGGATGCGCCCGGGCTCAGAACCGCTCCCTCGTCTCGCGAGCGGCGCCTAGTAGCGGTAGTGGTCGACCTTGTAGGGTCCGTCGGGGCTGACGCCGATGTAGGCCGCTTGCTCGTCGGTGAGGCGCGTCAGCTTCACGCCGAGCGCGTCGAGGTGCAGGCGGGCGACCTTCTCGTCGAGGTGCTTCGGCAGCACGTGCACGTCGACGCCGTAGTCGGCGCCGCGCACGAAGAGCTCGATCTGGGCGAGGACCTGGTTGGTGAACGAGGCGCTCATCACGAACGACGGATGCCCCGTGGCATTTCCGAGGTTCATCAGGCGGCCCTCGGAGAGCACCAGCACGGAACGGCCAGAGGGCAGACGCCACTCGTGCACCTGCGGCTTGATCTCGATCCGCTCGGCGCCCTCGAGCTTCTCGAGGCCGGCGATGTCGATCTCGTTGTCGAAGTGGCCGACGTTGGAGACGATGGCGAGGTGCTTCATACCGAGCAGGTGGTCGACGGTGATGACGTTCTCGTTGCCTGTTCCGGTGACGAAGATGTCGACCTGGTCGAGCACGCTCTCGATGGTGGTGACCTGGACGCCGTCCATCGCGGCCTGCAGCGCGTTGATCGGGTCGACCTCGGAGACGATGACCCGCGCGCCCTGGCCCTTGAGCGCCTCGGCCGCTCCCTTGCCGACGTCTCCGTAGCCGACGACGAAGACGACCTTGCCGCCGATCAGCACGTCGGTGGCGCGGTTGAGGCCGTCGGGCAGCGAGTGGCGGATGCCGTACTTGTTGTCGAACTTGCTCTTGGTGACCGAGTCGTTGACATTGATCGCCGGGAACTGCAGCTCGCCCGACTTGGCGAGCTCGTACAGGCGGTGGACGCCGGTGGTGGTCTCCTCGGTGACGCCCTGGATCTCGGCGGCGATCTTCGTCCAGCGGTCGGGCGAGGCCTGCAGCGAGGCGCGGAGGGTGTCGAGGATTACGGTCCACTCGTGGGAATCGGTGGCCGTGGCATCCGGAACAGCGCCGGCCATTTCGAACTCGCGACCCTTGTGCACGAGGATCGTCGCGTCTCCGCCGTCGTCGAGGATCATGTTCGGGCCGTCCCAGTGCTCGTTGGCACGAGAGGCTTCGGCCGACCAGTCGAAGATCTGGCTGGTGCACCACCAGTACTCTTCGAGGGTCTCGCCCTTCCAAGCGAAGACGGGCACGCCGGCCGGGTTCTCAACGGTGCCGTTCGGCCCCACGGCGACCGCCGCGGCCGCCTCGTTCTGGGTCGAGAAGATGTTGCAGCTCGCCCAGCGCACCTGCGCGCCGAGGGCGACGAGCGTCTCGATGAGTACGCCGGTCTGCACGGTCATGTGCAGGCTGCCGGCGATGCGGGCACCCTTGAGCGGCTGGCTCGGTCCGAACTCCTCGCGCAGGGCCATGAGCCCCGGCATCTCGTTCTCGGCCAACCGGAACTGATGGCGACCGGCCTCGGCGAGACCGAGATCGGCGACCTTGAAGGGAAGCGTCGCGACGGACGGCTGCGCTGCGGCGGGCTGGGCGGTGGTTACGGGCGCGATCGACATGCGTCTATTGTCACACCCGCCACCACCGCGTGGCCCGCGATTCGCTACTGTTCGCGGATGATGGCGAGAACGGAGTCGCGCACGGACTCCATTTTCTCCTTGGTGCCGGCTTCGACGTTGAGGCGCAGCAGCGGCTCGGTGTTCGAGGGACGAACGTTGAACCACCAGAACGCGTCATCCGAAGCGGGGCCGGTGACCGTGAGGCCGTCGAGCTCGTCGAACTCGCCGACGCCGGTGTAGGCGGTTACGATGCGCTCGTACGCGGCGGGCACGTCGGTGACCGTCGAGTTGATCTCGCCACTGAGGAAGTAGGGGTCGTACTGGGCGGCGAACGCGGAGAGCGGCTCGGACTGGTGGCCGAACTCGGCGAGCAGGTGCATCGCGGCCAGCATGCCGTTGTCGGCGCCCCAGAAATCGCGGAAGTAGTAGTGCGCCGAGTGCTCGCCGCCGAAGATCGCACCGGTGGCCTTCATCTGATCCTTGATCAGCGAGTGGCCGACGTTGGTGCGGATAGCAGTAGCGCCGGCCGCCTCGATCGTCTGCGGCACGATGAGCGAGGTGATGAGGTTGTGCAGCACGACGATGTCGAGCTCGGGCTCGATGCCACGAACGCGGGTGATCTCGCGCAGGGCGACGATGGCGGCCACGGCGGACGGGGTGACCGCGTCGCCCTTCTCATCGACGACGAAGCAGCGGTCGGCGTCGCCGTCGAACGCCAGCCCGAGGTCGGCGCCGTGTTCGACGACGGCCTTCTGCAGGTCGACGATGTTGGCGGGTTCGAGCGGGTTGGCTTCGTGGTTCGGGAAGGTCCCGTCGAGCTCGAAGTACATCGGGATGATCTCGATCGGCAGTGCGGCGAGACCGGCGGCCTCGCCGAGCACGGCGGGAACGGTGAGCCCGCCCATACCGTTGCCCGCGTCGACGACGACACGGATCGGACGGATGCCGCTGAGGTCGACGAGCTTGCGGAGGTACGCGGCGTAGTCAGCGAGCACGTTGACCTCGCGGAACGAGCCCGGCGCTTCGATGGCCGCGATGCCGTCGGCAAGGTACGCGGTCGCGCGGTCGCGGATCGCCGCGAGGCCCGTGTTGAGGCTGATGCCCTGGGCGCCGGCGCGGCTGAACTTGATGCCGTTGTATGTGGCCGGGTTGTGGCTGGCGGTGAACATGGCGGCGGGAGCGCCGAGCGAGCCGGACGCGAAGTAGGTCTCGTCGGTGGAGCACAGGCCGATCGACACGACGTTGGCTCCGCGTGCCTGGGCGCCACGAGCGAAGGCGGAGGCGAACTCGGGCGAGGAGTCGCGCATGTCGTGGCCGACGACGACGTCGGTTCCCGCCGCGCCGATTTCGTCGACGAACCCGGCCGCGAGGGCGCTGACGACCTCGCTGGTGAGCTGGCTGCCGACGAGGCCGCGCACGTCGTACGTCTTAACGAACTGGGTCAGATCAATGGGGAAAGAATTCACGACCCCAAAACTACATGACGGATGACCTGCCACCCCTGAGGCACGGACATCCGCTCGGCATGTCTGGAGCACAGGTCGTAGCTGTGGGGCTCGGCCTTCTGGCTGAGCGGACCGAGCACCGCCATCGAATCCGCGTACACGTAGGTGAGGGTCGCCACGGCTGCGTGGTTGCACGTCACCTTGCTGCACGGTCGGGGGCTCATCGTGCCCCCCAGCCTAGAACCACCCACCGGCATCGGGCGAACGCGCACCGCAATACACTGGATGGATGGTCAGATCGCGAAGGAGCAGCGCACGGGCTTCGACACGTGGTCGCTCGCGCGACCGGCACGGTCGCGGCATCCGCGCCGCGGTCACGGGCCCCCACCTCCCCCCGCTGAACAGCCGCTCGGACATCTTCGACATGACGATCGCCTCGACCGCGGAGTACCTCAAAGACATCTGGCCGAGCGAGCTGGCGAACGTCGTGTTCGAGGTCGCCGCGATGCCCGCCGAACTGGGCACGTCGCCCGGCGTGGACCGCTGGCGGGTGTTCCCGGCGCAGAACCGCGTCGTGCTGTACCGCCTGCCGATCGAGCGCCTGTCTCACCTGCACCGTCACGACGAGCTGCACCGCCGCATGATGATCGAGACCTGCGTGTTCCGCGCCGTCGCCGAGCTGCTCGGCAAGGACCCGTGGGATCTCGCCCCCGACCGCTACCGCAACCACTGAACCTGGCTACGGGAAGATCGTGATCGCCTCGGCGCTCGCGGCGGGCGGCTGGATCGGATAGCCGGAGACCAGCGCGTCGCTGGCATAGCTCACCGAGCCGTAGAGCCGGTCGAACCCGGCGACGAGGTAGGTGTCACCCGCGGCGACCTCGACGGAGGCCGCGCCTTCGGCGGGCACAGTCACGGTCAGGTCGTCGCCGTCGGTGGCCTCGAGCGTGACGTCGGCGTCGGCATCAGTGGGGTTCACAAGGTTCACCCGCGGGCCCGGGCCGTCCGCGATGGTAACCAGCGCCCGGTCGTTCAGGGCGTTGACGGTGGAGAGCCAGGCGAAGTCACTGCCAGGAGCCTCCCCCTCGGGGGCGGACCCGGCGACGGTCGATACCCGCAGACCGGCGACGACGGGGTGTGACGAGGTGATGTGCACGGTGTAGGTGCCGTCGACGAGGCCGTCGAGCGCGAGGTCGTCGACGACACCGGCCGCGAGGTCGACCGAGAACGACGCCCCAGCCGCCGCTCCGTCGTCGGAGGTGACACTGACCTCGGCCAGAGTATCTTCGCCGCCCGGCGCGAACACGCGCAGCACGCTGGCGAGGTCGCCGTAGCCCTCTTCGCCGAGACGCGACTGCAGGGCGTCGGTGCCCGTGACGCGAACGCCCGAAATGATCTGGGCGGTCGACGGGGTGTGGCCGGCGCCCACGAAGTCGACGCCGCCCGGCTCGATGCCGCGCACGGTGGTCTGCTGGAGGTTCGCGACGATCTGGCCGCCCCTGCTCGTGACGTGCACGACGGGCGACTCCACGTCGGGGGCGAAGCCGGCCAGCGGCAACACGCGCTGGCCGTGCGGCTGAACGACGATGCCGGTGACGCCGGGCGCCGTGACCTTGCCGTCTTCGGTGCTGATCGCGAGCGCGACGGTGGAGACGGTGTCGCTTGGATTAGCCAGGGTGATGAGCGTCGTGCGACCGACCGCGGTCGATCCGCCGACGAGCCAGGTCTCCGAGGCCACACCGGCGCAGTCGGCGGTCGCGAGACCCTCGAATTCGCCGTCGCCGGGCGTCTGGCCCTGCGCGCCCGAGACGAGGTCGTCGTCGCCGCCCGTGGTGGAGCGGATCTGGACCGGTGCGCTCTCGGTGCCCGCCGTGCCCGCGTCCGACTGCTGCAGTGGGTTGACACTCACGTCGTCGCCCCCGCTGGTCGAGCCGAAGCGCACGCTCGGGTCGCCGATCGACGACGCCGTCGTGGCCGACTGTCCCGACTCGTCGCCGAGGCGGAGGAGCGCGCCGGGGCAGACAAGCTCCTGTGCGGTCGCGACCGGCGTGACGTCGACCGACGCCGGAGTCGTGGCGACGGTGGTGATCGGGAGGAAGGTCGCTCCGGCGATGGCGGCGAGTGCGACCGCGATGCCGACGGTGCCCGCGACCATGCGCACCCCGACGATCGCCGCGCCGCGGGCGGTGATCTTCGCCTTCGGAGTGGCTGCCTCGTTCTCGTCGACCGGGTAATCGTCGCCGACGGGTTCGATGTGGTGGGCGACCGGGTCGTTGTGATCAGACATTGTCGTCCTCCTCGAAGGTGGAGGCGGGTTCGCTCGGTCGGCTCGAGGGCGTGCGCGCCCGGCGACGCGATCCGGTCGGCACCGCGAGCAGGAGCGTGATGATGAGGACGATGCCCTGCGTGAGCGTCACGATGATGCCGAGTGGTGAACCGAGCGGCCCGGGGCCGACCTCGGGCCGCGAGTCGTCGAGTGCCGCGAACCGCCAGAGGAAACCGGTGGAGGTCTCGCCGATGGCGGTGAGTGACGGGTTCCCGTCGAGAGCCTCTCCGGCGCGTTTCCGGGTCTCCGTGGCCGCTTCCCCCGTGGCATCCGGCGACAGCACGAATCCGATGTGCAGCTTCTGCATCTCGGCGGCGGTGTCGAACCCGCTCTTCGAGGCGAGGTTGCCGGCGAGCGTGGCGAGCCGGCGCTGGGCCTCGGTCGTTTCCGTGTTCGTCGCGGCAAGCGTGGACTGCGAATCGAGGCTCGTGCCCTCCCCGCGGTAGATCACGGCCGCGAGAGCACCGCTGGGCTGCGCGGTCAGCTCGAGCGTGCCGAGCATGTCGTCTTCGGCCGCTTCCGCCGAGACGAATGCCGGCAGGGTGCGTCCGCTGCTCGTGCGCACGTCGCTGTCGCCGACGAGAGGTGCGGCGAGAAGCGGCCCGGCGAGCACGACGGCCGTCGCTCCGACGAGCAGAGCGGGAAGCACGACGGCGCGGCCGAGCACCTCGAGCGTCACGACGACGGCGCCGATGAGCCCGAGCCAGAAGAGGCTGAGCCCGGCCGCCGGCCAGATCGCGACGGTGCTCTCACCCACGGCCGACACATGCACGTGCGCGGCCGCGACGGCCGTCACGAAACCGAGGAACGCGATGACCATCGACGGCACGGCACGGCCGGAACCCGGGAGGAACAGCGCGAGCAGGGCGAGCACGGCGAGGGGCGCCAGCAGGGCTGCGACGATGATGGGGGCGGCCAGATCGTGCAGGTCGAGCGCCGCCGCGACGTTGCTCCAGCCGCTGTAGCCGTTCACCGGGGATCCGAGGGCGAGCTGCCAGCCCGAGGTCGTGCTGCCACCCACCGGCACGCCGGGGTCGGCGGCCAGCGCGAGCCAGTTGCCCCGCAGCGCCTGCTGCACGACGAGCGGCGCGAACATCGCCGCCGCCGGGATCACGATGCCGATCAGCCGGTGGATGCTCTTCGGTCGCGCGAACATCCACGCGAGCCAGCCGATCAGCAGGGCGGGAGCGAGGGACGGGGCAGCCGCGATCGTGGCCGCGAAGAGAAGGGCGGATGCCGCGCTGGCGGCCCAGCTGCGTGCGGCGTTCACGGTGGCGAGTACCACCCACGGGAGCAGCAGGTGCGCGATGACGGCCCCGAGGTGTCCCCCGCCGAGCGACGCGAGAAAGGGGGGAGCGAGCGACCAGAGGACGGCGGCGATCGCCGGCGACCAGCCGCGTTCCGCGAAGCGGGCAGCGCACCACCACGCGCCGAGCGCGGCGAGCGGCAGGGCGAGGAAGTAGAGCACGACAACGCTTTGCGAGGGCGCCCAGAAGGTGAGGGTGCCGAGCAGGGCGAGCACGAACGAGAAGGGGTCGGCCGCGCCCTCGAACCCGGCTCCCACCTCGCGCCAGCCGAAGCCGACGTTCGCCCAGAGCTCGGAGAAGGTGAGGCTGAGCGGCGCGAGCGCTCCGCCGGCCACGGCCGGCGCGCCGAACAGCGAGGAGAACGAGATGGCTCCGATGGCGGCCGCGAGCAGCACCACCCAGGCTCCGCCCTGCGAGAGGAAACTGGGTCGGGTCGACTCGGCAACCTGCTGGGTCTGACTGCCGGGTGCCGCGGCTATCGCCCTCTGGTTCGCGCGCAGCTCGCGCACCGCGCGCGACGGCATCCGCAATTTGGCTATCGACGCCCACCCGAGAACGCGGGTCTTGCGCAGCCGGCGCCGCGAGGGCAGCACCGCGGAACTGAAGGCCGCCGCGAGGGCGCTCGCGAACTCGCCCGCGATGAGTCCGGGGTGCTTGCCGATGAGATGCCATATCGACCGGGCGAACGCGAGGGGGACGAGCGAGAGCCAGTGGAACGGGAGCGCCGCGGCGGGGGCGTAGGCGAGCCGGCGGTGCAGTTGTGCGCGGCGACGCAGCGCGTGCGTCGACCGCACCGAGATCGTCGGGCGGTCGAAACGTTCGGGACCGCCGGCGCTCGCCACCCGGGCGTCGGGAACACCGACGATGCGGTGCCCGGCGAGGCGCACGCGCACGCAGAAGTCGAGGGCGGCGTCGACCGACGGCAGCGCGGGGTCGAAGCCGCCGAGCGCGAGCCAGACGCTCTCGCGCACGAGCATCCCGCCGGCGGCGACGGCCAGCATGTCGTTATGCCTGTCGTGCTGGGCCTGGTCGAGTTCGCCGGTGACCAGCGACACGGACGCGCCGAAGGTCGTGATCGTCTCGCCGTACGACTCGATGACGTCGCTCGTCAGCCAGCGCATGAGCTTCGGGCCGGCCACCGCGACGGAGGGCGCGATCTCGACCGCGGCGAGGAGCGCGGCCAGGGCGTCCGGCGCGGGGGCGTTGTCGTGGGCGAGCAGCCAGAGCCAGTTGTCGGTCTCTCCGCTCGGCGCTGCCACGTGCAGGGCGTTGGCGACGGCGGACCCGAAGCTGCGGGCACTTGCGGCCGGCACGAAGACGGTGGCGTCGGCGCGGGCGAGGATCGAGTCCGAGCCGTCGGTGGAACCGTCGTCGGTGAAGATGGTGGAGTCGGGTCGTCTGGTCTGGCCCGCGAGCGCCGCGAGGGTTCGCTCGAGATAGCCGGCCCCGTTTCGGGCGACAAGTATCGCTGTGACTCTCGGTTGCATCGCAGTGAGCCTAGGTCTCTCTACTCGCAGCGGGAGCCTGACACGCTCGCACCCGAACAAATGCCAGATTCGCGAATGCTGGATTCGGCGATCCGCGCGGGCGGGGTGGTGCGGCTACGCGCGCTTGCGCAGCTTCCGGCGCTCGCGCTCGGACAGCCCGCCCCAGATTCCGAAACGCTCGTCGTTCTCGAGTGCGTACTCGAGGCAGTTGTTGCGCACCTCGCACGAGCCGCAGATCTTCTTCGCCTCGCGGGTCGATCCGCCCTTTTCGGGGAAGAATGCCTCGGGGTCGGTCTGGGCGCAGAGCGAATCTGTCTGCCAGGCCAGCGGATTCTCTTCGACATCGGCCTTGCGAACGCCGGGGACACCCAGACGAACCGGATCGACGAACCAGTCGTCTGGAACATTGGCGCGATATTCGCTGTTCGCCATTGTTCTACCCCTCGCCGCTCGACCCGGATGACCGTAATGCGTTAGAGATAATTACACCCGTGTAGTTCGCCAGAGTCAAGTCGGTGATCATAAAACCTTCGACCCCCGTTAGAGGGTTACGACGCGCGGCGAGTTGCTTCCCACGCGCTCGCGACCATTTCCCGCAGGTCGTGGCGCATCGCCCAATCCAGGTCGCGGGCGGCGAGGTCGCCGGCGGCGACGATGCGGGCGGGATCGCCCGGACGACGGGGTGCGATGACCGGCTCGAACGCGATCCCGGTGACCTCGGCCACGGTGCGCATGATGTCGCCCACCGAATTGCCGTCGCCGCTGCCGAGGTTGTAGGCAGCCTCGAGGGGCTCGCCGGCGTCGAGGCGCAGGGCCGCGGCGACATGCGAGGTAGCGAGGTCGGCAACGTGCACGTAGTCGCGCACGTTGGTGCCGTCGGGCGTGTCGTAGTCGTCGCCGTTGATGCGCGGGGTCTTGCCCGCCTTGAGGGCGGCGAAGACGAGCGGGAAGAGGTTGTGCGGGCTGGTGTCGTAGAGCGCAGGGTCGCCCGAACCGACGACGTTGAAGTAGCGCAGGCTCGTGTGGCGCAGTCCCGCCGCGATGCCCTGGTCGCGCAGCAGCCACTCGCCGATGAGCTTCGACTCGCCGTACGGCGACTGGGGGTTCTTCGGGGTGTCCTCGGTCACCAGTTCTGTGGGCGGCGTGCCGTAGACGGCCGCGCTCGACGAGAACACGATGCGGTCGACGTTCTTCTCGGCCATCGCCGCGAGCAGCACCGCCGTGCCGGTGACGTTCTGCTCGTACGTGTGCAGAGGTCGCTGCACGCTCACCCCGGCGTACTTGTAGCCGGCCACGTGGATCACACCCGTGACGTCGTGGTCGTCGATCGTCTTGAGCAGCAGCTCGCCGTCGAGGATCGAGCCGTAGACGAACGGCACCTCGGGTCCGACGAAGTCGCGGAAGCCGCTCGAGAGGTCATCGACGACGACGGTCGACAGGCCCGCGTGGGCCAGCGCCTTCACGACGTGCGACCCGATATATCCTGCTCCACCCGTTACCAGCCATGTCATGCTCCAACGCTATCGCGCTAGCTGCGGTTGCGTTTTCCTTCGAAATCGCAAGCGGGAACGGGCCGATAGCCGTCGCGGAGCGCGACGACGACCGCCGCGACGACGGCCCAGAGGACGAGCATGCTGAGTACCACGATGAAGATCCACATGGCAGTAAATCTAGGAGTGGCGACATTCTGCCGACAGTGGCAGAATCGACAGCGATCGGTTCATTCCTGCCATTGGGGAGTCGCATGCTCAAGAAGGTCGTTTTGCTCGCCATCCCTGGCGTCGCCCCGTTCGAATTCGGTGTGGTCTGCGAGGTGTTCGGCATCGACCGCAGCGCGATGGGCGGTCCGACCTTCGAGTTCACCATCGTCACGGCCGAACCGGGCGCCGTGCGCACGAGCCTCGGCTACGACATGGTCATCGAGTCCGACCTCTCGGCCGCCGCGGACGCGGATCTCGTTGCCGTCTCCGCGCACCGGTTCGACGAGATCGACGAGCGCTACCTCGACGTGATCCGCGCCGCCGAGGCCCGCGGGGCGTGGGTGCTCAGCCTGTGCAGCGGAGCGTTCGTGCTCGCCCAGGCCGGCATCCTCGACGGCCGCAGGTCGACGACGCACTGGATGTACGCCGACCGTCTCGCCACCGAGTATCCCGACACGGACGTCAATCCCGACGTGCTCTTCGTCGAAGACCGCCACGTCGTGACGGGTGCGGGAACGGCCGCCGGCATCGACGCGGCCCTGCACATCGTGCGCAGCGAACTCGGTGCGTCTATGGCGAACGTGGTCGCCCGCCGGATGGTGGTCCCGCCGCAGCGGGACGGCGGCCAGTCGCAGTTCATCCAGTCCCCGGTCTCCCCCGTCTGCGCCGACTCGTTCGCCGCGGTCGCCGACTGGATGATGCAGAACCTCGCCGAAGACCTCACTGTCGACCAGCTGGCCCGCAAGGCGCTGATGTCGAGCCGCACCTTCGCGCGCCGCTTCCGCGCCGACATGGGCACTACGCCCTCGGCCTGGCTCAACCGTCAGCGCATCATCCGGGCGCAGCAACTTCTCGAAGAGTCGGATGCCTCGTTGGAATCCATCGCCCAGGAGACGGGTTTCGGCACCGCCCAGGTCATGAGGCACCACTTCGTGAAGGTGCTGCAGACCACGCCGACCGTGTACCGGCGCACGTTCGCCGTGCGTCAGTCGGCGTAGCACCGTGGCGCTCAGACCGCTGCGCAGGAGGATCCTCGCGCTCCTCGCCGACGAGCGGGTGCGGTTCGTTCTCGTCGGCGGGGTGAACACCCTCCTCGGGTACGGCCTGTTCGCCGCCTTCTGGCTGACGGTCGGCGACCGGATCGGCTATCTCGGCAGCCTGTACGCCTCCTACGCGGTGGCCATCGTGGCGGCGTTCCTGCTGCACCGCAGGTTCACGTTCCGGGTGAACGGTACCGGCAGCGTCGTGGTCGACTTCCTGCGGTTCGCGAGCGTGCACCTCGTTGCGCTGATCATCAACACCGTCGCGCTCCCCCTGCTCGTCGAGGGGGCGGGTATGTACCCGCTCGCGGCCCAGGCGATCGTGGTCGTGGTGACCACGCTCGTGAGCTATTTCGGGCACAAGCTGTTCTCATTCCGGCGCGCGGCCCACGAGGTCTAGCCGCCCGCGGGCTCCGCTCCGCGACCGGCAATGAACAGCGCGCCGTCGCCATCGATGGTCAGCGCGCGCTCGTCGGCGGTGACGAAAACCGATTCGCCGCGCGCAACCGTGGTGGACCCGGTGTCGCCGGCGAGGGTGAACGACCCAGCCGTGCACAGCACGATGCTGTCGCCGGCGAGCTCGTACCTCGTGCCGTCGACCGGCTGGGAGACGACAGCGAGCTCGAAGTCGGGAACCCCGGGACGGTACAGGGCGACGCCGCCAGGCAGCGTGATCGGCTCGAGGTACGGCACGGGGACCGGGGTGAAGTCGAGCACGGAGAGAAGCTCGGGCACGTCGACGTGCTTCGGGGTGAGACCGCCACGCAGCACGTTGTCGGACGCCGCCATGAGTTCGATACCGAGACCCTCGACGTAGGCGTGGATGTTGCCCGCCGGGAGGTAGAGCACCTCGCCGGGCTTCAGGATCACGAGGTTGAGCATGAGCGAGACGACGATGCCGGGGTCGCCCGGGTAGGCCGCAGCGAGTTCGCGTACGAGCTCGAAGTTGTCGCCCTCGAGTCCGGCCGCCGCCTCGACGACCGCGGCGATCAGCTCGTCGACGTCGTCGCCACCGGTGACGAGCCATTCAAAAGCGCCACGTAGGTCGTCGTCGGAACCGAGCCGGTCGGAGAAACCGTTGAGCGCGGGGTCGCCGGGAAGCGCGCCGATCATCCGCTCGACCGTGGAGGTGATGGCATGCGCGGCCCGGAAGCCGCAGAGCGCCCGGAACGTGTCGCTCAGCGCGAAGATCAGCTCGGGCTTGTGGAACGCGTCCTTGTAGTTGCGGTTCGGGGCGTCGAGCGGGATGCCGAGCGCGTTCTCGCGCTCGAAGCCGGCGGCGGCCTGTTCCATGGTCGGGTGCGCCTGCAGCGACAACGGCGACGCGGCGGCGAGCACCTTGAGCAGGAAGGGCAGGCGCCCGTCGAGGGTGTCGGCGAGCGTGTCATCCGAATCGACTATCCGACTCGGCGAACCGGGATGGGCTCCGAGCCAGAGCTCGGCCTCGGGCCCGCCGGACGGGGCGGTTCCGAGCAGGTCGGCGATTGCCGTCGACGAGCCCCAGGCGTAGTCGCGCGGGGTATTGGTGATGCCTACAAACATGGGGGCCGTCCTTGTCGCTCGGTTAGACCAAAGTACCAAGGGCTTAGGAGCGGTCCGACCGCGAGCCTAGGATTTCGGAGGATTCCGACAAGCAATGGAGCAAATCAATGTCATTCGAGTCACTCAGCAGCGACTTCTTCGGCTACGAGAACGGCCTGTCCGACGAGGAGAAAGACCTCATCGTCCGACTGCGCGCCTACCTCGAGGCCGAGGTGCGCCCCCTCGTCAACGGGCTGTGGGCCAACGCCGAATTCTTCCCCCGCACCATCGTCAAGGGGCTCGCCGACCTCGGCCTCTTCGGACAGCCGTGGGAGGAGACCCGCCGGTTCGAGAACTCCGCGGTGTTCCGCGGCTGGGTGGCTCTCGAGCTCGCCCGCGTCGACGCGAGCCTCGCGACGCTGGTCGGCATGCAGAACGGGCTCGTGATGGGCTCGATCGCCGTCGCCGGCAGTCAGGAGCAGCGCGACGAATGGCTGCCGAAGCTCGCCAGCGGCGAACTCCTCGGCGCCTTCGGCCTCACCGAGCCGCTCTCCGGCTCCGACTCCGCACAGGGTCTGCGCACGATCGCCAAGCGTGACGGCGACAGCTGGACCATCAACGGCGCCAAGCGCTGGATCGGCAACGGCTCGATCAGCGACGTCACGATCATCTGGGCGAAAGATGCGGATGACGGTCAGGTGAAGGGCTTCATCGTCCCGACCTCGACCCCCGGCTATTCCGCCACCCGCATCGAGAACAAGCAGGCGCTCCGCATCGTGCAGAACGCCGACATCGTGTTGACCGATCTCGTCGTCCCCGAGGCGAACCGCCTGCAGAAGTCCAAGTCGTTCCGTGAGACCGCGGCCGTGCTGCGGCTCACCCGGGCCGAGGTGGCCTGGGCGGCCGTCGGCAACTCCGTCGGCGCCTACGAGGCCGCCGTCGCGTACGCCGGCGAGCGCATCCAGTTCGGCAAGGAGATCGGCGGCCACCAGCTCGTGCAGGACCTGCTCGCACGCAGCCTCGGCAACATCACCGCGTCGATCGGCATGGTCACCCGCGTCTCGCAGATGCTCGACGAGGGGATCCAGCGCGACGAGCACGCCTCCCTCGCCAAGGCCTTCACCACGAGCCGCATGCGCGAGACGGTCGCCTGGTGCCGCGAGATCTTCGGCGGTAACGGCATCGTGCTCGACTACGACGTGATCCGTTACTTCGCCGACGCCGAGGCGATCTACTCGTACGAGGGAACCCGCGAGATGAACACGCTCATCGTGGGCCGTGCGATCACGGGCAAGGCCGCGTTCGTCTAAGAGCGCGCGCTGCGGTAGATCGGCCGGGCCCCGGGGACCGGCCGATCGTGCGTTCACCGCACATTCGTCTAGCCTTACGACCATGACCCTTCTCGAGCGCCCCGGCTTCCGCACGGGCCTGCTCGTCTTCGCTCTCGTCACGATCCTCGCCGGCGACGTGTGGCGCTACTCGGTCACCTGGTACGGTTTCGCCGCCGTAGTGGTCGGGGTGAGCGTGTTCTCGATCATGCTGCTCGTGCGCAACAGGCCACACTGGCGCCTCGGCACACTGCCCTACCCGCTGCTCGCCTTCGTAGGCCTGACGACGGTGTCCATCGCGTGGTCGGCCTATCCGAGCTCGTCGGCCGTCGGCGTCGTGGCGACGCTGCTCACCGTCGTCTCCGCGGTGGCGTTCGCGATCTCGTACTCGTGGCTGGAGATCATCCGCGCGCTCGCACTCGCGCTCCGGATCATCCTGAGCCTGTCGCTGCTGTTCGAACTCCTCGTCTCCCTCGTCATCCGTCGCCCGATCCTGCCGTTCTGGTCGCCCTATGTAGACGACGGCACCCTCGCGAAATCTCTCTTCTGGTCGCGCGACCTGTTGCTCGAGGGTGGGAAGATCCAGGGCATCGTGGGCAACTCTGCGCTGCTCGGCTTCGTGGCACTGCTCGCGCTCATCGTCTTCGCTATCCAGCTCGCGGCGGGTGCGACCAAGCGTTGGCCCGGCATCGCGTGGGTCGTCTTCGCGGCCGTGATGATCTATCTCACCCGCTCCGCGACCATCACGCTTGCCCTCGTCGCCGTCATCGCGGTGGCCCTCGCCGTGCTGCTCGTGCGCAGCGCGACCACCGCACGCCGGCGGTTCGGGTACTACTGGCTCATCGCCGCGACGGTCGCCGCCCTCGTCGTGGTCGCCGTGGCCCTCCGCGACACACTGCTCGCGGCGATGGGCAAGCAGCCCGACCTAACCGGCCGCACCGACATCTGGGACGCCGTCATCGGTTTGGCCTCGCAGCGGCCGGTCTTCGGCTGGGGTTGGGTGAGCTACTGGACGCCGTGGGGCGAACCGCTGAACAAGCTGGCATTCGAGGGCGGCGTGCAGCAGTACCAGGCGCACAACGCCTGGCTCGACGTGTGGCTGCAGATCGGAATCGTCGGTGTCGTCGTCTTCGGCGCGCTCGTGGTGTCGACCACCGTACGCGCCTGGTTCCTCGCCGCGGACCGCAGCATCACCCGGCCGGGCATCGTAGGCAGCTACTCGGTCGAGTCGATACTCCCGCTGCTCATCCTCACCGCGCTGCTCGTGCAGAGCCTGGCCGAGAGCCGGCTCATCATCGAGTACGGCATGCTGCTGCTGGTCGTCATCGCGGTCAAG
Organism: Conyzicola nivalis; assembly: GCF_014639655.1. Taxonomy (NCBI): domain Bacteria; kingdom Bacillati; phylum Actinomycetota; class Actinomycetes; order Micrococcales; family Microbacteriaceae; genus Conyzicola; species Conyzicola nivalis. Next base: position 1,784,159 of record NZ_BMGB01000001.1, read on the forward strand.
ACGAAGCGCAACGACCCCGTCGTACTGCCGGGCACTCGATGAACCGCTCCGGACACCCGGCATTCCACGCCGCGGAGGCCTTTCTCCAGGCACCCCGTCTCGCGCAGGCGCTGTCGACCGTGTCGATCGCCGTGTCGATCCTCGCCACCCCCATCCACAAGGTGATCGGCTGGCCGGGACTCATCGCGATCATCTCGGGACTCGTCGTGCTCGCCGTCGCGTCGCTCGTGGCCCGGAGGGAGGAACTGGAGTGGCAGGCCCTGTTGCCCATCTCGTTGACGCTGTTCCTCGGTTGGGCGGCGACGACGGTCTTCTGGAGCCAGTACCAGTGGGCGACCGTCGGCGGCCTCGCCTACCTTGCCGCGTACACGGCAGTCGGCCTCTATATCGCCCTGATGCGCGACACCATACAGATCGTGCGCGCCTTCGGCGACGTGCTGCGGTTCGTGCTCGTGGCGTCCCTCGCGCTCGAGATCTTCTCCGGACTGCTCGTCGACGCCCCCATCCCGTTTCTCGGAATCCAGGGCAACCTCGCCGAGGGCGGTCCGATCCAGGGCCTGCTCGGCACCCGCAACCAGCTCGGCATCATCGCCATGCTGGCCGCGGTGACGTTCGGAACCGAGCTGCGCACGAAGTCGATCCAACCGCCCGTCGCGATCGCCTCGCTCGCGCTCGCGGGCATCACCATGTTTTTCTCCCGTTCGCCGCTCATCGGCGGCGTCATCGTGATCCTGGGTGCGGCGATCATCGCGCTCTACCTGATCCGGCGCATCTCCCCCGCCCGCCGCACGGTGGCGCAGATCACCCTGCTCGCGATCGCCGCTATCGGCGCCCTCGTCACGTGGGGGTTCAGGGCGCGCATCGTCACGATGACCAATGCCGGCGGCGAACTCGACTTCCGGCTCGCGCTCTGGCGGCAGATCCTCGACCTCGTGTCGCTCAACTCGCTCGAGGGCTGGGGCTGGCTCGGCTACTGGCGGGCGGAGATCTCTCCGTTCCAGGCGTTCACCGCGATCGAGCGCGTGCCGTACTCCGGCCTCAACGCCTACCTCGACGTCTGGTTCCAGGCGGGCCTCGTTGGGCTCGCCATCTTCATCGTTCTCGTCGGGCTCGCCTTCGTGCGTTCCTGGCTGCTCGCCGGGCAGAAGCGCAGCATCGTCTACGCGTGGCCCGCTCTAGTGCTTCTCGTGCTGCTCACGAGTGGGCTGTTCGAGAGCTCGCTGCTGGTCGAGTACGGCTGGCTCACCTTCGTCGTCTGCTGCGTGAAGGCGGCGCACGAACTGAGCTGGCGGCGCGCGTTCGCGTCTACAGCGCTCTCCGATCCGCGGGCGGCCTGAGCGAACCCTCGTGAGACCTAGGCGGTCTTGACGATCCGGCCGGTGGCTGTCGCGCTGATCACACCGACATTGCGGGACTCTTCGCTCACCGAGAACGTCGCGGCCTGCGGGATGCGCGAGGCTTCACCGCCCTTGAGCGTGCCGTACGAGGCGTGCACGAAGTACTGGCCGTCGCCGAGGGGCAGCGAGTCGAGCTCGAACCGGAACACGGTCGAACCGTTGGCGGTGACGGGCTCGCTGTCGAGACGTTCCGAGTTGGTACCGAAGATCACCTGTCCGATGGCCGTCTCAATACCCATGCCCACGACCCACTGGTCGGTGGGCGACGGCAGCGCGATCTCGACCTCGACGGCGAGACCCTCGCCCGAGGCGATCATGTCGATCTCCCTGTCGTCGACGAGCGACTTGATCGCGACGTGCGAGATCGAGACGTTCGTCTGCTCCACGCCGTTCTCATCGAGGTCGACGCCGGCGTCGCGGATGCGGATCTCTTCGAAATCCTTGCGCAGCTCGCGGATCGCGGGCCCTGGCTTGCCGTCGAACACGATGGTGCCCGACTCGAGCACGATGGCGCGGTCGCAGAACTCGGCCACCTGGTCGAGCGAGTGCGTGACGAGGACGATGGTTTTGCCTTGGCGCTGCAGGTCGCGGATGCGGTCCATGCACTTGCGCTGGAACGGCTCGTCGCCGACCGCCAAGACCTCGTCGACGATGAGGATGTCGGGATCGACGTGCACCGCGACGGCGAATGCGAGACGCACGTACATGCCGGACGAGTAGAACTTCACCTGGGTGTCGATGAACTGCCCGATGCCGGAAAACTCGAGAATCTCGGCGAAGTTGTCGTCGGTCTCCTTGGTGGTGAAACCGAGGATGGCGGAGTTCAGGTAGACGTTCTCGCGGCCGGTGAGGTCGGGATGGAACCCGGCGCCGAGCTCGAGCAGGGCGGCGACGCGGCCACGGTGCTGCACGGTGCCGCTCGAGGGCTGGATGATCCCGCCGATGGTCTTGAGCAGCGTGCTCTTGCCCGAACCGTTCGGCCCGATCAGGCCGATCGTCGACCCCTTTTCGATGTCGATCGAGACCTTGTTCAGGGCGAGGAAGTCGTCTTTGTGCAGGTTCGAGCGTCCGAAGTTGACGATGCGTTCCTTGAGAGATTTCTCCTTGCGGATGACGAATCGCTTGGAAACGTCGGTGACGCGGATAGCGACATCAGACTCATTCAACGCAGTGGATCTCCGGAATCTCCATGAATACGCCGACCGAATGGACACTGGCGTCCCCCTAGAATAGTCTGCAATCGAATGGCACTTGGCACCTTTGCCGATGCGAACGGCAATGGCACCACCCGAAGGGTTTCCAGCACCAGATGACACTTCACAGCCCGGAGGCGGAATCACCGCTCGTAACGGCAGGTCCCCCTCGCGGTCTGATGGCCGGCACCGCTTACTCGGTGTCCGCGATCTGGAGTCACCGCCAGTTGCTCGGCCTGTTAGTTCGCCGTGAGATCAAATCGCGCTACAAAGACAGCTCGCTCGGATTGCTCTGGAGCCTGCTTCGCCCCATCACCCAGTTCCTCATCTACTACCTGGCCGTGGGCAAGATCCTCGGCGCCGACCGCCAGATTCCCGAGTACGCGATCTTCGTCTTCTCCGGTCTCACCATCTGGGCACTGTTCTCCGAGATCCTCTCGAGCTCGACCACCTCGATCATCGCCAACTCGGGACTGATCAAGAAGGTCTACCTACCCCGCGAGATCTTCCCGCTGTCGAGCGTCGGCTCTGCCCTGTTCAACTTCGGTGTCCAGTTCGCGATCCTGCTGCTCGCCACGATCGTGGTCGGCCGCCCTCCGCTGCACGGCGACCTGATCTACCTGCCGCTGTCGATCCTGGTCGTGCTGTTGTTCAGCTTCGCGGTCGGACTCCTGCTCTCGTCGATCACCGTCTACCTGCGCGACTTCCAGCACCTCATCGAGGTCTTCCTGCTCGTGCTGTTCTGGGCGTCGCCGATCGTCTACTCCTACGCTCTCGTGCACGACGCCCTCAAGGGCAACTGGCTCGAGCAGATCTACCTGTGGAACCCGATCACGCTCGTGGTCATGGGCTTCCAGAAGGCGATGTGGGTGTCGGGCGAGGGTCAGATCTGGCCGGAAGACCTCACGATCCGCCTCATCGTGATCGGCGTGCTCAGCATCGCGCTGCTCTGGGTCTCGCAGCGTGTCTTCGCCCGCCTCGAGGGCAACTTCGCCCAAGAGCTGTAGACCTCCAGAACGAACGAAACCGCGCGGCGCCCTGTGGTGCCGCGCGGTTTCTCTGTGTCAGCGACGTCAGTCGACGAGCGTCAGCGACGTCAGTCGACGAAGTAGTCCCAGAGGTCGCTCGCGTAGTCGTCCCACGGACGCACGCGATAGGCGGATGCCTCGGAGCGCAGTCGCTCGTAGAGGGGCGTGTCGGCGATCATCGAGCGCATACCGCGCAGCAGGTCGTCGTCGTCCCGCGGGTCGACGACGATGGTCCCTCCGGCGAGGCCGATCTGGTTCATGCTGCCGTACCGCGACGTGACGACCGGGGTGCCGGAGGCGAGGGACTCCGCGACGGGAAGCCCGAAGCCCTCGTTGATCGACGGGAAGATCGTGAACCGCGAAAGCCGGTAGGCCGCCCAGAGCAGGCGGTCGGGTAGCGCCGACACCGTCGCGACGTTGCGGCCGGCCTTTTTCAAGCCCGCCAGGGTGTCTGTGAAGCCGAAACTGTTCCACGAGTTGCCGCCGACGAAGACGAGTTGGAACGCCAGCCCCTCGCGCCAAGCCAGCTCCGCGGCCTGCAGCACGGCGAGGTGGTTCTTGCGCGGTTCGTGACTGCCGACGACGAGCACGAGCGGGTCGTCGGCGAGCCCGACGAGGTCGGCGAATTCGCGGGCGTCGGCGTCGGTGGAGGAACCTGCTTCGGCGGCGAGCAGTACGCTCGCGACATCCGGCCCCTTCACTCCCGAACCCGACAGCATGCGGCGCCATCCTGAGTATTCTTCGGCCGCGGCGTCGGAGATGGCGCCGACACGGTCCATGCGCGATACCGCCACGAGGTTGCGTGCGAAGGCGCCCGGCATGCCCTCCCCGACGGTCTCGGCGGTGGTGAGCGGCACGCAGTCGAAGCCGATCACGCCGCTCGTGACCGCTCCGTATTCGGCGAGGGCGGCGACGCGCTCGGTTCGCCATGGCTCGGCGGCGAGCTCGGGCAGCAGGTAGGTGCCGCCGACGGGTACGACGATGACCGCGTCGGCGACGGCCGTCGGGCCGTGTACGGGAGCGGCGGCGTGCAGAGCGGTGGCCTGCTCGTCGGGAAGCAGGCGACGCATGGACCGGCCGTCGGCGGTCCACGTGACGAGCACGATGTCGTGGTCGGCGTGCCAGCGCTTCACGGTCTCCCGGGCGACCCGCTGGATGCCGGTGGCCAGATCGGTCTCGGCCGTGTGCCGCACGTCGACGATAACGGCCGAGCGGAGCAGGTCGACGCGCGAATGACGTCGTCGTGCGGATGCCGCGTCGGTGGCGAGCTGGGCGACGAGAACGGCGGCGCCGCGACCGGTGAGCACGCGGTGGGCGCTGCGCACCTCGGCGTCGGTGGGCAGGCCCCGCTCTAGCACGCTTAGAGTGAGCCAGACGGCGTGAAGCGAGGGGTCGGCGTCGAGGGCGGCGACAAGCCCGTCCGTCGCGGCGTCGGGATGGGCGAGCTCGCTCGCGGCCCAGGGTTCGAGGGCGGTGGCGATGGCGGTCTGTTGGACGGTCACTGGGTCTTCTCCCACTTGTTCACGGAGGTCCACAGGTGGTCGGCGTAGTCGTCCCACGTGCGCATGGTGCGACCGCGGGCCTCGACGCGCAGCTCGTCGAGCCGCGCATCGTCGGTGAGCAGCACGCGCATGGCGTCGGAGATCTGCTGGTCGTCGCGCGGGTCGACGAGGAGGCACCCGCCGCCGACGGCGATCTCGGCCATGCTGCCGTAGCCGGTGGCGACGACGGGGGTACCCGCGGCGAGCGATTCGCCGATCGGCAGACCGTAGCCCTCGTTCAGCGAGACGAACACCGAGAAGCGCGCGTCGCGGTAGGCGGCCTCGAGGATCGCGTCGCTCGCGGTGCGCTCCACGGTCACCCGACGGCCGTCGGCCTGCAGGCGTTCGACCTCGATGTCGAAGGGGATGGTTAGGGGCATGGCCGCGCCGCCGATGAATCGCAGCTCGAACTCGAGGCCCTGCTTCCACAGCAGCTCGCTCGCCGCGAGCACGGCCAGCTGGTTCTTGCGCGGCTCCTGGGTGCCGACGCAGAGTACGACGGGGAGGCCGGAAGGCCCGACGGCGGCGGCCTGCTGCTTGGTGGACGCGAGCGCGACGGGAAGGGGGACGCTCTCGACGAGCGGCCCGGGGAGGCCCTGAGCGTGTAGCGCCCCGGCAAACCCGGCGAACTCCTCGGCCGTCGAACCGCTGATAGCAGCGACGAGGTCGGCGTGTTTCACGACCGACAGGTAGCGCACAAATCGGTCGACCTCGGAAGCGACCACGTGGTCGGCGCCCGTCACGGGGATCGAGTCGTAGCCGATCAGTGCCACACGGTTGTTCGAGAACTCGGCGAGACAGGCGAGCCGGTCCCAGACGCGGTGCGGGGAGACCTCGGGCAGAACAAGAACGCTGTTCCACGGCACGATGAGGTCGGTGGCCACCTCGTCGGCTTCGACGGAATGCTCGAGCCGGCGTGCGCTGGTCCAGTTGACGACGCGGTCCGTTTCATCCGCGATCAACGAGCGCATGATGCGGCCGCTGGCCGTCCACGCGACGAGAGTCAGCTCGTGCTCGTCGTTCCAGCGCCCGAGAGTCTCGCGGGTGACCCGCTGGATGCCCGTGTTATGGCCGTGGCGGGCGCAGAAATCGACATCGGCGAGGACCGTGCCGTCGACGATCGTGATCGACTCGGCGAACCGCTCGTTGCCGGCCGCCATTCCGGCGCAGCCCTCCAGAAGGGCGTGGTGTTCGGAACCGACCGTGGAGAGTTCGAGGAGGCGGCGCACGCGCAAGTACTGCTCGCGGTTGGGCATGACGCCGGCGACGCTGGTCTGCAGAAGCCAGAGTGCGGCGGGGTCACCCGAAGCGCGCACGGCCGACGCGAGCGCGGCGAGCAGGCGGTGGGCCGGCAGATCGGTTGCGACGAAGCCGGGGCCGAGGATGTGCGGGGTTGCGGAGACGAGCCGTCGGCGGAGGGCCTTCGCGGCCGCGTCGACGGCGGGCGAGCTAGCCACGCTTGCGCGCCTGGCGGATCTGCGCGAGTCGCACGCGCACGACGTTCACGGCCTCGCGCGGTCCGGAGCGGCGGGCCTGGCCGTAGACGATGCGCACCGCGCGCAGCGGCCGGGTGATGCGCCACGACAGCGTGCCCTTGAGTTCTTCGACGGTGGACGCGCCGGCGACGCTCGACGTCACGGCCTCCAGCCAGTAGTCGAGAGAGCGGGCCTCGGCTTCGTCGAGGCGGAGCAGGAGCTCTTCCCGAGTCGCCTCGGCGACCGGAGTGTCAGGTGACGACGAGGGTCGCTTTTCGGTCTCAGGCATTGGTCAATCGTACCGGAACCGTCCCGGAGGCCTCGCGGCAGCCCGGCCTACCTGTCGAGCAGCTCGTCGGCACTCTCGGCGATGCGGTCGGTGAGGATTTCTTCACCGGGCGTGCCTCGGAAGTCGTAGATCTCGTAGCCCGCGCAGTCGATCACCTGTGCGGGTTCACCGAGGACGCCCACCGCCTCGCGCGGAAGTTGGCCGCTCTCGTCTGTGACGACGTAGGAAAACTCCTTGTCGTCGTAGGCGCCGAGGTTGTTCATCCAGTCGTAGACGGTCAGCTCGCCGTCGGCCTGCAGGATGTCGCCTTTCGCGGTGCTGTAAAGGTCGAGCTGTCGCACCGTCCAGAACGAGCCGACACCGTTGACGTCGGAATCGCCGACGAAGTCATCGAAGCAGTCGGCTGTGGTGTAGTCCGCGCCGCTCGCGGAACGCACGACGGCCGGCACGTTGATAACGCCGACGACGACGATCAGGACCGACGCGGCCGCGGCGACACCGAGGCTGAACCGGCTCAGGTTGCGGCGTAGCTCGGCGTTCTCGACCTCGACGAGCAGCCGTCGCAGAACGTACACCCCGACGAAGACCACGGTGAGCAGCGGGAAGATGTAGAGCGGCGTGAGGTAGCGGGTCGTGATCGCGCCGGTGATCAGGTGTCCCGCGATCAAGGAGACCGACGATACCGAGACGAAGGTGACGATGAAGAACTCGACGGTCGAGATACTCCGCGCCGCCTTGGCGTCGAACCGGCTGTAGATGGCGAACGCCATGATCGAGAAGGTGAGGAGCATCACGCCGCTGATGATGATGAGCTTCAGGGAGCCTTGGGCCGACCCGCTCATCTCCAGCAGGCTGTCGTAGAGGACACGGAGCGCGACACGAACCTGGTCGGGCTGCACGTAGGAGGCGAGGTCGGAGGCGAAGAAGTCGCGGAACACCTCGCGCAGAACGAAGGCGATCGCCGTTCCGGCGATGGCAGGGATCATCAGGATGGAAGCGTTGCGCCATGAGAGTCGCCTGGCCCAGATCAGGGCGAGAAGGCCCACGAGGAAGGGCGCAATCACCTGGGCGACGTAGAGCGGGTCGGAAAAGACGACGAGGGTCGTGAGCACCGTGACGACGACCAAGTAGACGCGCACGCGCCGACGCTCCCAGACGGGGACGACGAACGACCTGGTGACCCACAGCGTGAGGGAGATAACCACAAGCCCCGTGATGATGACGCCGTAGTAGTAGGTCGTCATCAGATAGGTGGTCGCAGTGCCGCTGCGGTTCACCGAGGCGGTCGGCTCGAGCAGCACGAAGACGAGGTAGAGCACGGTGGCGCCGAGCGCGATCGTGATCTCGACGAAGCGGTGCCGGGAGTGGTGCGCGAGCTGATGGGCGATGACACGCAGCACGGCGTAGAGGGCGACGAGGTTGAGAACCGCGTTCACGTACAGAGCCACGCGGGGCGAGTCGGTGAACAGGGTGCTGAGGAAGAAGAACAGCCCCTCGGGAAAGAGGAAGTTCTGCGACGAGAACACCCAGTGCAGCGCCTCGCCGCGGAGAATCGAATCTTCGACGAGCGGCAATACGAGCGAGTCGCCGTTGTAGAGGAACGTACCCTCCCACTCCGACTGAGCGAGCTTTCCGATCGCGATCAGGCCGCCGAACACGACGACCACGAACGGCCAGAGTTCGAACGCCACTACGGCGAGACGCCGACGCACCGTCGTCGCCTTTGATCGAGCGATTGGGGACTTAGCGGCCACGACGCAGCTTGATCTGCGGAACGAGGACGAAGTTGGCGAGCAGCGTGTTGCGCGGGATCTTCGAGGTGCCGTGGGTGCGGTCGAGGAACACGATCGGCAGCTCGGCCAGCGATGTCGCGGTCAACAGCGCGCGGTACTTGAGCACGAGCAGGAAACCGTAGCCGGTGGCGGTGATCGACTGCACGTCGATGCGCTTGAGCAGCGCGGCGGAGTACATGTTGAATCCACCCGTGTAGTCCGAGACACGGCGGCTGAGCACCATCCGCGCGTAGAAGTTCCCACCGCGACTGAGGAAGCGGCGGTTCCAGGTCCAGTCGGGGGTTCCGCCGCCGGGGATGTAGCGCGAGGCGACGACGAAGTCGACTCCCGCCTTGGCCTGGTGGATGAACCCGGTGATGTAGCGCGGGTCGTGCGACAGGTCGGCGTCCATCTGCAGGAAGTAGTCGAAGCCCTCGTCTTGCAGCTGGGAGAATCCGTAGATGTACGCCGCGCCGAGGCCGTTCTTCGTGGGCTTGTTGATGACGCGCACCGTGAGATTGTCGGACTTCCAGCCTGGCGCGAGGCTCTCCACGAGGGCCGCGGTTCCATCGGGAGATGAGTCGTCGATCACCACTACAGTGATGTCGGTATCCGAGTTCACGACACTAACTTCCGCGATTGCGTCAATTAGGTTTTGAACGTTCGTGACCTCATTGTAGGTAGGGATGACGACAGCGAGTCGTAACATATCGGAAGAAACCTCGGAGACGTGAGAAAACTACTTGCGAAACAACAAGTCCGTTTTCTGATCGCGGGGTGCTTCAACACCGCGTTGGACTTCTTGATCTTGAACGTGTTGACCTTAGCATTGGGCTTACCCGTGCTCGTGGCGAACACGATCTCTGTGCTCTTCGGAATCAGCATCTCCTACGCGCTCAACCACTTCTTCGTCTTCCGCTATCCCTACCGGATCAGCTGGCGCAAGTTCCTCGAGTTCTTCCTCATAACCGGCATCAGCTCGCTCGGCATTCAGACCCTCATCATCTGGCTCTTCGAACTGCTCTTCGCCACGAGCTTCGGCAACTCGCTTCTGCTGGTGCCCGACGCCGAGGGGCGCCACTTCATCGCGATCAACGTGGCGAAATTCACCGCCGTGCTCGTCGGTCTGGTCTGGAATTTCACCATGTACCGCTTCGTCGTTTTCCGCGTTCCCTCGGCCAAGGCAGAGCCCGCAGACCCTGTGGAATAGCCATTCCCACCGTCAGTGACGTTAGAATCATCGCTGGCGACCGACACCGACCGTGTGCTCGCGCACCCTCCACCGGATAACCGCACAACACCAAGGACTCAGATGCCCCGCGCTCTTATTACAGGAATCACCGGCCAAGACGGCCTCTACCTCGCTGAGCTTCTGCTCGGCAAGGGATACGAGGTCTACGGTCTGGTTCGAGGCCAGAACAACCCCAAGATCGCCCTCGTGCAGTCGACGGTCCCCGAGGTCAAGATCCTCACCGGCGACCTCACCGACATCTCGAGCTTGATCCGCGCCTTCTCGGTCGCGCAGCCCGACGAGGTCTACAACCTCGGCGCCATCTCATTCGTGGCTTACTCGTGGGAGAACGCGAGCCTCACCTCCGACGTCACGGGCAAGGGCGTGCTGAACATCCTCGAGGCCACCCGCCTCTACGCCGGCAAAGACATCGACAAGGTCAAGTTCTACCAGGCCTCCTCCTCGGAGATGTACGGCAAGGTGCAGCAGGTCCCGCAAAGCGAGAGCACGCTGCTCTGGCCGCGCTCGCCCTACGGCGTCGCGAAGGTCTTCGGTCACTACATGACGATCAACTACCGCGAGTCCTACGGAATGCACGCCTCGAGCGGCATCCTCTTCAACCACGAGTCCCCGCGCCGCGGACCGGAGTTCGTCACCCGCAAGGTCAGCCAGGCGGTCGCCCGCATCTCGCTCGGCCTGCAGGACGACATCACGCTGGGAAACCTCGACGCCAAGCGCGACTGGGGCTTCGCCGGCGACTACGTCGACGCCATGTGGCGCATGCTGCAGCAGCCCGAGGGTGACGACTACGTCGTCGCCACCGGAGAGACTCACTCGATCGAGACCCTGCTCGACGTGGCCTTCAAGGCCGTCGGCATCGACGACTGGGCACCGCTGGTCAAGCAGAACCCCGCCTTCATGCGTCCGGCCGAGGTCGACCTGCTCATCGGTGACCCGTCGAAGGCGAAGGACGTCCTCGGTTGGGAGCCGACGGTCAAGTTCGAGCAGCTCGTCACGATGATGGTCGAGAACGACATCGCCGAGCAGAAGGCACAACTGCGCTAAGCAGACCGATGTCCTCAGCACTGATTACCGGTATCACCGGCCAAGACGGTTCCTATCTCGCGGAGCAGTTGCACTCCCGCGGCATCGACGTGCACGCCCTGGTGCGAGCGGAATCCAGTGCTCAGGAGCAGTCCGTCGCAGAGTGGGTCACCCTCCACGAGGGTGACCTGCTCAGCCCCGAAAGCCTGCGACGAGCCGTCGTCGACTCCGCGCCCGACTACGTGTTCAACCTGGCCGGCATCAGTTCGGTCGCCCAGTCGTGGAAAGAGCCGGAACTCACCTCGCGCGTGACCGGCCTCGCGGTCGGCTCGATGCTCGAGGCTGCTTGGACCCTGCAGGAGAGCTCGGGAAAGCCGGTGCGGTTCGTGCAGGCGTCGAGTTCCGAGATCTTCGGGGCCGCCGTCGAGGTTCCGCAGAACGAGTCGACTCCGATTCATCCGGTCTCCCCCTACGGCGCGGCCAAGGCCTACGCGCACCACCTGGTCGGCGTCTACCGCTCGCGTGGCCTGTTCGCGGCCACCGGGATCCTCTACAACCACGAGTCTCCGCGTCGCCCCGAGGCGTTCGTGACCCGCAAGATCACCGCGGGAGTCGCCCAGATCGCCGCCGGCACGTCGAGCGAATTGCTCCTCGGCAACCTCGACGCACAGCGGGACTGGGGCTGGGCCCCCGACTACGTGGACGCCCTCGTGCGCATCGTCGAGGCGGATGTCGCGGACGATTTCGTCATCGCCACGGGCGAATCGCACACCGTGCGCGAATTCGTGGGCGCCGCGTTCACCGCCGCCGGGATCACCGACTGGCAGCACCTCGTCGCGGTGGACGAGCGTTTCAACCGGCCCGTCGATGCTCCACTCATGCGCGGCGACAGCACGAAGATCCGCGAGACCCTCGGCTGGAAGCCGACCAAGCGTTTCGACGAGATCGTGAGCGCCATGGTCAACCACGACCTCGAGCTGCTCTCCTCCTGACCGTGGCATCCTCCCGAGCCGCGCGCGCCGCGGCGTCCGTCGAAGCGCGCCCCGCCGGGGTGTTGGTCGATGCGACCGCGATTCCCGCCGACCGCGGCGGAGTCGGCCGCTACCTCGACGAGCTCGTCGCCCAGCTCGACGGTCCGTTCGTGATCGCCTGCCAGGCGCGCGACGCGGTGCATTATCGGGAGCTCGCACCGTCGGCCACGGTGCTTCCGCAGCATCCGCGCATCCAATCCGTCGCCCGACGCCTGCTCTGGGAGCAGCTGTCGCTTCCCCGCCTCGCCCGCAGGTCCGGCGTATCCGTGATCTTCTCCCCGCACTACACGCTGCCCGTGCTGAGCCGGAAAAAGCGCGTCGTCACCTTCCACGATGCGACCTTCTTCAGCGATCCGGGGGTGCACACCCCGACCAAGGGCCGTTTCTTCCGGGCCTGGATCAGGCTGTCATCGCGGCTCGCCGACGCCGTCGTCGTGCCGAGCATCGCCACGGCGAGCGAGCTCGCGCGGTACATCCCCCGCGACGTCCCGCGATTCGACGTCGCGTACCACGGTGTCGACCGCGCCCGCTTCCACGAGCCGACACGGGCGGAGGTCGAGGTCGCAGCGACCACCCTCGGGCTCGACGGCGCGCCCTGGATCGCATTCCTCGGAACGGTCGAGCCACGCAAGAACGTGCCGTCGCTCGTCGCCGCGTACCGCGAGCTCGTCGCGGACTGGCAGTCGGACTGGGGGCCCGTTCCCGCTCTCGCCATCGCCGGCGGTCGCGGTTGGGAGACCGGCCTCGACGCGGAGGTCGCACGCACCGCGCCGCCCGCGAGTGTTCATGTGCTCGGGTTCATCGACCTCGAGATCATGCGCGGATTCCTCGGTGGGGCGACCGTCGTGAGCTACCCGAGCCTCGGCGAAGGCTTCGGCCTGCCGGTGCTCGAGGCGATGGCGTGCGGAGCCCCTGTGCTCACGACGCGGCGTCTCGCGCTTCCCGAGGTGGGCGGCGACGCCGTGGCATACTCGGAGCCGGACTCCTCCTCGATTTCCGACGGTCTGCGCGCCCTGGTGTCAGACCCCGTGCTGCGTGAGCGGCTGGCAACACGGGGAATCGAGCGCTCGAAGCGGTTCTCCTGGCGCGAGAGCGCGAAAACTCACCAGGCCGTGTTCGCACGCGTGACCAACGGAAAGGTCTGACCATCCCATGAGGGTTACATCGGCAATCGCCGCCTTCGCGCCGTGGCGCAAGGTCCTGCGTGAACTCGTCTGGGCGACGGCCACCGGAATCGTGAGCCTCATCGCCGGCGCCGTCACCCTCGGCATCAACGTGACGACCCTCGGCATGCGCTGGCAGACGAATATCGCCGACGACCAGACCCAGCACTACCTCGTCGCCAAGGCGATCACGGACGTGCCGCTGCTCGGGCCCAACGACCGCATGGGTTTCCCGACCTACCAGAACCTGTTCTTCGCGCCGAATTACGATCCCGCCTCCGCCGTTTTTATGATGTTCGAGAGCCTGTTCACCGACAACGGTGTACTGATCCTCAACGTCTACCACCTGCTCGGCTTCTTCACGGTGGCCTTCGCCGGGTACTTCCTGTTCAAGGCGCTGCGGGTGCGCCGGTTCATCGCCGTCTTCTTCGCGCTCGTTTTCGCGCTCGCGCCCTTCCATTTCCAGCGCATCGGCTTCGGGCACGGCTTCGTGGCGAACTACTGGGCTGTCGCGCTCGTCGGCATCCTGATCCTCATGTCGGCCAGCCCGAAGACCAACCCGTTCGAGGGTTGGGTGCAGAGCGGTGAATCGCGGGCGATGCGCGCCTGGAGACGCTGGCTGCCGATCGTGACGATCACCCTGCTGGTCTCGCTCTCGCTGTCGTACTACTTCGTCTTCGCCGCCCTCATCCTCACCCCGCTGCTCGCCGTACGCGCCGTGATCGTGCTCGCCGAACGTGAGAGGCTGCGCACGCTGCTCTGGCCGTTCGTCACCCTCGCGAGCCTGCTGCTCTTCGTCGGCGTGCAGCTCGCGATCCTCTCGCTCGACTTCGGCGACCGCTACGCGCAGTACTTCGGCGAACGCTCGGCATTCGAATCGGAGATCCACGCGGGCAAGATCACGACGCTGATCCTGCCCTGGATCGGCTCGGGGTTCACCGCCCTCGGCAATATCACCCGCGTGTACATCGGCGGATCGGACGTCTCGATCTTCGCCGAGCCACCCGGGTCCCCCATCGTCGCGGCCGGCGGCATGATCCTCATCGTGATCTTCGTGCTGGTGCGCCTCGTGCACACCCGCACCGGTGAATCCCCCACCGCCCTTGGCAGGTTCATCAAGGACGACCGCGCCAACGTTTTCGCCGCCGCATTCTTCTGGGGCTTGCTGTTCTTCACCGTCTCCGGACTCGGGGCGATCTTCTCGTTCGTGGTGAGTCCAGAAATCCGCGCCTGGGTGCGCATGTCGATCGTGCTCGTGATGCTCGCGCTCGGCTTCTTCGCCGTATTCATCGATCAGGTCCTCAAGCCCCTGAAGATCGCCATCCCCGTCATCGCTTTCCTCGCGGTCATCGCCGTCGTCGACCAGCTCGTCGGTGTGCGCACCGCTATCGACCTGCAGCCCACCGACGATGCGAGCCTGCGATCCTTCGTCTCCGATGCCGAACAACTGCTCGACGACAACTGCGGCGTCGTGCAGCTCCCGCTGCACGCCTACCCGGCGTCCGGACCGGTCGGGGGCATGTCCGACTACAACCAATCGCTGCCGTACACCCTCGCGACCGACAACTCGCTGCGCTGGAGCTACGGCGCCATCGTCGGCTCGATCGCGGGTGACTACTGGGAGAACGTCACCACCCCCGCCCAGTTCGCGGCAAAGGTCGCCGACTCAGGTGCCTGCGCCGTCGAGGTCGACCTCGCGGCCTACCCCGACGACCAGTCGGCCTGGCGCGACCTCGTGGCGACGGTGGCGGATCCGGATGACCCGGCGATCGTTTCGGCAGACGACGACCACCGGTACCTCTTGTTCACGGTGGACGCCAGATGACCGCGCCGCACCGCGCCGCGGTCTCCCTCGTCACCGTGTCGTACTACTCGGGTGACTACCTGCCCGGCTTCTTCGCGTCGGTGACGGGCGCGAGTGCCGCACCCGTGGCATCCGTTCTCGTCAACAACGCGGGCGACGACCCTGCCCTTCCCGCGATCGCCGCCACCCTCCCCGGCGTCACCGTGGTGGATCCGGGCGACAACCTCGGTTACGGCAAGGCGATGAACCTCGGGGTCACGCGCACGGCCGACTCGGAGTGGCTGCTGCTCAGCAACCCCGACCTCACGCTTTCCCCCGGCGCGATCGACGAGCTCGTGCGCGTCGGCGGGTCAGACCCGCGCATCGGGGCCGTCGGCCCGCTCATCCACACGCCGTCCGGCGAGGTGTACCCGTCTGCGCGCCGGCTGCCGTCGCTACGGCACGGCATCGGGCACGCGATCTTCGGCCAGGTCTGGAAGAGCAACCCTTGGACGCGTTCCTACCTCGCCGACCGCGAGAACCCGCCGCGCGAGCGAGACGCCGGATGGCTCTCCGGCGCGTGCCTGCTGGTGCGACGCGAGGCCTTCGAACAGGTGGGCGGCTTCGACGACAAATTCTTCATGTACTTCGAAGACGTCGACCTCTGTGCCCGTATCGGTCGCGCGGGCTGGCGCATCGTCTACGCCCCGTCGGCCGAGCTGATGCACGTCGGCGGACACTCCACCGACCGCGTCAACCGGGCCATGATCCGGGTGCACCACGAGAGCGCATACAAGTACCTCGCGGCACGCTACACCGGCTGGTACTTGGGGCCGTTGCGCCTCGCGCTGCGCGTCGGCCTGCGCCTGCGCGCCTCGATTACCCGCCGCTGAGGCGCGCCGATCCGGCGAAAGTGGTGGCGATTCGGTCGATCGCGGCTACTCTGAACAAACACGGGGCTCATTTCGTTCCTTTTCGGGCCCCCTCTACTCGTCGTGGTTCGGGCCGCGGCACCGCAAGCGGGGGTTTGCCATGCGAAAGAAATTGACCACGATCCTGAGCGGGATCGCGATGGCCGCGCTCCTCGGTGGGGTTCTCGCCGGCGCCTCGGTGCCAGCCGCGACACAGGCGGCGACGCCCGATGCCCGCAACTTCGACCCGGGCCGCATCATCGATGACGGCGTCTTCTACAACCCGGGCACGATGGGTCCGGCCGATATCCAGGCCTTCATCGACTCCAAGGAAAACTGCGCGCCGACGGCCGGAAACCCCGGATGCCTCGAGAGCTACCGCTCCGACACCCCGTACAAGCCGGCGAACGCCAACTGCAGCGAGTTCGCGGCGGGCAGCAACGAGCTCGCTTCCGACATCATCTTCCGGGCGGCGCAGGCCTGTGGCGTCAACCCGCAGGTGATCCTCGCGACGCTCGAAAAAGAGCAGGGTCTCGTCACCTCGGGCAACCCGAACGCGGGCAAGTACCGCATCGCGATGGGCTACGGCTGCCCCGACACCGCCGCGTGCGACACGGCGTACTACGGCTTCGGCAACCAGGTCATCTCCGCCGCGCGCCAGTTCAAGCGGTACGTCGCTCCCGGCAACACCTTCCGCTACAAGGCCGGCCAGGTCAACGTGATCCAGTGGCACCCCAACGCCGCCTGCGGCGCGAGCGAGGTTTACATCGCCAACAACGCGACCGCCGCGCTCTACAACTACACGCCGTACCGTCCGAACCAGGCCGCGCTCAACAACCTCGGCGGACTGGGTGACGCCTGCTCCTCCTACGGCAACCGCAACTTCTGGAAGTTCTTCACCGACTGGTTCGGTTCGACCACCGTGCCGAAGGCCGCCTCGGCGTTCGTCAAGTCGCTCTACAACGACGTGCTCGGCCGCGAGGCGGGTGCCGTCGAGGTGCACGGCTGGGGCATGCTCGTCACCAACGGGCGCGCACCGGTCGACGTTGCCGCCGGGTTCGTCGACAGCGACGAGTACCGCCTGATCCGAATCAACTCGGCCTACCAGACCATCCTCGGCCGTGCGGCCGAAGACGGCGGCGCGGCCGGCTGGCTCGTGAACATGAAGAACGGTCTGCTCACCACCGACGACGTCGACAAGGTGTTCCTCGCAACCGGCGAGTACCTCACCAACACGGGCGGCACGAACGAGTCGTTCGTCGCCGCGCTCTACCAGCGCCTGATCGGCCGCGCGGCCGCGCCGGAAGAGGTGTCCGGCTGGGCGGCCATCGCCGCCGCACAGGGCCGCCATCAGGTCGTCAACTCGATCTGGAGCTCGGTCGAGACCGCCCAGTCGCGTGTCTCGCTCATGTACGCCGCCTATCTCGGCCGCGCACCCGAGCCGGCCGGCGTCGCCGGCTGGGCACAGGTCGCCATCGAACGCGGCGACGCCGGCGTGCGCTGGGCCATTATCGGCAGCTCCGAGTACTGGTCGCGTGCTTCGGCCCGCTTCCCGAACGGCTAGCGAGAACGAAAGAAGGGGCGGTCGACTTCGGTCGGCCGCCCCTCTTTCTCGTGCTGGGTCTAGTCGCCCACCACGAAGTAGTCCCAGAGCTCCGCGGCGTAGTCGTCCCAACCCCGCGTCGGGTGGTTCAGCGCCTCGAGCCGCAGCTGCCCGAGCAGCACGTCGTTCTCGATGAGCGAGCGCATGCCGTCGGCCACGCTGTCGTCGTCGTAGGGATTCACGAGCACCGCGCCGCCGGCGAGTTCTGCGATCTCGCGCATGCTGCCGTGCTGCGACGTGACCACCGGGGTTCCGGCCGAGAGCGACTCACCGACGGGGAGTCCGAACCCCTCGTTCACCGACGGGAAAACGGTGAAGCGGGCCAGGCGGTAGGCGGCCCAGAGCAAAGGATCGGCGATTCCCGAAATCGAGAGCACCGTGCGGTTGTCGGAGTGCATGCGGGTGATCTGCGCGGTGAAGGCGCGGCTGTTCCACGAGTTACCGCCAACGAAGACGAGCTGGAACCGGTGCCCCTCGAGCCACAGCGTTTCCGCTGCGGAAAGCACCGCCATGTGGTTCTTGCGCGGTTCGTGGCTGCCGACGACGAGCACGAGCGGGTCGCTCTCGTTGTAGCCGATCATCGACTTGAACTTGGCGAGGGCCTCGTCCGTCGCGTCCTCGGCCTCGGAAGGCAGGAAGACGGTCTCGATCTGCGGCCCGGCGATGCCGGTGGGTGCGAGCATCCTGCGCCATCCGCCGTACTCGATGCCGGCCGCGCGCGAGATCGATGCCACACGGTCCATGTGGGCGACGGCGCCGAGGTTCCAGGCGAAGTGCGACGCCATGCCGTCGGCCACGGTCTCGACGCTCGTGAGCGGCACGCAGTCGAAGCCGATCACGCCGGACCGCGACCGCGAAAAGCGAGCGAGAGCGGCGATGCGCTCGGTGCGCCACGGCTCGGCGGCGAGTTCCGGCAGCAGGAAGTGTCCCTGCCAGGGCACGACGATCGGCATGCGGCCTACGTGCTTGTCCTTCGTCGTGGCGTGGGTGCCGTAGAGCGCGCGGGCGTGCTCGCTCGCGGTAAGGCGCCGGAGCGAGCGGCGGTCGTCACGCCAAGTGACGAACACCACGTCGTGGTCGGTGTTCCAGCGGCGCACGGTCTCGCGCGCGACCCGCTGGATCCCGGTGGCCAGCTCGGTCTCGGCGGTGTGCATGATGTCGATGATCACCGCGTTGCGAAGCACCTCGACGGCCGGGGGCTGGCGCAGCGCGCCGAACCGGCCGGGTGCCGTCATGCTCGACTCGATGACCGAGCGCGCACCGTTCAACTGCATCGTGCGGTGGGCGGTCTGCACCTCGCGCTCGGTCGGCAGGTGCCCGCTGAGCGCGGCGAGCACGAGCCAGGTGGTCTCCTCGCTCGGGTCGCGTTCGACGGCCGCGACCGCTTCGACGATGGTCGCCGTCGGGGTCTGCGACCCGTCGAGGGCGGAGACGAGGGCGCCGTAGCGCCGTGACAGCCAGTCGCCGCTCACAGGGTCTTCTCCAGAATTTCGGATGTCGCGGCGAGCCACAGCTCGTCGGCATAGTCTTCCCACGTGCGGGGTTCCCGAGCGGCCAGTTGTGCCAGCAGGGTCTCGATGAGGGCGTCGTCGTCGAGCATCCGACGAAGCCCGGCGAGAACGGCCTCGTCGTCGCGCGGGTCGACCGTGTAGCAGCCTCCGTCGCGGGCGATCTCCTCGATACTGCCGTAATTGCTGGTGAGCACGGGTGTCCCGTAGGCGAGCGACTCCCCGACCGGCAGGCCGAAGCCCTCGTGCAACGAGATGAACGCCGAGAACCGGGCGCGGGCATAGGCGGCCTGCAGCAGCTCGTCGGTGGCGTGACGGTGCACTGTCACGGTACGACCGGCAGCCTTCAGACGGTCGACGAGGTTGTCGAAGTCGCGCGCCAGCTCTGCGTCGGCTCCGCCGATGAACATGAGCTCGAAAGCATAGCCCTCACGCCATAGCTGCTCGGCGGCGTAGAGCAACGAGACCTGGTTCTTGCGTGGCTCCTGCGTGCCGACGCTGAGCACGAGCGGCAGAGCCGACGTGTCGTCGTGGGCAGCGAAGTCCGCGCCCACCGTGTCGATGGGCAGCGGTATGGCCGAGATCTGCGGCCCGACGAGTCCCTGCGCGGCGAGCGCGTTGGCGAACCCGGCGAACTCCTCACCGGCCGAGCGGCTGATCGAGAGCACCCGGTCCATGTGCTTGACCGCCCACAGGTACTTCGCGAACCGGTTGGCCTCTGAGTACGGCACGTCCTGCGCGCTCACGATCGGGATCGTGTCGTAGCCCACGGCGGTGACCCGGTTGCCCGAGAACTGCGCGAGGGTGGCAAGGCGGGAACAGATGTGCTCGCGCGCCACCTCGGGGAGGATGACGTCGGTGTTCCACGGCACGACGAGCACGGACCCGTCGTCGTAGCTGTCGGGCGACGCTTGTGCGCGCTTCGAGCTCGTCCACTCGAGAACACGCGCCTCTTCGTCGCCGCGCAGTTCGCGCATGGCCGAACCGCGGTTGGTCCATGCCACGAGCTCGAAGTTCTTGGTCTCGTCGGCGGCCCACCGGGCGAGCGTCTCGCGCACGACGCGCTGGATGCCGCTGTTGTGACCGTGGCGTGCGCAGAAGTCCACGTCGACGACGGGGCGGTCGGAGACGATGCGGATGGCACTGCCACCGAAGCCGTCGGCACTCGCGGGCCGAACGGCACTCGTCAGCAGGACGGCCATCGCCTCGTCGCGTCTCGACGCCCGAAGGCTGCGGCGCAGCCGGTGCACGTCGGAAGCCTCGGGGAAGGAGCCGGTCATCACCACGAGGGCGAGCCAGAGACGGTCGCCGGTGGGATTCGCCCAGAGCGACCGGCCGATCTCGGAGGCTAGAGCGCCGACCGACAGAGTCGCCACATCGTTATGACCGAGGATGTGCGGGGCACCCTGGCGCAGTCGGGCGAGCAGAGGTTCGGCGGCCTCAGCCACGTCGTCTCGCTGCGATTCGATTCTTCAGGTAGCCGCCGGACATGCGCGCGGCACGGACGAGACCGACCCGCCTGACCTTGAGGCGCACACTCTGCACGGCACGCAGGGGCTTGGTCACGCGCCAGGAGACGCTGTTGCGCAGCGAGACGATGATCGTCGACTCGGCGTATTCCGACTGCACGGCGGAAAGCCAGTGCTCTGCTTCGCGGTCTCGCAGCACGGCCAGTTCGGCGCTGAGCTCCTCGACCCGGGCGCGAAGCTCGTCGCGTTCGGCGGCTATCGCCTCGATATCTTCATTCTGCTGCGGCACGACGGTTCCCAAAAATGCATCTGTGAGTTCGGGCGCGAAGGCACCCGGCATCAATCTTAACCGCCAAGCCTGCGAGGCCTATAAACGTTTACGACGCCGAGCTAAGCGCGGTCGAGAATTCGCGCGAGATAACGCCCGTAGCCGCTCTTCAGCAGGGGCTGCGCGAGCGCCCTGAGCTGCTCGTCGGAGATCCACCCCGCGCGCCAGGCGATCTCCTCGATGCATCCGATCTTGAAATCCTGTCGGTCCTCGATGACGCGCACGTACTCGCTCGCCTGCATCATCGACTCGAACGTTCCCGTGTCGAGCCAGGCGGTGCCGCGGTCGAGCACCTGCACGCGCAGTGTGTCGCGCTGCAGGTAGTGGTCGTTGACCGCCGTGATCTCGAGTTCGCCGCGCGCGCTCGGGGTGATGCCCTTCGCGATTTCCACCACGCTGTTGTCGTAGAAATAGAGGCCGGGCACGGCGAAGTTGCTCTTCGGGTGCTCCGGCTTTTCCTCGATCGACACGGCCTTGAAGTCGGCGTCGAACTCCACGACACCGTAGGCGCGCGGTTCGCTCACGTGGTAGGCGAAGATCAAGGCCCCCTCTATGCCCGCGTGCTGTCGCAAGGCCGTGCCGAGACCGGCGCCGTGGAAGATGTTGTCGCCGAGCACGAGGGCCACGCTTTCGTCGCCGATGAACTCCTCACCGATGATGAACGCTTGGGCGAGACCGTCGGGCGAGGCCTGGGTCGCGTACGTGATCGAGATGCCGAGCGCCGAGCCGTCACCGAGCAGGCGTTCGAACTGGGCCTGGTCGTCGGGCGTCGAGATCACGAGCACCTCGGAGATTCCCGCCATCATGAGCGTCGACAGGGGGTAGTAGATCATCGGCTTGTCGTAGATCGGCATCAGCTGCTTCGAGATGCCCTTGGTGATCGGGTAGAGCCGGGTGCCGGAGCCTCCCGCGAGGATGATGCCGCGCATGATCTAGACCATTCCGTCGAGTGCGGAGTACAGGCTCTGCGAGTCCGCCCAGGTCGGCAGCACGCCGTCGCGCAGGGCATCACTCAGTGTGGGGGCGTCGCGGTCTTTCGGCGAGACCTGCAGTTCGCCGAGGACGTCGGGAAACGCGAGGCCGATCTCGGGATCGAACACGCTGATTCCGAGTTCGCGCTGCGGGTTGAAGACCTCGGAAACGAGATAGCTCACCGTCGCGTTGTCGGTGAGCGACACGATCGCGTGGCCGAGGCCCTCGGAGAGGTAGACGGTGCGCCGGTCGTCATCGTCGATGATGACGGAGTCCCACTCGCCGAACGTGGGCGAACCGACCCGCAGATCGATGATGTAGTCGACGAAGCCGCCTCGGACCGCGGTGACGTACTTCGCCTGCCCGGGAGGGACGAGGGCGTAGTGGATGCCACGGGCGACACCCTTCGACGAGACCGACATGTTGCCCTGCCTGAGGGTCAGGGGGTGCCCCACCGTCTCCTGCAGAGCCTCGTGCCGGTAGAACTCGAAGAAGGCGCCGCGTTCGTCTCGGTGCTGCACGGGAGTGAACTCCCAAGCGCCGGAAATGGAAAGCTCACGAATCTTCACGTGCAGGAGTCTACAAGTGGCCGTGTCGCTAGAATTCGGAACATCCCTAGTCGAGAGAGTCTGTGACACGACATGAGAATTCTGGTAACCGGCGGCGCCGGTTTCATCGGCTCGAACTTCGTTCGACGAACCATCGAAGACGCCTACCCCGGGCTCGAGGGCGCCGAGGTGATCGTGCTCGACGCACTCACCTATTCGGGCAACCTCCAAAACCTCGCTCCCGTGGCCGACTCCCCCCGCTACACGTTCGTGCACGGCGACATCCGCGACGCCGACTTGCTGGATTCGATCTTCCCCTCGGTCGACGCCGTCGTGCACTTCGCCGCCGAAAGCCACGTCGACCGTTCCGTGCGCGACGCGTCGATCTTCGTCGAGACCAATGTGCTCGGCACACAACGACTGCTCGACGCCGCCCTGCGCTCGGGACTCAAGCGCTTCGTCCACGTGTCCACCGACGAGGTCTACGGCTCGATCGCCGAAGGGTCGTGGAACGAGGAGCGGCCATTGGAGCCGAACTCGCCCTATTCGGCCTCCAAAGCGGGCAGCGATCTGTTGGCGCGCAGCTACTTCCGTACGCACGGTCTCGACGTCTCCATCACCCGCTGCTCCAACAACTACGGGCCCTACCACTTTCCCGAGAAGGTCATCCCGCTCTTCGTAACGAACCTCATCGACGACCGGCACGTGCCGCTCTACGGCGCGGGCAACAACATCCGCGACTGGCTTCACGTCGACGACCACACCCGGGGCATCGCGATGGTGCTCGTCGGCGGCCGAGCCGGCGAGATCTACAACATCGGCGGCGGCACCGAGCTCACCAACAAGGACCTGACCCAGCTGTTGCTCGATTCGACCGGCAAAGACTGGACGTACGTCGACCGCGTCGCCGACCGTCTCGGACACGACCTGCGGTATAGCGTCGACATCTCGAAGATCCGCGACGAGCTCGGCTACGAACCGCTCGTGCCGTTCGAGAGAGGTCTCGCCGAGGTCGTGCAGTGGTACCGCGACAACCGTGAGTGGTGGCAACCGCTGAAAAGCCGCGCGGAGCTCGCGTGATGCGCTACCTGATCGTCGGCGGTCGTGGCATGCTCGGGTCCGACCTCGCTGTCGCGCTCTCCGGCCGCGACGTCACCGTCGTCGGCAGTGCCGACGTCGACGTGACCGACCGCGCCGCGGTTCTCGCCGCGACCGACGGGTTCGACGTCGTGCTTAACGCCGCCGCCTACACGAAGGTCGACGACGCCGAGACGCACGAGGCCGACGCCATGGCGGTGAACGCCGCGGGCGCCGAGAATCTCGCCATCGCGGCGCGCGAGGCCGGCGCTGTTCTCGTGCACGTCTCCACCGATTACGTGTTCGACGGCTCTGCCACCTCGCCGTATGCCGAGACCCAGCCACTCGCGCCGCTCGGCGCCTACGGTCGCTCGAAGGCCGAGGGAGAACGCCGCGTGCTCACCGCGCATCCCGACGGGTCGTACATCGTGCGCACGGCGTGGTTGTACGGCGAGCATGGACCGAACTTCGCGCGCACGATGCTGTCACTGGCCGCGTCGCGCCCCACCGTGAGCGTCGTGGACGACCAGCTCGGGCAGCCGACCTGGACCCTCGACCTAGCCCGGCAGATCGTCGCGCTTGTCGATGCGGCACCGTCGTTCGGCGTGTATCACGGTACGAACTCGGGCTCGGCGACGTGGTTCGATTTCGCTCGCGCAGTGTTCGAGGTGGCTGGCCTCGACCCCGAGCGTGTGCTGCCGACCACGAGCGCCGCCTTCGTCCGTCCCGCACCACGTCCCGCATACTCGGTGCTCGGCCACGACGCCTGGGCTGCGGCCGGCATCCCGGAGATGCGGTCGTGGCGTGCGGCAATTGAGCATTCATTCTTGGCGTTTCCGGGTGCTGTACCCTGAATCAATGAGTACTTGGGGCCGGGTGCTCGTGGTCGTGCCGACCTACAACGAGATCGAAAGCCTCGAACGGGTTCTGGGCAACCTGCACCGCCACGTTCCCGCCGTCGACGTTCTCGTCGTCGACGACGCGAGCCCCGACGGTACGGGAAAGCTTGCCGACCGTCTCGCGCGGGGCGACGACCGCATCCACGTGCTGCACGGCACCGCGAAGAGCGGACTCGGACAGGCCTACCTCTCCGGCTTCGCGTGGGCCCGGGCCCGCCACTACGACGTCGTCGTCGAGATGGACGCCGACGGCTCGCACCCCGCAGAGACCCTCCCCGCCATGCTCGACCGTCTCGTCGACCCCGACCGTCCCGTCGGTCTCGTGATCGGCTCGCGCTGGGTGGCCGGTGGCGCGGTCGAGAACTGGCCCGCGCGGCGCCGCCTGCTCAGCCGGGCCGGCAACGAGTACGCGCGCCTCATGCTGCCGCTGCGGGTGCACGACGCCACTGCGGGTTATCGCGCCTACGACGCCGGGCTGCTCGACCAGATCACCACCCGCACGGTGGTGTCCCGTGGCTACTGCTTCCAGATCGATATGGCGTTGCGCGCGCACGACGCGGGTGCCGGCATCGCCGAGGTGCCGATCGTGTTCCGCGAGCGCCAGACCGGGGTGTCGAAGATGAGCCGCGGAATCGTCTTCGAGGCGCTCCTCAGGGTGACACAGTGGGGCATCGTCCGACTGTTCACCCCGCGCACGGCGGAAGCTGCCCGGGCGGCGGACGGCGACGCACCCACCCGCTCCGCAGCGTAGTCCCATACGCTAGGTCTCGCCCGATCGACAGTTCCTTAGGCCGGAACCGGAAAGCCCCATGACAACACTGCGCATCATCATCGACCAGATCCTCGCGCCCGTACCCGGCGGCATCGGGCGCTACGCCGAAGAGCTCACGCGCGCCCTCATCGACACGGCCCCCGCCAGCTGCGAGATCCAGGGAATCGTGTCGTCGTCGACCGACGAGCAGTACGCGATGCTGCACGAGAAGCTGCCGGGTCTCGACAGCGTCTACAAAAGCGCCCTCGCCAGGCGCGAGCTGTCGGCCGCGTGGCAGCACGGCTTCACCCGGCTGCCCGGCAAAGGCATGATCCACGCGACGAGCCTGCTCGCGCCGCTGTCCCGCCACGACCGGGCGGGCGGATCCGGCGACCAGATCGCCGTGACGATCCACGACGCCGTGCCGTGGACGCACCCCGAGACGCTCACGCCGCACGGTGCGTCGTGGCACCGCGCGATGGCCAAGCGCGCACACCGCTACGCCGACGCGATCGTCGTGCCCACCCACGCCGTCGGCGACCAGCTGGCCGAGATCTTCGACTTCGGACAGCGCATCCGGGTGATCGGCAGCGCCGTGAGCTCGCAGCTGGCCACGCCGGTCGACGCCGACGCACGCGCCGCGCGTCTCGAGCTGCCCGAGCGCTACATCCTCGCGGTCGGCACCCTCGAACCGCGCAAGGCGCTCGAACCGCTGATCCGCTCGCTCGGCAGCGGCGCATCCGCCGACCTGCCGCTGCTCATCGTCGGCCCTCCCGGCTGGGGCGAGGTCGACGTCGCGGGAGTCGCCGCCTCCGCCGGCCTCGAACCCGACCGCGTGCGGGCGCTGGGCTATCTCAGCGACGCCGACCTCGCGGTCGCCCTCGACCGCGCGACCGTGTTCGTGATGCCGAGCCTCGCCGAGGGATTCGGCATCCCTGTCATCGAGGCCTTCCACTTCGGCACCCCCGTGGTGCACTCCGACGACCCGGCGCTCGTCGAGGTCGGCGGCGACGCCGGTCTCGTCGTGGCCCGCGACGACCCCGAGGGTTACCCCGAACGGCTCGCCGAGGCGATCGCCACGGTCGCGAACGACGACGAGCTCGCCGCGCGCATGGGGCAGGCGGGGCGCGACCGTTCCAACCTGTTCAGCTGGCGCAACTCGGCCGAGAAGGTCTGGCAGCTGCACGCCGACCTCTAGGTCGGCGAGGCGCCTATGGCGCCGGCGTCTCCGTCGTGGCGGCCAGCGCGGCATCGACCATCGCGTGGATCGCGTCGAAGTCGGGGCGCACCACGTCGACCCCGTTGCTGGGCACCAGCTCGACCTTCTCGATCGGCAGGGCGCGCGTCTTCTCGGCGAGCTGCACGAAGTAGGGAAGAGCCGCGGATGGCACGTCGGTGGTGACCACCTGCGAGCCGGCCTCGGCTATCGCCTGGAACTTGCCGAGCACGTTGGCCGGCACGAACTGCGCGAGGATCGCCTCCTGCACCTGCCGCTGCCTGGCCATGCGGTCGTAGTCGCTCGTTCCGTGGCGCGCGCGGGCGTACCAGAGGGCGGTGTAGCCGTTCATCTGCTGCAGGCCGGGCTCGATCCAGCCCTCGACGTTGATCGGCTGGCTGTTGCGGTCTTCGCCGCCGCCGATCGGGTACCGGCCGGTCGACTCGATCTGCACGCCGCCGAGGGCGTCGATGAGGTCGCTGAAACCCTTCATGTCGATGAGCACGTAGTACTGCAGCGTGATGCCGAGCACGCCGCCCACGGCGTCGCGCATCGCCTCCACCCCGGCGTTGCTGCCGTTCTCCGTGGCATCCGGATACAGGTCGGGGTGTTCCACACCGTAGGTGTAGAGGTAGCTGATGAGGCACTCGTCGCCGCAGTCGTAGCCGTCGGGGAAGGGGCCGTAGAGCGGCGAGCCCTCGACGAACGGCGCGTTTTCGAGGTTGCGGGGAATGCCGATCATGGTGGCCTTGCCGGTCGCGGCCTCGATGCTCATCACCGAGATGCTGTCGGGGCGCAGCCCCTGCCGGTCGGGACCGGCGTCTCCGCCGAGCAGCAGGATGTTGTACCGCCCGTCGACGGCCTCGGCGGCCTGCCCGGCCACGAACACCTTGTTGATCGCGTCGCGGGTCGCTCCGGTGACCACCACGCCGTAGTTCGCCGTGGCGCTGACGGCGACGAGCACCGCCACCGCGAGAGCGGCGACGAGCGGGCGGGCCGATGCCGTGATCTTGATGAGCCGCGCGAGCCGCAGGGTGTCGACGGTGAGCAGAATCCACAGCGCGGCGTAGAAGACGATCAGGATCTGGATGACCGTGAGCGCCACCACGTTCGTGAACAGCGTGTAGAGCACGGGCCGCGCGAACAGGAAGAAAACGAGGGTCAGGATGGCGATGATCCAGAGCGCGAAGGTTGCGAGCACGCCGAAACGGCCGAGCTTGCGGTCGCCCGCGAGCAGCTGGGCCGAACCCGGCAGCAGGATGTTCAGGCCGACCAACCACCAGGCCCTGCGGGTCATGGTGGTCCGTGAGCTCGTGTCCGGGAAGCGGACAGGGCTGGCGATCGTCACAGTCGGGATGCGAGAGCCGCGTTTTTGTCTGCGACGAGCTGTTCGAGGCTGAGCGCGAACGCCGCGAGCTTCTCGGCGAGCTCGGGGTCGGAGGTGGAAAGGATGCGGGCGGCGAGGAGTCCCGCGTTGCGCGCACCGCCGATTGAGACGGTCGCGACGGGAACGCCGGCGGGCATCTGGACGATCGAGAGGAGGGAGTCGAGGCCGTCGAGCTTGGCAAGCGCGACGGGGACGCCGATCACCGGCAGGGTCGTGACGGCGGCGAGCATGCCGGGCAGGTGCGCGGCACCGCCGGCTCCGGCAATGATGACCTTGAGGCCGCGGTGCACCGCGGTGCGGCCGAACTCGATCATGCGCTCGGGCGTGCGGTGGGCCGACACGATCTCGACCTCGTGGGCGATGCCGAACTCGGCGAGTGCGGCAGCGGCGTCCGCCATCACCGACCAGTCGGAGTCTGACCCCATGACGACGGCTACGAGTGGTGTGGACACGGAGACAATCGTAGGGTCAACCCTCGAAGAAGGCTGCCGCGGCACGCGCACGATAGACGACCTCGTCGAGGTCGTCGCCGCCCGCGTTGACGTGACCGACCTTGCGCCCCGGCCGCGGGGTCTTCTCGTAGAAGTGGAATTTGACGGTGGGCTGGTCGGCGAATGCCGCGTCGTAGCGGTCGGCGATCGTCGCCGTCGTCGGGCCGCCGAGCACGTTGACCATTACGGCCCACTCGTCGCGGCAGCCGGTGGCGCCGAGTGGCAGGTCGAGCACCGCGCGCAGGTGCTGCTCGAACTGGCTCGTCGTCGAACCGTCGAGCGTCCAATGGCCGGTGTTGTGCGGCCGCATCGCCAGCTCGTTGACGAGCAACCGTTCGTCGGTGGTCTCGAACAGCTCGACCGCGAGCACGCCGGTGACGCCGAGCGCCTCGGCGACCGTGGTGGCGATGTCGGCGGCGACGTCGGCGACATTGCCGGCGGATCCGGGTGCGGGCGCGATGACCTCGGCGCACACCCCGTCGCGCTGCATCGACTCGACGACGGGCCACAGCGCGAGTTCCCCGCTCGGCCGGCGGGCGACGAGCTGGGCCAGCTCGCGACGGAACTCGACGAGCTCCTCGACGAGCAGCGGCTCGCCCGCCAGCAGCCAGTCGGCGGCCTCGCTCGCGTCGCGCACGACGCGCACGCCCTTGCCGTCGTAACCGCCGGTCGCCGTCTTGAGCACACCCTTGCCGCCGTGGTCGGCGAGGAACTCGGCGAGCTGCTCGGCGGTGTCGACGCGCGCCCAGTCGGGCACGGGGATGCCGAGGTCTGCAAGACGCTGCCGCATCTCCAGCTTGTTCTGCGCGAACCGCAGCGCATCCGGACCCGGCTGCACGTCGATACCGCGGGCGACCAGCTCGCGCAGGACCGCCTGGGGAACGTGCTCGTGGTCGAAGGTGACGACGTCGACGGTCTCGGCGAAGGCGAGAACGGTGTCGAGGTCGAGGTGGCTGCCGTAGGCGGCCACGGCGAGCGCCGCCGGTTCGCCCTCCCGCTCGGCGAGCACGCGGATCGGGATCCCGAGGTTGATCGCCGCCGGCACCATCATGCGGGCGAGCTGCCCGCCACCGATCACTCCGACGATTCGCGACATGCTCGAACTCCTGCGTCTCACACGCCGGACGGGTTCCCGGCGTTCACCGCTTCTATCTTCGCGCAGTTCGGGACGGCGGGTTAGCGCACGCCCCACGCGGTCGTCTCGTCGGGCGCCGCCGACTGTTCCTGCTGGCGCCGGGCGGCCACGGGGTTCTGGCTGTGCTCCATCAGGTCGTGGAGGGCGGCCTGCACGAGATTCGCCGCCGGCACGTCGCGCAGCACGACGGGCGTGTCGAGTCCGGTGTTGATGAGCACGTCACCGCTGCGGAAGACGGCCTGCATGGCGTTCTTGCGCACGGTGACGTCGTAGCCGCGGCTGTGCAGCAGTTCCTGCCGCATCCGCACGAAGAACCCGCTGCGCAGCACGATGCGTCGGGTGGTGATCGTGTAGTGACGGCCGAGCCAGTGCAGCAGCGGAAGCAGCCAGAGCAGGATGCCGAGCAGCAGCGCGGCCCCGAGCACGGCCAGGTTCTGCCAGTCCTCGTCGAAGGTGCCGTAGAAGTAGCCGGTGGCACCGAGGATCAGGATGAGCGCGAGGCTCGGCCAGAACAGCGCGCGGCCGTGCGGACGCAGCCGTGCGACGACGGCTTCGGGCACGCGGCTCTCAGTGGACATGTGTCATTCATACCTCAGATGTGTCACGTCGCCCGCGGCGACAGCCGTAACGTGACCATCCAGTGAACCGCGCACCCGCAGGCGCCCGCTGCCGTCGATGCCGACGGCCGTGCCGACGAGGTCGGGGGCGCCGGGCAGCTCCACCTTCACCTGCTGGCCGATCGTGGTGCAGAGCTCGGTGAGCTGCTCGGCGACGCCGCTGCCGACGGGGTCGGCGCCGACGCGGACGAAGCCGGTGTACAGCTCGCGCAGGTTGAGGAGGTAGGCGCTGAGGGCCGCGTCGGCGAGGTCGTCGCCGGAGAGGGTCGCCCCGGAGAGGTCGAGCGACGTAGACACGGGTGTGGGCAGCTGGTCGCGCGTGAGCGACAGGTTGAGACCCGCGCCCATCACGACGGCGTCGCCGGCCGGCAACAGCTCGGCGAGCAGTCCGGAGATCTTCAGCCCGTCGACCTGCACGTCGTTGGGCCACTTGAGCCCGACGCGGTGTTCGGGCAGCAGCGACTGCACGGTGCGGGTCATGGCGATGCCGGCGATGAGCGGCAGCCAGCCGAAGTGGCGCAGCTCGAGCGGCTCTCCCCCGGGCAACACCGGCCGCAGCAGGACCGAGATCGCCAGGCTCGCGCCCGGCGGGGCCACCCACACCCGGCCGAGGCGGCCTCGACCGGCCGTCTGACTGCCGGTCACCACGACGGAGAAGTCGCCGAGCGTGCCCGCCCTGGCGACCAGCTCGTCGTTGGTCGAACCGGCCTCGGGCAGGATCTCGAGGTGGTCGACCGCGGCGGCGCTGAGAGGGAGCTTCATCCGCTAAGGCTAGCCGCCGGTCAGTTCTTCGATACCCAGGTGTGTGGGCGCCCGCGCGACAGCCGCCGCACCGCGAGCACGGCGGTGCGCGCCGGCGTGCCGACGACGAGCGCGACCGCTCCGAGCGCCGAACGGTCGTGTTCGCCGAACGCCTGCTTGCGCTCCCACGCCCGACGAAGTAGCCCGCCGATGGTGCCGCGCAGCGAGGGACGGTGCGGCAACGGACCCGACGCGCGCTGCTCGAGCAGTTCGTCGAGGGCGCGCATCCAATCGTCGTCTTCGGCACCGTGGAAGTAGTTGTCGTCGAGCCAGCCCGGGTCGGGTCGGGAGAACGAGAGAGACGCCACCGCCTCGCCGTCGCCGAACAGGCCGCTGCCGAGGAACACCGGGTTGATGAGCTCGTCGGAGACGCCGAACTCGTCGAGCACCACGAGCGGGACGTCGCGGGCGATCGCCTCGATCGACGCGGTCGAGCTGACCGTGACGAAACCGAGCGCGCCGTCGAGCGCGGCGGACATGGGTCCGGATGCCACGACCAGATTGTGTGGCGCAGAGGACCGCTGCGCCAGCAGGTCGGGGTAGCTGTGTTCCTCGTCGTGCGTCTGCTGCTCTCCGGTCACCGCCCGCACCTTGATCACCACGCGGTGGTCGGGGTTGCGCCTGGCGGTATCGATGAGGATGTCGAGCACCCGCTCGCGCTCCGGACGCAGAAGGGGAACGATCGACTGCACGGCGAACACGATGTCGCCCCCGCCGGCTGCCGGCCGCCGCTCGATGAAGGGCAGGGTGGCCAGCACGAGCCGGTGGGTCCATCCGCGCTTCCCCGCAACGACGGCGAACTCGCGGATCTCACGCTTGCTGTGCAGCACCATCAGGTCGGCTTGCGAGCGGTAGAACAGCGCCTTCCACGTGGCCGGGATGGAGATGCCGGGCAGCCCGCTCACGAACACCGGTCGGTTCGGCACGGCGGAGAGCACACGCAGCACGACGGAGGCCGCCGGCCCGCGCATCGCGACGATGATCACGTCGGGCCGTTCGAGCAGCACGCGCTCGTGCAGCGCGTCGAGGGTGAACTGCCGGGAGGCGCCGTCGAACCCGCTGCCGGCGAGCGCGGCGGACAACTGCGACGCGCTCGGGGCACCGGGGGTGGCGACGACCGCGATCTCCCTCGACCACTCGGCGGGGAGCTGCGCGAGCAGCGCGGCCCCCCACTTCACGTACGAGTCGGTGTCGACGAGGGCGAGGGCCTTCACGCGCGGTTCGCCCCGGCCTGAATCGCTCAAACCTGGATCGCTCAAGCCTGGACGCGGCGGAGCTTCGCCAGCGGGGCCAGCTCGCCGGGGAAGACGCGCTTCACGCCGTCACCCAGAGCCTCGGAGACGACACGGATGTCGGCGACCAGCTGGGCGAAGTCGCCGGGCTCGAGCGAGGCCGAGTGGTCGGAACCCCACATGGCGCGGTCGAGCGTGAGGTGACGCTCCACGACGGTGGCGCCGAGCGCGACGGCGGCGAGGCTGATCTGCAGCTCGCGCTCGTGGCCCGAGTAGCCGATGGGCAGGTCGGGGAAGCGGGCGGCGAGCGCGGGGATCATGCGCAGGTTGGCCTCCTCGGTGGGCATCGGGTACGACGACGTGGCGTGCAGCATCACGAGACGCTCGCGGTCGAGAACGTCGACCGCCGCGTCGATCTGGTCCATCGTCGACATGCCGGTGGAGAGGATGATCGGCTTGCCGGTGGCGGCGAGCGCCTGCAGCATGCCGATGTCGGTGACCGACGCCGAGGCGACCTTGTGCGCCACGACGCCGAGGTCCTCGAGGAACGCGACGGCGGGCTCGTCCCACGGCGATGCGAACCAGTCGAGGCCGCGCAGCAGGGCGTGGTCGCCGATCTCGATGTACTGCTCGCGGTTGAACTCGACGCGGTAGCGGTACTCGAGGTACGTCATGGTGCCCCACGGCGTCTCGCGCATGACGCTCTTCATGTGCTCGGGCGTCGACACGTCGGGGGTGCGCTTCTGGAATTTGACGGCCTGGGCCCCGGCGTCGGCGGCGACGTCGATCATCTGCTTGGCGAGCTCGACGCTGCCGTTGTGGTTCAGACCGATCTCGGCGATGACGTACACGGGCTCGCCTGTACCGATGGAGTGTGTTCCGATGTTGATGTTCATGCGTTGGTGTCCTTCTCGGTTGGCATAGCGAGCTCTGCGAGTTCGCGAACGGCGCCGTCGCCGCCGCGTCGGGTGAGTACCACCCGGGCTGCTGCGATGACGAGGGGATGGGCGTCGGCGACCGCGATGGGCCAGCCGACGAGATCGAGGCATGCGAGGTCGTTGACGTCGTTGCCGAGGTAGGCGACCCGCTCGAGGTCGAAGCCGTGCGCGTCGACCCACTCGACGAGGGCGCTCGCCTTGTCGCTCAGCCCGTGGCGGACGTCGACGCCGAGCTTGCGGGCGCGGGCCGAGACGACCTGGTTGACCTCGGTGGAGAGGATGAGCATTGGGACGCCGGCTTCGCGCAGCAGGCGCACGCCCATGCCGTCGGAACGGTTGGCGACGATGAACTCGCTGCCGTCCTCGGCCACGAGCACGCGGTCGTCGGTGTGCACACCGTCGAAGTCGGTGACGACGGCGTCGACGTCGATGGCGGTGGGCGCGGTCCTGACGGGAGCCGCGTCGGCTTCGGGCGCATCCGGATCAAAAGCGCGGGCGAGAACGGATGACACGGCCAACTGTTCTTCGGTGTCGATCTCGATCGCGTGCCGTTCGTCGACGGTGACGATGCCCACGGTGCCGAAGAAGCGGTAGCCCGCGGCGCGGAAGCCGTCGGCCCGCATCACGTAGAACGCGCCGGTCTCCTGGAACTGGGCGTCGCGGTCCTGGCGGCGAGGGCGGAAGGAGTGGTCGTGGTTGACGCCGGTCGCTCCCGTCGCGTCGAGTTTCCACAGGAATGCGTGGGTCTCGACGGCGGAGAACACGACGTCGTCGGTGCCGCTGTCGACGCGGCCGACAGCTTGCTCGAGGGAGGCGGGCTCGATGAACGGCGAGGTGGCCTGGATGAACACGACGATGCGCGTCGCGATGCCGCGCGTCTCGAGGGCGTCGAGCGTCTGCAGCAGCGCGGCCTCGGAACTCGCCTCGTCGCCGGCGAGCTCGGCGGGCCGGTCGACGACGTCGGCTCCGGCCGCGAAGGCGACGGCCGCGATCTCGTCGTCGTCGGTGGAGACGACCACCCGGTCGATGGATGCCACGGCCTGGGCGTTGCGGATGGCCCGCACCACGAGCGGAACCCCGCCGACCTCGCGCAGGTTCTTGCGCGGGACACCCTTCGACCCACCGCGCGCCGGAATGACGGCGACGACCTCGGCCGATTCGTGCACGCGGAACTCCATTCACGGCGACCGGTTGGCTGCCAATGTGGTGACGCTACGGGCGCCAGATGACCGCGAAGGATACGCCGAGGTAAACGGGAAGTGACGGGTTCGCAACATCCGTGCAAGCGAACGCTGGCCTTTCTGTACGTTTCGGCAGCCGATCGCCCCGAAGTCGCACCAGTAGAGTGAAACCGTGAATCCAGAAGATGCCAATCCCGACCTCTTTACGACCGCGGGCAAGCTCGCCGACCTCAAGGTCCGCTACCACGAGGCCGTGACCGCGAGCGGCGAGACCGCGATCGAGAAGCAGCATGCGAGGGGCAAGAAGACCGCGCGCGAGCGCATCGAGGAACTGCTCGACCACGGGTCGTTCGTCGAGCTCGACGAGTTCGTGCGTCATCGCACCCACGCGTTCGGCATGGAGAAGAAGCGGCCCTACGGCGACGCGGTCGTCACGGGGCTCGGCACGATCCACGGGCGCCAGGTCGCCGTCTATGCCCAGGACTTCACCATCTTCGGCGGTTCGCTCGGCGAGGTCGCCGGCGAGAAGATCATCAAGGTCATGGACCACGCCATCAAGACGGGCGTGCCCATCATCGGCATGCTCGACTCGGGCGGTGCGCGCATCCAGGAGGGTGTCGTCGCCCTCGGCAAGTACGGCGAGATCTTCCGCCGCAACACCCAGGCTTCGGGCGTCATCCCGCAGATCTCCATCATCATGGGCCCGGCGGCCGGCGGCGCGGTGTACTCCCCCGCCCTCACCGACTTCGTGATCATGGTCGACAAGACCAGCCAGATGTTCGTCACCGGCCCCGATGTGATCAAGACCGTCACCGGCGAAGACGTGGGCATGGAGGAGCTCGGCGGCGCCCTGACACACAACAGCATCTCCGGGGTCGCGCACTACCTGGCCAGCGACGAGAGCGACGCGCTCGACTACGCCCGCGCCCTCATCAGCTTCCTGCCCGACAACAACCTCGCCGAGCTGCCCGTCTACGACGGCGCCGTCGAGCTCGAGATCACCGACGCGGACCGCAAACTCAACACGCTCATCCCCGACAGCCCCAACCAGCCCTACGACGTGAAGACCGTCATCGAGCACATCGTCGACAACGGCGACTTCCTCGAGACCCAGCCGCTCTTCGCGCCGAACATCGTCGTCGGCTTCGGCCGCGTCGAGGGGCGCTCGGTCGGCATCGTGGCGAACCAGCCGAACTCGATGGCCGGAACCCTCAACATCGAGGCCGGCGAGAAGGCCGCGCGGTTCGTGCGCTTCTGCGACGCCTTCTCGATCCCGATCATCACCCTCGTCGACGTGCCCGGCTACCTGCCCGGCACCGACCAGGAGTGGACCGGCGTCATCCGCCGCGGCGCGAAACTGCTCTACGCCTACGCCGAGGCCACCGTGCCGCTCGTCACCATCATCACCCGCAAGGCCTACGGCGGCGCCTACATCGTCATGGGGTCGAAGCAGCTGGGTGCCGACCTCAACTACGCCTGGCCGACCGCCGAGATCGCCGTGATGGGCGGGCAGGGCGCCGTGAACATCCTCTACCGCAACGAGATCAAGGCCGCCGAGGCCGCGGGCGAAGACGTCGCGGCCGTACGCACCAAGCTCGCGAACGAGTACACCTACAACGTGGCGAGCCCGTTCCTCGCCGCGGAGCGCGGCGAGCTCGACGGCATCATCGAACCGGCGGCCTCCCGGGTCGCGATCATCAAGGCGCTGCGCGCACTGCGCACCAAGCGCGCGACGCTGCCGCCCAAGAAGCATGGGAACATCCCGCTGTGAGCTCGCAGGCACCCGCTTCCGACGCCGCGTCCACGTCGTTCACGATCGTCGCGGGCGACCCGACTCCGGCAGAGGTCGCCGCGGTGACCGCGGTGCTCGGCGCCGCCCTCGAGGAGCTCGCGGGCGAGAACGAGCGGGACGCGGCATCCGGCCTCACCGCCTGGCAGCGCAGTCAGCGCGCCATCCGCGCTCCCATCGTGCGCGGCCACGACGGCTGGCGCGGCTTCTCCGCCTGAACGCACGATCCGTCGGCGAGAAAGCGTATTCCACGGAATCCGCACGACAGCGAGACGGTTTCATCTGTTTGGCCGTCATCGGGCGGTTCTAAAGGTCCGTTTTGGCCCGATGTACCCCGCTTTTCGTGGCCAAATCGCGGCCGTCCCGCTAGGTTATTGGCGGGGAAGCGGGCGGGGTGCAAAACTGTACCCCTGGTGTCCTCCTAAATGACGACTGTGCAATAGTTTGGCCAGACGGCATTATTACTAGTGCTAGGTGTCTCTCATCGAGTTACACCACCATTTGTTAGCCGACTAGGGTAAGCGGGCTAACTCATGGAGGCGAGTCAGGGTGCTATTCGGGTTAGCACCCTGACTCGGATTTTGACACAGGGTCGGAGTTTCATCTCCGGCCCTGTTGTCATTTAAACGACGAAGTAGTCAAATGAGCACAGCACGGCTTGTTCCCTGACCTACGCGCGCGGGATCTCCAGCCAGAGGTCCACTTCGTCGTCTTCATCGTCGTTCAGCTCGTCGCCCAGCGCATCGGCGCCCTCGGCACCCGTGCTGCGCAGGCCGACGACGGTGATGGCTGTGTCACTGCCCTCGTTGGCCGTGCGCACGATGATCTTGTCCGCCGTACTGCCGCGCATCGCCTCGGCCAGCTGGTTGAGCACCCGGCCGCGGGCGGGCTCGACGACCGTGTCCATGCCGCCCTCGTCGAGCAGCGTCACGATCGCGCCGCGACGCCTGGCGAGCATCACCTGTTCGCGCACCGCGTTGTTCAGCAGGTTGCGGCCGCGGATCTCGTCGCGGATGGCGCCCTCGAGGTAGAGGCACTCCTGCCGCTCGGCCTCGCTGAGGTCGCCCGCCTCGGCCTCGATCTGGCGCAACATCGGCAACGCGCTCGAACTGGTCTGACCGAGCCGGAACTGGCGCTCGAACACGTGCGCCTCCTGGGCGGCCTGCCAGTCGGCGGCTTCACGCTCGGCGTATGCGAACCGGCGGGCGTCCTTCGTCGCCTTGGCGATGGAGTGGCTGAGCACGTGCGAGATCACGACCCACGAGACGCTCCCGACGACACCGAGCGCGACGAGGGTGGCCGGGCCGCCCCAGACGATCGACTGCAACACGAGGAAGGCGATGCCGACCCAGGCGAAAAGGTGGCGACGGCGGGTAGACGTGATCGCCATGAGGGTTCCGACCGCGGCGATGTACCAGGTGGCGTAGCCGTTGCCACCCTCGCGGTTCGGGTCGAGTTCGCTCGTCACGAGCAGCGGCACGGCGACGACGACGGCCACGTTGAAGGCGGCCATCCAGATCGGCATCCGCGGCGGCCCGAAGCGCAGCAGGCTCAGCACGGTCGCGCCGAGATAGAGCGCCATGGCCGCGATGACCGGAGCGGGGGAAGCGGGGATGCCGATCGTGAGCACGCCGAGGATGACGTGGTACACCGAGAACGAGGCGCCTATACCGACGATGATGAAGCGGGGGATACCGATGATCATGCGAGGCCCCCGGTCCCGGCGGAGGTACGCGCGTGGCGGCCCAAGCCGCCCGGCGTCTCCGGGCGCGGCCAGCGGATCGCTATCACGGTGCCCTCGTCGACCGCGGAGTCGATCTCGACGAGCCCACCGGCGTTGGTGACGCGTTCGACGATCGACACGCGCAGGCCCATGCGCTCGGCGGGCAGGTCGACGAACGAGAACCCCGCACCCGTGTCGCCCACCTCGACCTCGATGCCCGCGGGCACCGCGCCGCGGATCGTGACCCAGCGGCTCACCCGCGGATCCTGGCCCGCGTGCTGGAGACTGTTGACCATCGCCTGCACTGCCGCCGAGTAGACCGCCTCCGCCGCCTGCAACGGCATCCCCTGGGCGGCCAGGTCGCGCGTGCGCAGCTCGAACGGGGCGCTCATGCTCGACGCGGCCTCCGAGATGCGCCGGGACACGGCCGACAGCAGCACGGTCCCGCCGTCGTCGGGGCTCACCAGCGCGGCTTCGCGCAGGTGACCGATCGCGTTCGACGCCATCGTCGCCGCGATGCGCTTGGCCTCGGGCGAGTAGGCACGGGCAGCCGAGAGCAGGGTGGTCAGCACGCTGTCGTGCACGATCGAGTCGACCTGCACCCGCTCGATCTCGGTGGCGTGGGCGTGTACGGCGCGCGTGTACCTGTCGAGAGCGGCCGACTGGGCGACGTCGACGGCCGCAGCGGCCTGACGCAAGAGCGTGATGATGAGCACCACGGCGCCGCCGATGAGGATCGAGTAGACGACCTCGAGGATCGACTCGAGCAGCGATGCATTGCCACCCTGCGGAGTCACACGGATGAAGCCGTAGATGATGGGCGCCGCGAAGAGGTAGCAGGTGGCGATCGGCAGGCTGAATCCGACCGTCGCCGCCGCCGTCGCGTAGGTGACGAGGAAGTACAGCCAGTAGCGGTCGAGCTGGCTGTCGCTCGGCGCGACGATCGTCAGGGGCCAGGTCGCGAGCACGAGCAGGTACACCGACGCCACGACGATGTTGGTGCCGACGACCCAGCGCTGGGCCATCGCGGCGATGAACGCGACGACGATGCTGCCGTAGAGGGCCGGCACAACGATCCACGCCCAGATCGGCTCGGAGGCGCCGATCTGCGACAGCAGCA
This sequence comes from Conyzicola nivalis, assembly GCF_014639655.1. Lineage (NCBI taxonomy): Bacteria > Bacillati > Actinomycetota > Actinomycetes > Micrococcales > Microbacteriaceae > Conyzicola > Conyzicola nivalis. The sequence continues at coordinate 1,822,802 of NZ_BMGB01000001.1, forward strand.
CCGGCAGTGTCTGCAGCCCGAAGACGATGCCGAACACCGCGGTGAGGCGGGATGCCAGCCCCTCTATCTGAAGACGGCTGATCGGGCTGCGCTTGCCCGTGGGCACCGCGCCGATCGGGGGTGGCTTAGTGGCCATCTCCGCCGTCCGAGTCGAGCCCGGGCAGGATGCCGTCTTCGACGGCCCTGCGCAGAAGGTCGACCTTGGTCGGCGCGGGCCGGCCTACTTCGACGTACTTGACTCGGATGCGGTCGAGGTACTCCCGCGCGGTGGAATAGCTGATGCCCAGCTGCTGGGCCGCGAGCTTGAGAGGCAGGCCCGAGGCGTACAGGTGCAGGATCTCCCGCTCGCGGCGTCCGAGCTCGGCGCGGGCGAAGTCGCCGTCGGCATCGATCGCGGTCGCCCACTCGAGGTTGTTGAGCACCTCGCCGCGCGCCACGCTCGCGGCGGCGGCGATGACGGTGCGGGTGGCCGAAGATTTGGGAATGACGCCCGCGGCGCCCGCGGCGAGCGCCTCGCGCACGTAGGCGACGCGGTCGGCGATGCTGTGCACGAGCACGGCGGAGCCCAGCGCCTGCACCCGCTTGACGTTCTCGGTGACCGACGAGCCGTCGCCGAGCGAGAGGTCGAGAACGACGACGTCGCACTCACGGCCGGCGAGACCGTCGACGAGCTCGTTGACATTGGCCGCGGCGATCAGAAACTGGTAGCCCTCGTCGATGAAGGCGGCCTTGAGCCCGAGTCGGACCGATTCGTGGTCGTCGACGACGGCGACGCGCACGGCGGCAACCGCCCCCAACTCACCCGCTGAGGTAGCCGTGGGCTGCTCCATGTCGATCCTGTCTGCTGCTAGTGACAACCGCCTGGACTCGGGTTGCCACAGCAATAGTCTCACGGTCGCAATCGCTGGTGTGCGCCGACACAGCCGACCCGACCAGATAGTGCGTCAGCGACGGGTGAGCGTCGCCACCGCCTCCACGTGGTGGGTGTGCGGGAACAGGTCGAACGCGCGCAGCGCGGTGAGGTCGTAGCCGCGCTCGGCGAACAGGCCGATGTCGCGGGCGAGCGCCACGGGGTCGCACGCCACGTAGACGATCTGGGCCGGCTGCAGCCCACCGATGGCCTGCACGACCTGCTTGCCCGCGCCGGAACGGGGCGGGTCGAGCACGATCGTCGCGGCACGCAGGCGCGCGCGGTCGTGCGCGTTGGCGGTGGCGGCGAGTTGCGCGATCCAGCGCTCTACCCGTCCCGTCGCAGCATCCGCCCCTATCCATTCCGCGAGGTTGCGTGAGGCGAACCCGGTGGCCGTGGCGTCGCTCTCGACGCTCGTGATCTTGGTGCCGGAACCGAACCTGTCGGCCACCGCGGCGGCGAGCAGGCCGACTCCGCCGTAGAGGTCGAGGTTGTGGGCCTTGGTGTCGAAGAGCGCGGGGGCGATGGCCTCCTGCACGGCCGTGGTGAGGGTCTGGGCGGCGTGGGTGTGCACCTGCCAGAATCCGGTGTCGGCGAGGCGGAACTCGCGGTCGCCGACGACCTCGGTGATGGTCGACGGCTTCTGGTCGCCGACGATGAGGCGGGCGCCCCCTGTCGCGGCCTGCACGATGTCGACGTGCTCTTCGCCGACGAATTTGGCGTCGAGGGGTGCCGCCTCCTGCACGAGCTCCGTGGCGAGCGGCAGTTCGGTGACCGCGATGACCTTGTGCGAGCGGGCAGCGTAGGGACCGGGGCGGCCGGATGCATCGACGTGCAGGCGAACCCGGGTGCGCCACCCCGTGCCGTCGTCGGCGCCGGGGAGCGCCTCGACGATGACGTCGTCGGCGATGGGCGAGTCGAGCTTGGCGAAGCGCTGCAGCGAGTCGACGACGACCTGGCGCTTGAGCTCGCGCTGGTGGGAGAGCTCGATGTGGCCGAACTCGGCGCCGCCCGCGCGGTTCTCGGGGGCGCGGGCCACACTCGCCGACGACCAGACGTGCATCTGGCGGTGTTCGCTGGGCTCGATGACCTTCACGGTCTCGGCGCGCCAGAACGACTTCTTCGAGTCCTCGGTGATGCGGGCGAGCACGCGCTCACCGGGAATGGCGTCGCTGACGAAGATCACCCGGCCGTCGTGGCGGGCGACGGAGATTCCGCCGTGCGCGATGTTGGTAACGTCGAGCTCTAGTTCTTTCGATTCAGCCATCTACCGAGTTTAGGAGTCAGCGTGCGCCTGTACCTCGCGTCGACGTCACCGGCCAGGCTCGCGACGCTGCGCGCGGTGGGGGTCGAGCCTGTTCTGTTGGCATCGAATGTCGACGAGGATGCCGCGGTGGCGGCGGCCGGGCCCCTTACCGCCCCCGAGATGGTGCTGTTGCTGGCGCGGCTCAAGGCCGAGGCGGTCGTGGGCCGGACGGTCGACGGCGCACCCATCGACGGTTTTATCCTCGGCGGCGACTCGGCCTTCGAGCTCGACGGTGTCGTCTACGGCAAACCGCACGAGCCGGCCGTCGCCCGCGAACGCTGGTTGCTGCAGCGCGGCCGTGAGGGCGAGCTGCACTCCGGCCACTGGCTCATCGACCACCGCGCCGGGGTCGCCGCCGGTGCGACCGGCGGGGTCTCCACCTCGAGCGTGCGTTTCGCCGCCGACATCAGCGAGGACGAGATCGACGCCTACGTGGCGACGGGCGAGCCGCTGCAGGTGGCCGGCGCGTTCACCATAGACAGCCTCGGCGCCCCGTTCATCAGCGAGGTGCGGGGCGACCCGCACGCCGTCGTGGGGCTCTCGGTCGCCCTGCTCCGCGAACTTCTTCTCGGATTCGGAGTGCGCTGGCACACCCTGAGGAACCGCGGGTTGTAGGGCTCCTGAGGGTGGCATCCGCCTTTCTTGTAGGCAGCGACCAAATTGGCAGCCCTCGCGGCCCCATAAGCTAGGGGACTATGGCTCGCATCTCCAAGGTCCTCATCGCTAACCGCGGAGAGATCGCAGTACGCGTTATCCGCGCCGCTAAAGACAGCGGCATCACCTCGGTGGCGGTGTACGCCGACCAGGACAGGGACGCGCGGCACGTCAAGCTCGCCGACGAGGCGTACGCGCTCGACGGCGCGACCTCGGCCGACACCTACCTCGTGATCGAGAAGATCCTCTCGGTGGCCCGCCGCTCGGGCGCCGACGCCATCCACCCCGGCTACGGCTTCCTCGCCGAGAACGCCGACTTCGCGCGCGCCGTGATCGACGCCGGCATCATCTGGATCGGTCCCTCCCCCGACGCGATCGAGAAGCTCGGCGACAAGGTCTCCGCGCGCCACATCGCCGAAAAGGTGGGCGCACCGCTCGCACCCGGCACGCTCAACCCCGTGTCCGGCGCCCAGGAGGTGCTCGACTTCGTCGACATCCACGGCCTGCCGGTCGCGATCAAGGCGGCGTTCGGCGGTGGCGGCCGCGGCCTCAAGGTCGCCCGCACGCGCGAAGAGATCCCCGAGCTGTTCGACTCGGCCACCCGCGAGGCCATCGCGGCATTCGGCCGCGGCGAGTGCTTCGTCGAGAAGTACCTCGACCAGCCGCGCCACGTCGAGACGCAGTGCCTCGCCGACGCGCACGGCAACGTCGTCGTGATCTCGACCCGCGACTGCTCGCTGCAGCGACGCCACCAGAAGCTCGTGGAGGAGGCGCCCGCGCCGTTCCTCACCGTGGCGCAGAACGCCGAGCTGTACTCCTCGTCGAAAGCGATCCTGAAAGAGGTCGGCTACGTCGGCGCCGGAACCTGCGAGTTCCTCGTCGCGAAAGACGGCACCATCTCGTTCCTCGAGGTCAACACGCGCCTCCAGGTCGAGCACCCGGTGTCCGAAGAGGTGACCGGCATCGACCTCGTGCGCGAGCAGTTCCGCATCGCTGAGGGCGGCGTGCTCGACTACGACGACCCGATCCCGCAGGGCCACTCGTTCGAGTTCCGCATCAACGGTGAAGACCCCGGACTCAACTTCATGCCCTCGCCCGGCCCCGTGAACGTGCTGCGCTTCCCCGGCGGACCCGGCGTTCGCGTCGACTCCGGCGTGACCACCGGCGATGTGATCAGCGGCGCGTTCGACTCGCTGCTCGCCAAGCTCATCGTCACGGGCTCGACCCGCGAGGACGCCCTCGAGCGTTCGCGCCGCGCCCTCGACGAGTTCGAGGTCGCGGGCCTGCCCACCGTGCTCCCCTTCCACCGCAAGATCGTGCGCGACCCCGCCTTCACGTCGAACCCGTTCTCGATCTACACGCGATGGATCGAGACCGACTTCGACAACGACATCGAGCCGTGGAGCGGGTCGCTGCAGGACTCCGCCGCCGCGTCCGCGCGCCACAGCGTGGTCGTCGAGGTCGACGGCAAGCGCATCGAGGTCTCGCTGCCGTCGAAGCTCCTCCCCTCCACCGGAGGTGTCGCGGCCGCCGCGGCCCCGAAGCGGCGCGGTAGCGGCGCGGTCTCCAGCGCCACCGGAAACAGCGTGAAGGCCCCCATGCAGGCCACGATCGTCAAGCTCGCGGTCGCCGACGGCGATGTCGTCGTCAAGGGCGACCTGATCCTGGTGCTCGAGGCGATGAAGATGGAGCAGCCGATCACCGCGCACAAGGACGGCACCGTCTCCGACATCAACGCCGCCGTCGGCAGCACTGTCTCGTCGGGGCACGTGCTGCTCTCGATCGGCTAGCTGCGCCCGGGGCGCGCCACGCTGCCGACTGGCACGGGTGCGCCCGTTCGAGCGCCGGCAGCCGGGCCAGACGGCCGCACGCGCGGCTCACCGCAGGCCCGCGTCCCGCATGTGATCTCGAAGCCTGGGCAGCGTGGTCGCGGTACTCCAGCCCCACCGCGTCACGTTGTGCCCGAGTGCCCGAAGCCGGTCTTCGCGACGCTTCTCGTCGTGAAGCGCCTCCTGCGGAGTGCGACCCGCTAGGAACACCGGATCCTGGTACTTGATCTCGCCGTCGAACTCCCCGATGAGAGCGAACTCGGGCCACCAGAAGTCCACGGTTCCGATCTTGCCGAAGCGGTCGCTGAAGCTCACTTGCAGCCGTGGTTTCGGCAAACCCAGGTCGTGGAATCCCACTCGGCTGACCGACTCGCCTGGCGACTCCGCTGCGCCGTCGGCCATCTCGATCGCGACCCTCGCCTTCACGACGCCTGCGCCGGACCCCGCGTGCTCCAGTTCGGCAAGCAGTTCGGATTTTGCAATCGGGGCCCGGATGACACGGCCGTCGTGAGAACGGAGGCCGTGCAGCGCGGCGTCTGCCATGGTCACCGCCTCGCGCAGGCCGTTCGAGCGAGCAATGTCGACAACCGTGCGCGCGATGGAAGTCACGCGCAGGCCGTGCAGATCCACCGCCGTGACCGGCCCGATCGTGTGCCTCTGGAGACCCGCCGTCGACCTGCCGCCCTGCGCCCGCTCGCATATGACGTGCACCTTCGGCGGCCACTCGCCGATGGCCGGCAGTCCCCAGATAGCGGCGGCTGAGTGGAACGCGAAGATCAACGGGTCGTTCGCTGCGAGCTGGGCGCCCTGCACGCGGTACAGGTATCGGAGGTCACGGGCTTTGGCGGGCCGCACGTCCGGGGGCACCGGCGGGTGGTAGACACCGCGCGCTACTCGAACGAGGGTCCCCGCTCGCACCTTGCGCAGCAGCTCGCCCCACATGCCGCCAGCACGCTGGTCTCTCTCGATAACGAAGTCGTCGCGCCAGTCGTCGATTGCTGCCATCCTCCGATCGTGCCGGTTTGGTCCCACTCGCAGTGTGGGTGTCGCCCTCCGGTGCACGGTGGGTGAGAACCTCGCGCGGTGGAGGGATGCCGCGTGCGCCAGTTCGGCGCGGGGGCGCCTGTTCGAACGCCCGCGCCCGCACCAAACGGCAGCACCCGGCGCCGCGAGCGCCCTCGCTACACTCGGACCGTGCGTGACACCGTCCTCAGCGTCGCCGGCGACCTCGGCCTGCCCGCCGCCCTCGTCACCGACGCCCTCGGCTATCTCACGCCCGAGACCGAGCCGCTCGTAGCCGCCCAGGTCGCGGCGCTCGAGGCCGCTGTCGGCACCGGACGCGACGTGCCGTGGCCGATCGACGACGAGCGCTTCCAGCTGCTCGCCCTGCTCGGCACCGTTCCGGCCGCCCGCGCCTGGTTCACCGCTCAGCGCATCGACGACGGCATCGCGCGCGACTCGCTCGCCGACCTCACCCCGAAGCTGCGCGACTACGGTGTCGCGGCGACCGGCGTCGACTGGCTCGCCAAGGTCGTGACCTGCGGTGTCTTCACGATCGGCCGCCTGCAGTTCGAGCCGGCCGCTCCCTCGCCCGCGGGCCGCGCGTTCAACACGCACATCCCCGAGTCCGGGCCGCTCGACCCCGCCGCGTGCGACGCCTCGTTCGCCCGCGCGCTCGCGTTCTTCGGCGCCCGCGGCGACTCGACTACCCGCGCCTTCGTCTGCTCCTCCTGGCTGCTCGACGACCAGCTCGCGGCGTACCTACCGGCGGAAAGCAACATCCTGAATTTCCAAAGGCGCTTCACCCTCGTCGACTCCGAGACCTCGGATGCGCCCGCACGCCTCGAGGGCCTGGACGGCACGACCCACGGCGACCACGCGGTGGCGAAGTTCATCTTCCGGCGCCCGCTGGCCGAGCTGTCCGCGGTCGAGCCGCGTTCCACGCTCGAGCGCGCCCTGCTCGAGCACCTCGCCTCGGGCCGGCACTGGCGCGAGCGCACCGGCGTGCTGCGCTAGTTGACGATGTGCATTGCTCGAGCGGCATCCGTGATGCTGCCCGTGAGCGAAGGGTAGACCGAGAACGCGGCCGCCAGTTGGTCGACCGTGAGGCGGTGCTCCACGGCGAGCGAGAGCGACGCGATGAGCTCTGAGGCGTGCGGCGCGACGATCACGCCGCCGATCACCGTGCCGGAGCCGGTGCGCGCGAACAGCTTCACGAAGCCGTCCTTGATGCCCATCATCTTGGCGCGCGGGTTCGAGGCGAGCGGCAGCTTGTAGATCTCGCCCTGGGCGATGCCGTCTTCGATCTGCTTCTGGGTCCAGCCGACCGTGGCGATCTCTGGCTGGGTGAAGATGTTCGACGCCACGTTGCGCAGCTCGGTCGGGTTGACCGCGTCGCCCATCGAGTGGAAGACCGCGGTGCGGCCCTGCATCGAGGCGACGGATGCGAGCGGCAGGGAGTTGCTGCAGTCCCCGGCCGCGTAGATGGAGGGCACGCTCGTGCGTGCCACCCGGTTCACGCGGATGTGGCCGGTCTCGGTGAGCTGCACGCCCGCCTCGGACAGGCCGAGGCCCGCCGTGTTCGGGATCGAGCCGACCGCCATCAGGCAGTGGCTGCCCTCGACGACACGTCCGTCGGAGAGGGTGGCGACGACGCCGGTGGCGGTGGCGACCACCGAGTCGGCACGGCTCTTCGACAGCACGGTCATGCCGTTGCGGGTGAAGACGTCTTCGATCACGCGGGCGGCGTCGGCGTCCTCCCCGGGCAGCACCTGGTCGCGGCTCGAGATGAGCGTGACCTTCGAGCCGAGCGCGCGGTAGGCGGAGGCGAACTCGGCACCGGTGACGCCGGAACCGACGACGATGAGGTGCTCGGGGATCTCGTCGAGCGAGTAGACCTGCGTCCAGGTGAAGATGCGCTTGCCGTCGGGCATCGCGCTCTCGAGCAGGCGGGGCGAGGCGCCCACCGAGACGACGAGCGTGTCGGCCTCGATCTCGTCGAAGTCGGTGCGGCTCTTGCCGCGGCCGTTGGAGACGATGACGCGCTGGGGGCCGTCGAGGCGTCCCTCGCCCTGGATGACGGTGACGCCGGCCTTGATCAGCTGGCTCTTCATGTCTTCGCTCTGCTGGCGCGCAAGGCGCAGCAGGCGGGCGTTGACGGCGGCGAGGTTCACGGCGACCTCGGGACGCACCGGGCGTCCGCTCTCGCCGCGGGTGAAGAACTGCACGCCGAGGTCGGCCGCCTCGCCGATCGCATTGGTGGCCTCGGCCGTCGCGATGAGCGTCTTCGACGGCACGACGTCGGTGAGCACGGCCGACCCGCCGACACCGGTGCGCTCGATCAGGGTGACGTCCGCTCCGAGCTGCGCGCCCGCGAGAGCCGCTTCGTAACCGCCAGGCCCTCCGCCGAGTACCGCGATGCGCTGCTTGCGTTCGAATTCGTAGGCCATGCCTGCAATTCTCCCCCGGCCGGGTGCCAGCGCCCAAACTCGCGAACACCCCCAGTTCGTGAACACACGGATGCCGCGGCGCCCGCAATAGAGTGGGACTCATGTCGAACCACCCCCTGGATGACCCAGCCACCGACCCGTTCGCCGTCGCCGCCACTGCGGCCGCGGAAATCGCCGAGAAGACGGGTGTCGAGAAACACGACATCGCGCTCACCCTCGGCAGCGGCTGGGGCAGCGCCGCCGACCTGATCGGCGAGACCACCGCCACGATTCCCGCCGACGAGATCACCGGCTTCTCGAAGCCCGCGCTGGTCGGCCACTCGGGCACCCTGCGTTCCGTGCTGCTGCCGAGCGGTAAGCGCGCCCTCGTGATCGGCGCCCGCACGCACTACTACGAGGGACACGGCGTGCGCCGCGTCGTGCATTCGGTGCGCACCGCGGCCGCCACGGGCGCGACGACCATGATCCTCACGAACGGGGCCGGCGGCATCCGCGAATCGTGGAAGCCCGGCACCCCCGTCCTGATCAGCGACCACATCAACCTCACCGCCGACTCCCCGCTCGAGGGTGCCACCTTCATCGACCTCACCGACCTCTACAGCGCCCGCCTGCGCGCGATCGCGAAGGAGATCGACCCCGGGCTCGACGAGGGCGTGTACACGCAGTTCCGCGGACCGCACTACGAGACGCCCGCCGAAGTGCAGATGGCGAAGGCGATCGGCGGCCACATCGTCGGCATGTCGACCGCGCTCGAGGCCATCGCCGCGCGCCAGGCCGGCATGGAGATCCTCGGCATGTCGCTCATCACCAACCTCGCGGCCGGCATCTCGCCGACGCCCCTCAGCCACGCCGAGGTGCTCGAGGCGGGCGCCGAGGCGGAGCCCGTCATCAGCGCGCTGCTCGCCCGGATCGTGGGCGCGCTGTGACGCTCCGCGAGGCACCGGAGCTGATCGCCCAGGCCCGCGCCTGGCATGATCAGGACCCGGATGAAACGACCCGCGCCGAACTGGCGACACTGATTCTCGCCGCCGAGACGGGCGACACTCAGGGCACCGTCGAGCTCGGCCGCCGCTTCGGTGCCCGCCTCGAGTTCGGCACCGCCGGCCTTCGCGGCGAGCTCGGCGCCGGCTCGAACCGCATGAACCGGGTGCTCGTCGCGCAGGCCGCCGCCGGTTTCGCAGCCTACCTGCTCGAGAAGCACGACGGTCCGGGCGCACCGAGCGTCGTCGTCGGTTACGACGGGCGCCACAACTCCGCCGTCTTCGCCCGCGACACGGCCGAACTCATGGCCGGAGCCGGCGTGCGGGCCATCCTGCTGCCGCGGCTCCTGCCCACGCCCGTGCTCGCCTTCGCCGTCCGCCACCTCGACGTGAGCGCCGGTGTGATGGTCACGGCGAGCCACAACCCGGCCCGCGACAACGGCTACAAGGTGTACCTGGGCGGCCTCGACCACGGCTCGCAGATCGTCGCGCCCGCCGACGCCGAGATCGCCGCGCACATCGGCCGCGTCGCCGCGGAGGGAAATGTGCTCGAGCTGCCCCGCTCTACCGACTTCGAGCTCGCCGGGGAAGACGTCGTCGACGAGTACGTGCGCCGCACCACCTCGCTCGGCAGCGCTGGGAAGGCCCCCGTCAAGGTCGTGTACACCGCGATGCACGGCGTGGGCTGGGAGGTGGCGCGGCGGGTGTTCGCCGCCGCGGGCTTCGCCGAGCCCACCGTCGTCCAGGCGCAGATCGAGCCGGACGCCGCCTTCCCCACGGTCGACTTCCCCAACCCCGAGGAGCCGGGCGCGCTCGACCTCGCCTTCGCCACGGCCACCGAGGTGGGCGCCGACCTCGTGATCGCCAACGACCCCGACGCCGACCGCCTCGCGATCGCGGTGCCCGACGCCGCGGGCGGCTGGCGCCGGCTGAGCGGCAACGACGTCGGCTCGCTGCTGGGGTGGCGTGCGGCCGAGCGGCTCGCGGGCTCCGACGTGGACGGCACCCTGGCGTCATCCCTCGTCTCCTCCCCCGCTCTCCAGGCCATCGCCACCGAGTACCGCCTCGACTACGTCGAGACGCTCACCGGTTTCAAGTGGATCTCCCGCGCCGGCGGTCTCGCTTTCGGCTACGAGGAGGCCCTCGGCTACCTCGTCGACCCGCAGAAGGTGCGCGACAAGGACGGCATCTCGGCCGCCGTCGACTTCCTCTCGCTCGTCTCCGAGCTGGCCGACCGCGGGCTCACCCTCGCCGACCACGAGCTCGCCTTCGCCGAGAAGTTCGGTGCCTTCGCGTCGTCGCAGATCTCGCTGCGCGTCGACGACCTGGGCGACATCGCCCGACTGATGGCCCGCCTGCGCGACAAGCCGCCCGCCGCCGTCGGGTCGCTTCGGGTCGACCATATCGACGACTTCTCGGGCGGATTCGGCTCGTTCCCACCCGGCGACATCCTGCGGTTCGCGCTCGAGGGCGGCGCCCGCATCATCGTGCGCCCGAGCGGCACCGAACCGAAGCTGAAGGTCTACATCGACGCGTCGTCGACGGATGGCACGGCGGAAGAACGCCGGACCCGGGCCGCGTCCGTGGTCGCCGAACTCGACGCCGCTATGCGCGACCTGCTCGCGTAGTGGTGCGTGCGCTGACGAACCTGCAACTCGCGGGCGCCTCTGTGGCGCTCGGCCTGGCCTGGCTGGTCTCGCTGGCGATCGTCGGCGAAGCCCCCGTAGCGCTCGAGATCGTACGGGTTCTGCTGGGGGCCGTCCTGGCTCCCGTGCTCGCGATCGTCGTGGGAGTGCGGCTGGTCGCCGCGCCGCTCGCCCTGACCCACCGCGTGCGTCGCGCGCTCCAGGCGAGCGCCACCGTGGGCGTGATCGCGCTCGCCCTCACCGCCAACTCGTTCGTGGTCGGCGTGGACGATTCCGAGGCGGGTCGACCGAGAGGGCTGTTCGCGAGCCTCACGTCGGCCTACATTCTCGTGAGTGTGCTGGGCTTTGCGGCCGCGATCGCCCTCGTGCTGTTCCTGCTGCTACGCCGCCGTCTGTCCTTCCGCGCGAGTGTCGCCGTCGCGGCCCCTCTGGGAGTGGTCGCGGCCCCGCTCGTCGCGGTGACCCTCTTGGGCCCGGGGGCCGTGATCGGCCTGTCCCTGGTGGTCTTCGCCTACGCGGTATTGCCGCGCCTGTCCGGTGTCTTCAGGCTGCCACCGGCCACACCCCGGACCGTCGCGGTCGAGCCGCTTCGCGACCGGGTCATCCTTCTCGCTGCCATCTCGCTCGCCGTGACCCTCGTCGTCTGGTGCGGCGGTTTCGCGCTGAGCATCGCCAACACGGGCACGGATGCCGCGACGACCAGTCTCGGCCTGGCATCCGCCGTGGGGCAGCTCGCCGTGCTCCCGCTGCTCTGGGCGTTCTCCCTCGTCATCGGGTTCTGGCAGCCACGGGTCGAGCGCGCCGCCCTGCGCGGTAGTGCCGCGGCAAACGCCGTCGTCGTGGTGGTCGTCTCCGCGATGGTGGCCACCTACTCGAGCGAGGGCGACGGCTACGTGCTGCTGCTCCTCGTACTCAGTGCGGGCGTCGGATTCTGGGCGGGGAGTATCGCCTGGGCGCTGTGGCAGGCACGGCGGCCAGCCGAGCGGATCGCGCTGAGCGTGGTCGCCGCCGTCGCGGCGACCGTGACCTATGCCATGCTCGCAGCGCTCACCGCGGGCATCGTGCTCGCCCTCGTGAGCGGACTACTCGCCTTCGGCGGCGCGCGTTTCCTGCTGCGGAAGCCGGGCGCCGAGGTGGAGCCGGTCTAGCCCAGCGACGCCTCCAGCTTGGTCGCGAGTTCGTTGGTGTCGAAGAAGTTCTCGATCACGATCACGTCGGCGAAGGTCTTGCCGATCGCGTCGACGAACTCGGCAGACGTGAGGATGACCTGGGCGTCGCGCGCCATTTCGAGCGAATCCAGGTGCACCGCCGTGACATCCGCCTCGATGTCCAACTTTTTCAGCACGCGTTCGGCGTTCACCTTGAGAATTCCGGAGCTTCCGATTCCCGCTCCGCAGATCGCCACGATTTTCACTCTGACCCCCCGGCCATGATCGCCTGCACTTCGGCGACGCTCGTCGCCGCCGCGAGCGCCTGGATGGCGTTCGAGTCGTTGAAGACGTTCGCGAGATTCGCGACCGTCTTGAGGTGCGCATCCGCGGACTTGATGGCGAGAGCGAGCACCACCCGCACCGGGTCGTTGTGCGGATGGCCGAAGTTCACGGGCTCGGCGAGCGTCACGATCGCGAGGCCGTCGGCGAGGACCTCGGGTCCTGGCCGGGCGTGCGCGAGAGCGAGCCCGGGGGCGATCACGACGTAGGGGCCGTGCTCCTCGATCATGCGGATCATCTCGTTCGCATAATCGGGGGTGGCCGCGCCCGAGCGCACCAGACCGAGGCCGGCGAGGTGCACGGCCGAGCGCCAGTCGGGCGCCGATGCGTGGATCTCGACCGCCTCGTCCGGCACAGCGGGAAGCGGCATGGCTAGGCCTGCTCGAAGCCGGTGAGGATCTGCTCGATCAGGTCGTCGCGGTCGTCGAGCGAGAGGAAGGATGCCGCGGCCGCGTTCAGCTGGAACTGGGCGAGGTCGTCGAGGGTGTAGCCGAACTCCTCGGCGAGCAGGAACAGCTCTTTCGACAGGCTCGTGTTGCTCATCAGGCGGTTGTCGACGTTCACCGTTACGCGGAAACCGAGCTGGTAGAGCACGTCGAACGGGTGGTCGGCGAGTTCGGTGCCCCACGCGTTGGTCTGCAGGTTCGATGACGGCGACAGTTCGAGCGCGATTTGGCGGTCCTTGATCCACTCGGCGACCCGGCCGAGCTCGACGTAGACACCCTCGTCGTCTTCGCTCGTCGTGCTGATGTCTTCCGCGATGCGCACACCGTGGCCGATGCGCAGCGCGCGGCCGTCGAACAGGGCGCTCTTGATGCTGTCGAGGCTGTCGGCCTCGCCGGCGTGCACGGTGACGGGCAGGAAGTTCTGGGCCAGGTAATCGAAGGCGTCGGCGAGCTTGCTGGCCGGGAAGCCGGCCTCGGCGCCGGCGATGTCGAAACCGACCACGCCGTTGTCGCGCTGGCGAACGGCGAGCTGGGCGATCTCGAGACCGCGGTCGGCGTGACGCATGGCGCTGACCAGCTGGCCGACGCGGATGGTGTGTCCCGACTCGGCGGCGTCGACGACGCCCTGCTCGAGCCCCTCCTGCACGGCTTCGACGACCTCGTCGAGGCTGAGCCCGTCGGTCAGGTGCTGCTCGGGCGCCCAGCGCACCTCGCCATAGATGACGCCGTCGGCGGCGAGATCATGCACGAACTCACGGGCGACGCGGAACAGGCCGCCGCGCGTCTGCATGACGGCGATGGTCACGTCGAAGGTCTTGAGGTACTCGACCAGCGACCCGCTGTTCGACTGGGACTCGAACCACGCCGCGAGCTCGGTCGCATCCGTCGTCGGCAGCTCGAATCCGATTTCCTCGGCCAGATCGATGATCGTCTGCGGGCGCAGTCCGCCGTCGAGGTGGTCGTGGAGGGAGATCTTGGGCAGCGCCGTGATCGAAGCGCCACCACCCGGGAGAATGTAGGTTTCGGCAGCGGAGTTCATGGGACTAAATCTACCCTGCCGTGCCCGATCAGGGGCGGGCGCTACTCGATGCGGCCGGCGATGAGCGGTCCCCCGGTTTCGACGGGCTCGCCGGGGTCGCCGATGCGGTACGCGCCCTCGAGCGCCTCCAGCGCGCGGTCGAAGCGTTCCGGCTCGTCGGCGCTGAGAGTGAATAGCGCCTGACCCGCCGTAACCGTGTCACCCGGTTTCGCGTGCAGGTCGACGCCGGCGGAATGCTGGACAGGATCCTGCTTGCGCGCCCGGCCGGCTCCGAGGCGCCAGGCCGCGATTCCGAACGGCAGCGCCTGCTGTTCGACGAGCACGCCGCCGCGGGCGGCCGTGACGACGTGGGTCTCCTTAGCGACGGGCAGCGCGGCCGTAGGGTCGCCGCCCTGTGCACGGATCATCGCGTTCCAGGTGTCCATCGCGCGGCCGTCGGCGAGGGCAGCCTCGACGTCGGCGTCGGGCTGGCCGGCGAGCGCGAGCATCTCGCGGGCGAGGGCGACCGTGAGCGCGACCACATCGGAGGGACCGCCGCCGGCGAGCACCTCGACCGACTCGCGCACCTCGTTCGCGTTGCCGATCGCGAAGCCGAGCGGAACGTTCATGTTCGTCAGCAGCGCCGTCGTCGCAACACCCGCGTCCTTGCCGAGCGCGACCATCGTCTCCGCCAGCTGACGTGACTGTTCGATGTCTTTCAGGAACGCGCCCGAGCCGAACTTCACGTCGAGCACGAGCGCCGACGTGCCCTCGGCGATCTTCTTGCTCATGATCGAGGACGCGATGAGCGGGATCGCCTCGACGGTCCCGGTGATGTCCCGCAGGGCGTAGAGCTTGCCGTCGGCGGGGGCGAGCCCCAATCCCGCGGCACACACGACGGCGCCGACGTCACGCAGCTGGCTGTGGAACTCCTCGTTGCTGAGCGACGCGCGCCAGCCCGGGATCGACTCGAGCTTGTCGAGGGTTCCGCCGGTGTGGCCGAGTCCGCGGCCGGACAGTTGGGGAACCGCGACGCCGAAGGATGCCACGAGCGGAGCCAGCGGCAACGTGATCTTGTCCCCCACCCCTCCCGTGGAGTGCTTGTCGGTGGTGGCCTTGCCGAGTCCCTCGAACGAGAGCGTCTCGCCGCTCGCGATCATCGCGAGGGTGAGATCGCGGATCTCCTCGCGTGCCATGCCGTTGAGGAAGATCGCCATGGTCATGGCGGCCATCTGCTCGTCGGCCACATAGCCGCGCGTGTACGCGTCGACGAGCCAGTCGATCTGGGCTGTCGTCAGGGCACCCTTGTCGCGTTTGGTGCGGATGAGGTCGACGACGTCGAAGGGTTCGACGGCCATGATCAGTCGGCCTGCGCGTATTCAGCGAGCTGGCGGGGTCCGAACGCGTCGGGCAGCACCTCGTCCATCGTCTTGATACCGGAGACGGTCTCGAGCAGCATGCCCTCGGCGGAGAACTCGTTGAGCAGCTGGCGGCAACGCCCGCAAGGCATGAGGATGTTGCCGTGGCCGTCGACGCAGGTGAACGCGACGAGTTCACCGCCACCCGACATGTGCAGGGCGGAGACGAGGGCGCATTCGGCGCAGAGCCCGACACCGTAGGAGGCGTTCTCCACGTTGCATCCGGAAATTATGCGACCGTCGGAAACGAGGGCCGCAGCGCCGACCGGGAACTTCGAATACGGCGAGTACGACTTTTGCATCGCTTCGTTGGCGGCGACGCGGAGGGCGTCCCAGTCGATGTCGACCATAAGGTTCCTTACTGCTTGACGTAGGGCTTGCCCGCTGCGGCCGGGCCGACAACGCGTCCGACGAGGCCGGCGACGGCCACGAGGGTGACGAGGTAGGGCACCATGGCGATGAGGTCGGGCGGGATGTCGGCGCCGGTCTGACCGGCGAAGATGCGGAAGTTCTTCGAGAATCCAAATAGCAACGCCGCGAGGGCGGCGAGCCATGGGTTCCAGCGCCCGAGGATCACGCAGGCGAGGGCGATGAAGCCCTGACCGGCCGACATCTCGCGCACGAACGCGCCGACCGAGCCCAGCGTGAGCGCCGCACCGCCGAGGCCCGCGATGGTGCCGGCGATCGACACCGTCCAGAAGCGGGTGCGGTTGACGTTGATGCCGACGGTGTCGGCGGCGAGGGGGTGCTCGCCCACCGCGCGGATGCGCAGGCCGATCTTGGTCTTGAACAGGATGAACCAGACGAGCGGAACCAGCACGAACATGAGGTACGTGGTGATGCGCTGATCGAAGAGGACCGCACCGATGACGGGGATGTCGGAGAGCAGCGGGATCGGCAGGAACGGCAGGGTTCCGGGGAAGTTCGTCTCCTGCGAGTTGTCGTTCAGCACCGCGGCGTAGAAGAAGTTCGTCAGACCGATGACGAGGGCGTTGAGCACCACACCGACGATGATCTGGTCGACCAGGTACTTGATCGAGAACGCGGCGAGCACCATCGAGACGAGGGCACCGCCGATCAGCGCGGCGATGAGGCCGAGCGTGAGGCTGTCGGTGAGGCTCGCGACGACCGCGGAGACGAAGGCGCCGGCGAGCAGCTGGCCCTCGATCGCGATGTTGACCACGCCGACACGTTCCCCGATGACGCCGGCGAGGGCGCCGAAGATCACGGGGGTGGCGAGGGCGATCGAGCCGCTGATCAGGAAGACGACGGGCACCTTCGAACCCGCGCCGGTGAACACCGCCGGTGAACACGACGAGCGCGATCAGGAACAGCAGCGTGAACGTGATGATGAGCCAGAGCGGCACCTTGCGGCGGCCGACGGTGAGCCACACGGACACGGCGGCGAGCACGAGCAGCAGCACGCCGACGACCGTGCAGAGAACCTGCGACGTGACCGGCACGTTCGGGATCACGATCGCGTCGGTGGCCTCGGAGAAGACGATGAGCGCGGTGCGGTCGTCGCCGAAGATTCCGAAGACGACGAACGCGACGACCGCGAGCACGCTGAGGACGACGGCGATCTTCCACTTGCGGGGAATCTCGGTGATCGTGTGCACGACGGGGGTGGAGACAACGGTCGTCACTTCACGCCACCCTTCTTTGCCGAGCGACGCGCTGCGCGGGTTCGGGCGTTCTGGGCCGATGGAGACGGCAGGCGGAAAATGGCACGCACGAGCGGGGGCGCGGCGATGAGCAGCACGATGAGACCCTGCACGACGCCGAGCAGCTCGGGGGGAACGTCGGCGATCTGCATCGACGGGCCGCCGGCCTTCATGGCGCCGAAGAGCAGTCCGGCGAGGAAGACGCCGCCGGCCGTGGAACCGCCGAGCAGGGCGACGGTGATGGCGTCGAAGCCGATACCCGCGTCGACGGTGGGGGTGAATCCGGCGGTGCGTCCTAGGGCCTGGCTCACACCGGCGAGACCGACGAAACCGGCCGAGAGCGCCATCGCGAGCACGTAGATGCTGTTCACGTTGATGCCGGCGGTGAGGGCGGCGCTCGGGTTCAGGCCGACGGCGCGGAAGCGGTAACCCAGGGTCGAGCGCTCCATCAGCCACCAGAAGAGGAACGTCGCGCCGATGACCAGCACGAAGCCCCAGTGCAGCGCGAAGCTGCCGCCGAAGAGGAGGGGCAGCTGGGCGCTGGCGTCGGGCGCCGGCGTCTTCGGCGTTCCGCCGGACGTCGGGTCCTGCAGCACGGGTGTGCGCATCAGGTAGGTGATGAGGTAGAACGCGATGTAGTTGAGCATGATCGTCACGATCACCTCGTTGGCTCCGGTTCGCGCCTTGAGGAAGCCGACGAGCGCGCCGTAGGCGGCGGCGCCGAGGATGCCCACGACGATGGCGAGCAGCAGGTGCAGCGGGAACGGCAGGCTCACGTGGAAGCTCACGAAGCCGGCGAAACCCGCACCGAAGAGCAGCTGGCCCTGGCCGCCGATGTTGAACATGCCGACGCGGAAGCTCAGGGCGATGCCGAGCCCGGCCGCGATGAGCGGGGTGGCGAGGCGCAGCGTCTCGGTGAGCGGACGCACGACCTCGGCGAACGTGTCGCCCTGGAAGTTGAGGATGGAGCCCCGGAACAGCGCCCCGTAGCCCTCGACGACCGCGTTGACGGCCGCCTCGATGGCGTCGCTCGGCCGGGAGAAGATGTAGCCGACCGACGAGAGGAACTCTTCGTTGGTGAGCACGATGAGAACCGCGCCCACGACGAAGGCGAGCACGATCGCGAGGAGCGTGCGCAGCGGACTGCCGGCGACGATGTCACGCCAGGCGACGGACCAGCGCGAGGGCGGCGTCTCCGGCTCGAGGTTCGGCGTCACCATCGTCGGTGTCGGTGCCTGGTCGCTCATGCTGCGATTCCTGCCATCATCTCGCCGAGGGTCGCCCGGCTGGTGTCTGCATCGACGATGCCCACGATCTTGCCGCGGTACATCACGGCGATACGGTCGGCGAGCCCGACGACTTCGTCGAGCTCGGTCGACACGATGAGCACGGGGATCCCCGAGTCACGGGTCGCCACGATGCGGTCGTGCACGAATTCGATCGATCCGACGTCGAGGCCGCGGGTGGGCTGTGACGCGATAAGCAGGCGCAGGTCGCGCGACAGTTCGCGCGCGAGCACGACCTTCTGTTGGTTTCCGCCGGAGAGCCGACCCGCGAGGGTGTCGGTTCCCTGCGTGCGGATGTCGAACTCCTTGATCGACTTCTCGGCGAATTCTTCGCGGTAGTCGAACCTGATGTTGAGGCCCTTCGCGAAGGGTTCCCCGACGCTGCGGTCGAGCATGAGGTTCTCGGCGACGGAGAATTCGGCGACGAGGCCGTCTTTCTTGCGGTCTTCGGGAACGAATCCGATGCCGGCGTCGAGTGTCTGCCGCACGGTGGCGCCGACGATCTCCTTGCCGTCGAGCGTGACCGAACCCTTGACGCCCGAGCGCAGGCCGAGGATGGCCTCGGTCAGTTCGGTCTGGCCGTTGCCCTGCACGCCGGCGACCGCGAGGATCTCGCCCTCGCGGATCGTGAACGACACGTCGTCGAGCAGGCGCTGGCCGTTCGCGTCGAGCACGGTGAGTCCCGCGACGACGAACGATTCGCCCCCGAGCGTCGGCGGATTCTTCTCGACGGTCAGGTCGACCGCGCGGCCCACCATCAGCGAGGCGAGCTCGGTGGTCGACGCGGACGGCGAGGCGGTCGCGACGATTTTTCCGAGGCGCATGACGGTGATGCGGTCGGCGACCTCTTTCACCTCGCGCAGCTTGTGGGTGATGAAGACGATGGATGTACCGCCGGCGGCGAGCTGCTTCATGATGATCATGAGCTCGTCGGTTTCCTGCGGCGTGAGCACGGCGGTGGGCTCGTCGAGCACGAGCACCTGCGCGTCGCGGGCGAGTGCCTTGATGATCTCGACCCGCTGCTGGGCGCCGACCGGCAGGTCCCCGACGACGTCGTCGGGGTCGATGTCGAAGCCGAAGCGCTTGGAGATGTCGGTGACGAGCGTGCGCGCCGTCGGCAGGTCGAGCACGACGCCGCCCTTGACCGGCTCGTGGCCCAGCATGACGTTCTCGGCGACGGTGAAGACGGGAATGAGCATGAAGTGCTGGTGCACCATGCCGATTCCGGCGGCGAGAGCGTCGCCGGGGCTGAGGAAGCGAACCGGCTCGTCGTCGAGCAGGATCTCGCCCTCGTCGGCCTTGTACAGGCCGTAAAGCACGTTCATCAGGGTGGACTTGCCCGCGCCGTTCTCGCCGAGAAGGCAGTGGATTTCGCCGGGTTCGACGGTCAGGTCGATGTGGTCATTGGCGACGAGTGCACCAAAGCGCTTGGTGATGCCGCGGAGTTCGAGTTTCATCGTGTCAAGATTCTGCCAGTAAAACGGTCGGGTACGAGTATCAGGCAATCACACACAGAACGCCGGGGCGGCACTCGGCCACCCCGGCGTTCGCTGTGTGCGTGTGTTATCGAGCTGCTTACTCGAGCGGGTCGATGCTTCCGTCGATGATGCCGGCCTTGAGCTCTTCGAGCTTGTCTTTGATCTCGGCGTCGACCTTGTCGTCGAAGGTGCCGAAGTCGGCGAGGTCGGTGCCCTCGTTCTCGAGCGTTCCCACGTACGGGGTCGCGTCGAACTCGGCGCCGTCGACCTGCTCCTCGATGACGTCGAACACGGCGTCGGTCATCTTCTTCAGGACCGAGGTGAGCACCTGGTCTGCGTACTCGGGGCTGGTCACGGCGATGTCCTTGTCGACACCGATGAAGACGACGTCCTTGCCCGACTCGTTGATGGCTTCAGACGTTGCGCTGAAGAGGCCACCCGCGACGGGGAAGATGACGTCGGCGTCCTGGGCGATCTGGCCGGCGCTGATGCTCTTCGCGCCCTCGGAGTCGCCGAAGCCGTCGGTGAACAGGCCGGTCGCTGCTGCCGGGTCCCAGCCGAGAACGTTGACGGGGGTGCCCGTCTCTTCTTCGTAGGCCTTGGCGCCGTTGTAGAAGCCGGTCATGAAGTCGGTGACGGCGTCGATCTGGAGTCCGCCGTAGGTGCCGACGACCTTCGTGGTCGAGTATGCGGCGGCGAGGTAGCCGGCGAGGTAGCTCGACTCGTTCATCGAGTAGATGATCGGCTTGAGGTTGGTGGTCGTCTCTTCGGCGACGTAGCCGTCGATCGTGACGAAGTGGTTGTCGGGGTTCGAGGCCGCAGCGGCGTTGACCGCGTCGATGAGGTTGAAGCCCACGGCGAAGATGATGTCGCAGTTCGCGTCGATCATGTTGCTGAGGTTCGGCTCAAAGTCGTCGGTGGAGGCGGACTCCGCGTCGGCGATCTTGACACCGAGCTCGTCTTCGGCCTGGGTCAGACCCGCGTAGGCCGCTTCGTTGAACGACTTGTCGTTCCAGCTGCCCTCGTCAGAGACGGCGCAGGCCTTGTAGTCGACGCTCTCGGCGCTTTCGCCCTCTTCCGGTGCTGCTGCACAACCGGCCAAAATGAAACTCGCTGCGCCGACGAGCGCCAGGCCAGCGAGACCACGCTTGCGTGTGATTACGTTCACTAGATTTCCTCCAGATGCATGCCCTGGCGATACCAGGGCGGATGCCACCCAGATTACCGATTGCGACCAGCGCGATGGACGAAATCTCGCAACTATGCCTCAGACGTTACAAAGCTGGGATGCTGCCGAAATGTCTAGGAAATCACAGCGGCCGAAAGGTCAGCGTAATTGCCGGTCAGGCGTCGTCTCGGTGGCGAGCAGATCGACCAGATAGTCGGCGAAACCGGCGGCGTCGACGCTCTCGACCACCGTCGCGTTGGGGACCAGCTCGTGCACGCCCCACGACATCGCCGCGTATCCCCTGGTGAGCTCCGAGCCGGTCTCGACGTCGACCGCGTACTGCCCGCTCGCCGTGACGAGCTCGGGGTGCAGCAGCAGCGCGGCGGTGAGCGAGTCGGGGTGGGTGGAGCCGTCGATTCCGACGCTCTCGTTGAACCCGAGCGTCGTCTCGGTGATGGTAGCGAAGAACCGGGCGATCGGGGTGTCGATGCGCGCGATGCGCGCGAGCTGCTCCCGCGGGAAGACGGCGTCGCGCAGGGTCACCGGCGCCCAGGGCACGACGGTGATCGACGCGAAGCCCGCCTCGAACACGGTCTTCGCCGCCTCGGGGTCGACGTAGAAGTTGTACTCGGCCGCGGCCGTGATGTTGCCGCGGGCGTTGTTCGAGCCGCCCATGATGACGAGCGCTTTCACGTTCGTCACGAACGACGGGTCCTTGATGGCCGCCATGGCGACGTTGGTGAGCGGCCCGATGCACACGACGGTGATCTCGCCTGGCGCCGCCGCGGTGTGGGCGATGAGCGCGTCGACGCCATGCTGGGCCTGCGGCTCGAGCCCGTCGAAGTCCATGGTGAGGCCGCCGGCACCGTCGCCGTGCACGTATTCCGCCGACACCCACTCGCGCACGAGCGGCCGGCGGCAACCGAGATACACCGGCACCTGCCCGAGTCTCCCGGCGACGCTCAGCGTCATGTGCGCGTTGAGGATCTGCCGCTCGAAGCCCACATTGCCCGCCACCATCGTGATCGCGCGCAGGTCGGCGAGCGGGTCGAGCAGCCCGACGAGCAGGGCGACGCAGTCGTCCTGCGCCGTGTCGGTGTCGATGATCAGCGGGATCGCGGCGCCCACGCGCTACAGGACGTCGTTGCGGCCGGACAGCTTCAGCGCGTCGACGACGGACTTCACGCGCTGCGCGTTCGCCGTCGTGGTCACGAGCAGCGCGTCGGAGGTGTCGACGACGACGATGTCGTTCACGCCGATCAGCGAGATGAGACGGCCCGTCTGGCTGATGACCACGCCGCTCGACGAGTCGGCGAGCACGCGGGCGTTCTCGCCGAGGATGGCGAGGTCCTTCTTGCGTCCGCCCGAGTGCAGCTTGCCGATCGCCGCGAAGTCCCCCACGTCGTCCCAGTCGAAGTCGCCCGGCACCACGGCGAGACGTCCCGAGGCCGCGGCCGGCTCGGCGACGGTGTAGTCGATAGCGATCTTGGTGAGACCCGGCCAGACTTTGTCGACGACGGCGCCGCGCTGCGGGGTGTCCCACGCGTCGGCGAGCTCGTTGAGTCCGGCGAGCAGTTCGGGCTGCTCCTGGCCGAGCTGCTCGAGCAGCACGTCGGCGCGGGAGATGAACATGCCCGCGTTCCACAGGTAGTTGCCGTCTTTGAGGTAGCCCTTCGCGGTCGCGAGGTCGGGCTTCTCGACGAACTTGTCGACGTAGAGCGCGCTGGGAGCCCCGGGGATCTCCAGGGCCTTGCCGCAGTGGATGTAGCCGAAGCCGATGGCGGGTTCGGTGGGGTTCATGCCGATGGTCGCGATGTAGCCGGCGTCGGCGAGAGCCACGGCCTCCACGACCGAGCGGCGAAAGCCGCGCTGGTCTTTGATCACGTTGTCGGCGGCGAACGAGCCGATGATCACGTCGGGTTCGCGGCGCACGAGGATCGCCGCGGCGAGACCGATGGCGGCCGACGACTCTTTGGGCTCGCTCTCGAGCACGACGTTCTTGTCGGCGAGTTCGGGCAGCTGCTGCTCGACGGCGGCGCGGTGGGCGCGGCCGGTGACGACCATCACGCGCTGCTCGCCCGAGAGCGGGACAAGCCGGTCCCACGTGTCGCGCAGCAGGGTCTGGCCGCTGCCGGTGAGGTCGTGCAGGAACTTGGGGGCGTCGGCTCGCGACAGCGGCCACAGCCGGGATCCGATGCCGCCGGCGGGGATCACGCTGTAAAAACGCTCGAGGGGTTTGGTGTTGGCGCTCATCCGACCAACCTAATACCTCACACCCGCACGGGAGCTTCACCCCGCATTCATCCGTGCGACATACCGCCCTCCTAGCCTTGGTGCAGGCCACGAAGCGGGGTATCTCGAATGCGCATAGCGATCGTCACCGAAAGTTTTCTCCCTACTGTTAACGGCGTCACGAACAGCGTGTGCAAAGTACTCGACCATCTGAGGGCCGAGGGGCACGAGGCGATGGTCATCGTGCCGGCCGCGGGAAGCCCCCGCGAGTACGCCGGGTTCCCCGTGCACGAGGTTCCCGCCCTCGCCTACCGCCAGTTTCCCGTCGGGCTGCCGAGCCCGCACGTGCAGCGCCTGATCGCGGCGTTCGCGCCCGACATCG
The DNA here is from genome assembly GCF_014639655.1 of Conyzicola nivalis. Classification (NCBI taxonomy): domain Bacteria; kingdom Bacillati; phylum Actinomycetota; class Actinomycetes; order Micrococcales; family Microbacteriaceae; genus Conyzicola; species Conyzicola nivalis. Next base: position 1,846,158 of record NZ_BMGB01000001.1, read on the forward strand.
TGCACGCCGCGTCGCCGTTCCTGCTCGGCGCGCAAGCGATCGCCGCGGCCGGCCGGCTCGGCGTTCCGTCGGTCGCCATCTTCCAGACCGACGTCGCCGGCTATGCCCGCCGCAACCACCTGGGCGCTGCGACATCGTTCGCGTGGCGGGTCGTGCGCTGGATCCACGAGGGCGCCGCGGTCACACTGGTGCCGTCGAGCGCCTCGATGGCCGACCTCTCGGCAGCCGGCATCCGGCGTCTCGCCCGCTGGGGCCGCGGCGTCGACCTGGTGCGCTACCACCCCGCGAACCGCCTCGATCCGGCGACGATCGCCCTGCGCGACCAGCTCGCGCCGAACGGCGAGATCGTCGTCGGCTATGTCGGCCGCATCGCGCCCGAGAAGCAGGTGGAGCGGTTCAAGGCCCTGCACGGCCTTCCGGGCGTGCGGCTCGCCATCGTCGGCGACGGCCCGTCGGTGCCGTCGGCCAAGCGCGCCCTCGCCGGAATGCCCGTCACCTGGCTCGGCAGACTCGGCGGCGCCGAACTCGCCGCGGCCTACGCCAGCTTCGACCTGTTCGTGCACACGGGCACCGAGGAGACCTTCGGCCAGACGTTGCAGGAGGCCTTCGCGAGCGGCGTGCCGGTGATCGCGCCGCGGTCTGGCGGGCCCATCGACCTCGTCGACCACGGCGTCAACGGTTTTCTTTTCGATAAGGCGGATGACACGGGCCTGCGTTCCTTCGTCGAGCTGCTGTCGACCGATCGGGCCGCGAGGCTGCGCATGGGCGAGGCCGGGCGGCGCTCGGTCATCGGGCGCTCGTGGCACTCCGTCTGTGCCGAACTCGTCGGCCACTACGAGGCCGCGATCGTCTCCGCCGGCAAAACTGTCTTGAAGTCGAGCTAATTAGGGTTGCCTGACAAGCGACTCCGCGCGACTCGACATAGGATGAATACGTTCGACGACCGAACATCCACCGGTCCCGCTGACCAGTTGCGCAGCGTGGCCGCTCATCCGCAAGGAGGGTTACGTGCCACAGGAATCGGCGGGAACCCTGGCTGAAAAGCGCGCGGTCCCCACGATCAAGCCTCCGAGACGACCGGCGGGCACTCTTTACCGCGGCCGCGAGGGCATGTGGTCCTGGGTTCTGCACCGCATCACCGGGGTCGCGATCTACTTCTTTCTTCTCGTACACATTCTCGACACGAGCCTCGTGAGGGTGAGCCCCGAGGCGTACAACGCGGTGATCAACACCTACAAGACCCCGATCATGGGTCTGGGTGAGATCGCCCTGGTCGCCGCCATCGGCCTGCACGCCCTCAACGGCCTGCGGATCATCCTGATCGACTTCTGGGGTTGGGGAACCAAGCACCAGAAGCTCATGTTCTACATCGTGATCGTGCTCTGGGCAGTGTTGCTCATCGGTTTCATCCCCCGCCAGCTCATGCACGTCTTCGGAGGCTGATGATGACGACCATCGACCCGCCCCGTTTCGAATCGGGCCGCCCGCGCCGCGGCATCAACTGGGAGAAGTGGGGCTGGATCTACATGCGCGCCAGCGGCGTCGTGCTGCTCGTGCTGATCTTCGGCCACCTCTTTGTGAACCTCGTCGCCGGCGAAGGTGTGAAGGCCATCGACTTCGCCTTCGTGGCGGGCAAGCTCGCCGACCCGTTCTGGGTGGTCTGGGACACGCTGCTGCTCTGGCTGGCGCTCATCCACGGCGCCAACGGCATGCGCACGATCGTGAACGACTACGCGACGAACCCCACCGTCCGCCGCATCCTGCTCGGCGCCATCTTCGCCTCGACGGCCGTGCTGCTGATCTTGGGAACCCTGGTGATCTACACCTTCGACCCGTGCCCGGTCGTTCCTGCCGACCAGCTCGACATGCTCCCCAGCTTCTGCCCCGCGCAGTAGAAATGCCCAGTGCAGTAGAAAGACGTAGCCGTATCAATGACTGACGCAGCCTTCAACAAGTACGCCGACGGAGCAATCGTCGACGGAATCCACTACCACCAGCACGACATCGTGATCGTGGGCGCCGGCGGTGCCGGCATGCGCGCAGCGATCGAGGCCGGCCCGCACGCGAACACGGCCGTGATCTCCAAGCTCTATCCGACGCGCTCGCACACCGGCGCGGCCCAGGGTGGCATGGCCGCGGCCCTCGCCAACGTCGAGGAAGACAACTGGGAGTGGCACACCTTCGACACCGTGAAGGGCGGCGACTACCTGGTGGATCAGGATGCCGCCGAGATCCTCGCGAAGGAAGCCATCGAGGCGGTCTTCGACCTCGAGAACATGGGACTGCCGTTCAACCGCACGCCCGACGGCAAGATCGACCAGCGCCGCTTCGGCGGACACACCGCCGACCACGGCAAGACCCCCGTGCGCCGCGCCTGCTACGCCGCCGACCGCACGGGCCACATGATCCTGCAGACGCTGTACCAGAACTGCGTCAAGCTCGGTATCAACTTCTACAACGAGTTCTACGTGCTCGACCTCGTGATGACCACGGTCGACGGCGTCGATCAGCCGTCGGGCGTCGTCGCCTACGAGCTCGCAACCGGCGACCTGCACGTGTTCCAGGGCAAGGCGATCATCTTCGCGACCGGCGGTTTCGGCAAGATCTACAAGACCACCTCGAACGCCCACACCCTCACCGGCGACGGCGTCGGCATCATCTGGCGCAAGGGACTGCCGCTCGAGGACATGGAGTTCTTCCAGTTCCACCCGACCGGCCTGGCCGGTCTGGGCATCCTGCTCTCCGAGGCGGCCCGCGGCGAGGGCGCGATCCTGCGCAACAGCGATGGCGAGCGCTTTATGGAGCGTTACGCGCCCACCATCAAAGACCTCGCGCCCCGCGACATCGTCGCCCGCTGCATGGCCACCGAGATCCGCGAGGGCCGCGGCGGCGGTCCGAACAAGGACTACGTCTACCTCGACATCACCCACCTCTCGAAAGAGGTGATCGACGCGAAGCTCCCCGACATCACGGAGTTCGCCCGCACCTACCTGGGCGTCGAGCCCTACACCGAGCCGGTTCCCGTGCTCCCGACCGCGCACTACGCGATGGGTGGCATCCCCACCAACGTCGCCGCCGAGGTGCTGCGCGACAACACCACCGTCGTGCCCGGCCTCTACGCCGCCGGCGAGTGCGCCTGCGTCTCGGTGCACGGCTCCAACCGCCTCGGCACCAACTCGCTGCTCGACATCAACGTGTTCGGCAAGCGGGCGGGCAAGAACGCCGTCGAGTACGTGAAGACCGCGGAGTTCCTCCCGTTGCCCGAAGATCCGGCACGCGACATCCGGACCATGCTGCAGACGCTCGGCAACTCCAACGGAACCGAGCGCATCGCCGCGATCCGCAAGGAGCTGCAGGACTCGATGGACCGCAACGCCCAGGTGTTCCGCACCGAGGAGACGCTCATCGAGGTCACCCACGTGATCGAGGGGCTGCGCGAGCGCTACAAGAACATCGCCGTGCAGGACAAGGGCAAGCGGTTCAACACCGACCTGCTCGAGGCGGTCGAGCTCGGCTTCCTGCTCGACCTGGCCGAGGTCGTCGTCTACTCGGCGCTCTCGCGCAAGGAGAGCCGCGGCGGCCACTTCCGCGAGGACTACCCGGTTCGTGACGACGAGAACTTCCTCGTGCACACGATGGCCTACCTGACGGGCGACGCGCACTCCGCCGACGCCGTCGACCACATCAAACTCGACACCAAACCCGTCGTGATCACGCGTTACCAGCCGATGGAGAGGAAGTACTAATGAGTACTGCAGTCCTGGAGAACAACCCATCCGTGCCCGAGGTCATCCCGACCTTCACGGCGACCCTCATCATCCGTCGCTTCGACCCGGACGTCGACACCGAGCCGCGCTGGCAGGACTTCGACGTCGAGGTCTACGGAACCGACCGCATCCTCGACGCGCTGCACAAGATCAAGTGGGAGCAGGACGGATCACTGACGTTCCGCCGCAGCTGCGCCCACGGCATCTGCGGCTCCGACGCGATGCGCATCAACGGCCGCAACCGGCTCGCCTGCAAGACCCTGATCAAGGACCTCGACATATCGAAGCCGATCTACGTCGAGGCGATCAAGGGCCTGCCGCTCGAGAAGGACCTCATCGTCGACATGGAGCCGTTCTTCGAGTCGTACCGCCAGATCAACCCGTTCTTGATGGCCTCATCGGGCACGAAGGACGGCAAGGAGCGCAAGCAGAGCCCGGTCGAGCGCGCCCGCTTCGACGACACCACGAAGTGCATTCTCTGCGCCGCGTGCACGTCGAGCTGCCCCGTGTTCTGGACCGACGGCCAGTACTTCGGCCCGGCCGCCATCGTGAACGCGCACCGCTTCATCTTCGACTCGCGCGACGAGGGCGCCCAGGTGCGCCTCGACATCCTCAACGACAAGGAGGGCGTGTGGCGCTGCCGCACCACCTTCAACTGCTCCGAGGCCTGCCCGCGCGGCATCCAGGTGACGCAGGCGATCGCCGAGGTCAAGCAGGCCATCATGCGCGGCAAGGCTTAACCGTTCGTTGATTGACTAGCCCGCCCGGTCTATCAGACCGGGCGGGCTTTGTCATTGCCTGAAGCCGCAGCCGCCCCGTGGTTATCGTGGGTTCATGCTCAGCAAATACCCCATCGGCACAGTCCTCCTCTCCACCGACCTGCAGAAGTCGCGCGCGTTCTACGCCGACGCCCTGCAGCTCGAGATCCTCGAAGAGAGCGACTCGGCGATCGCCTACGCCGCCTCCGGAGACACCCGCATCACCGTGACATCCAGCACCACCGGTTCCAACGACGAACAGACCAAGGCGGCCTGGCGCGTCGACGACCTGCGCGCCGAGCTCGAGTGGCTGAAGTCGCGCGGCGTGACGCCCGAAGACTACGACACCGACGAGCTGAAGACGGTCGACGGCATCGCCGACCGCGGAACCGTCTGGGCCGCCTGGATTCTCGACCCCGACGGCAACGCGCTCGGCGTCGAGCAAGAGAAGTAGCGGTTGTCAATGCGCCCCCGCGAATCGTCGATCTAGGGGCGCCCGAATAGGGTGGGGCCAATGACGTCTCCATCACAGCCCGGATTCGTGCGCGTTCGTGGCGCCCGCGAGAACAACCTGCGAGACGTCGACGTCGACGTTCCCCGCGACAGCATCGTGGCCTTTACCGGGGTCTCCGGGTCGGGCAAGTCGTCGCTCGCGTTCGGCACGATCTTCGCCGAGGCCCAGCGCCGTTTCTTCGAGTCGGTGGCGCCGTACGCCCGCCGGCTCATCGCCCAGGGTCACACCCCGCACGTCGACGAGATCACCGGCCTGCCCCCGGCGGTGGCGTTGCAGCAGCGCCGCGGTGCACCCAGCTCGCGGTCGACGGTCGGCACGCTCACGACGCTGTCGAACTCCACCCGCATGCTCTACTCCCGGGCGGGCAGCTACCCGGCCGACGCCCCGAAGCGGCTCGAGTCCGACTCGTTCTCGCCGAACACGGCCGCCGGGGCGTGCCCGCGCTGCCACGGGCTGGGCGTCGCACACGAGGTCACCGAGAAATCGGCCGTGCTCGACCCGTCGCTCAGCATCCGCGACGGCGCGATCACCGCCTGGCCCGGAGCGTGGCAGGGCAAGAACCTGCGCGACGTCGTGGCGGGTCTCGGCTACGACATCGACGTGCCGTGGCGCGACCTGCCCCGCGCGGACCGCGACTGGATCCTGTTCACTGACGAACAGCCCGTCGTCGAGGTCACGCCGCAGCGCGACCGCGTGGCGAAGCCCTACAAGGGACGCTTCTGGAGCGCGACCAGCTACATCATGCACACGCTCGCCGACTCGAAGAGCGAGCCGCAGCGCAATCGGGCCCTGCAGTTCGTGGAGACCGGCCCGTGCACCCTGTGCGGCGGAAGCGGCCTCACCCGCGCGGCCCTCGCCGTGACCTTCGCCGGGCACACGATCGCCGACCTCAACGCCCTGCCGCTCGAGGCCCTCGCCGACGCGCTGCGCCCCACCACTCGGCTCACCGCGGCGAGCGCGGCCGTGTCGTCGAAGGCGTCGGGCGAGACCACCGAGGTGGCCGTGACCATCACCACCGACCTCGTGGCGCGCATCGACGTGCTCGTCGGCCTCGGGCTCGGCTACCTGAGCCTCGGCCGCGCCACCCCCACCCTCTCCCCCGGCGAGATGCAGCGCCTGCGCATCGCGACACAGCTGCGCTCGGGCCTGTTCGGCGTGATCTACGTCCTCGACGAGCCCTCCGCCGGCCTGCACCCCGCCGACGCGGAGCCGCTCATCGAGGTGCTGCAGCAGCTGAAGGCGGCGGGCAACTCGGTCTTCGTCGTCGAACACAACATGGACGTCGTGCGACGCGCCGACTGGATCGTCGACGTGGGCCCTGGCGCGGGCAGCGGCGGCGGCTCGGTGCTCTACAGCGGTCCGGTCGACGGCCTCGAGGGTGTCGACGCGTCGGTCACCCGCCCCTTCCTCTTCGGTGATGCGGATGCGCCCGCTGTCGAGCGCCCACCGCGACAGGCGGGCGGCTGGCTCAAACTGCGCGACATCACCAAGCACAACCTCCGCGGCGTCGACGTCGACGTTCCCCTCGGTGTGCTCACCGCGGTGACGGGCGTCTCCGGCTCGGGCAAGTCCACGCTCGTCGGGCACGTACTCGCGGGCATCAAAGACGACGGCGCCGAGCGCGACAGTACGGGCAGCGACCAGGTCGACCGCATCGTGCAGGTCGACCAGAAGGCCATCGGGCGCACGCCCCGCTCGAACCTCGCCACCTACACCGGGCTGTTCGACGCCGTGCGCAGCACGTTCGCGGCGACGGCGGAGGCCCGACGGCGCGGCTTCGACGCCGGGCGGTTCTCGTTCAACGTGGCCGGCGGACGCTGCGAGACGTGCCTCGGCGAGGGGTTCGTGTCGGTCGAGCTGCTCTTTCTGCCGGGCAGCTACGCGCCCTGCCCGACCTGCGACGGGTCGCGCTACAACGCGGAGACGCTCGAGGTCACCCACAACGGCAAGAACATCGCCGAGGTGCTGCGGCTCACGGTCGACGCCGCGGCCGAGTTCCTCGCCGACGTTCCCGCGGCCGCGCGCAGCCTCGAGACGCTGCGCCAGGTCGGTCTGGGCTACCTGCGGCTCGGCCAGCCGGCGACGGAACTCTCCGGCGGCGAGGCCCAGCGCATCAAGCTGGCGACCGAACTGCAGCGGGCCCGTCGCGGTCACACGCTGTACCTGCTCGACGAACCGACGACGGGACTGCACCCCGCCGACATCCGTCTGCTCGTCGAACAGCTGAACGGCCTCGTCGACGCGGGCAACACGGTGGTCGTCGTCGAGCACGAGATGGACGTCGTCGCGTCCGCCGACTGGGTGATCGACATGGGGCCAGGCGGGGGCGACTCCGGCGGCACGCTGGTGGTCGCCGGCGAACCGCGGGTAGTCGCAGACCACGACACCAGCCGCACCGCGCCGTACCTCGCCGTCGCGATCGCCCCAGACCGTAGGGTTGTCTAATGGCCGATGCAACGACCGAGACTCCCGCCGCCCCCACCGGGATCCCCGGGATCATCGCCAAGGTGATGAAGCTCAAGCCCGTGCGGGTGTTCCAGCACTACGCCGTCTCCGGCGGGCCGCTCATGGCCTCGGGGCTCGCCAACCAGGGCCTGTTCGCCACGTTCGCCGGCCTGTGGGTCGGCTTCTCCGTCATCGGGCTCGTGATCGCGGGCGACCCCGCGCTGCGCTCGTCGCTCGTCGACACCATCGCGAACGCCGTGCCCGGCCTCATCGAGTCGAGCACGAGCGACGGCGCGATCGATCCCGACGACCTGCTCGCCGCCGGCATCCTCAACTGGACGGGCGCCATCGCCCTCGTCGGTTTGCTCTTCACCGCGATCGGCTTCCTCGGCTCGGCGCGCGAGGCGGTGCGTCGCATCTTCGCGATCGCGCCCGACTCGACGTTCTTCCTGCTGCTCAAGCTCAAAGACCTCGGGCTCGCCGTCGGCTTCGGCGCCGCGCTCATCGTCTCCACCGTGATCTCGACGGTCAGCACCTCTGCGCTCGGCTGGCTGCTCGACCTCACCGGCATCGGCTCGGACTCGATGGTCGGCACCGTGGCCGGTCGCATCCTCGGTCTGCTCGTCGCGCTGCTGATCGACGTCGCCGTGCTCGCCGCCCTCTACCGGGTGCTCGCCGGAATCCCCATCCCGTTCAGGCGACTGCTCGGCGGCGCCATCATCGGCGGGGTGGCCCTCGGCGCCCTCAAACTGCTCGGCGGGCTGCTGCTCGGCGGTGCCAGCAACAACCCGCTCATCGCGTCGTTCGCGATCATCGCCGGTCTGCTGATCTTCCTCAACCTGGTCTGCCAGGTGATCCTCATCAGCGCCGCCTGGATCTCGGTGGGCATGGATGACGCGGGGATCGCCGCCGATCCCGTGGCCGCGGAGAAGGAGCGTGCCGAACGCGAACGCATCGCCGAACTCGAGCGGCTGGCGAAAGAGGCGCAGGAACCCCGCGGGCTCGCCCGGCTCTTCCGGCGACGCCGGCGACCGGCCGATGACGGTGGCGCCTCATAAAATAGGGGCATGCCTACCCCCCTTCGCGTCGCATCCGTCAACGTCAACGGCATCCGTGCCGCCTACAAGAAGGGGATGCGGGAGTGGCTCGACACCCGCGGGGTCGACATCCTCGCGATGCAAGAGGTGCGCGCCACCACCGAGATCGTCGAAGAGCTGCTCGGCCCCGAGTGGGACATCCTGCACGACGCCGCGACGGCCAAAGGGCGGGCGGGCGTCGCAATCGCGTCGCGGAACAAGGCGTCCATCCACCGGGTCACCCTCGGCGACGACGAGTTCGACAGCGCCGGCCGCTGGCTCGAGGCCGACTACGAGGTCGGCGACCGCATCATCACGGTCGTCAGCACCTACGTGCACTCGGGCGACGTAGGAACCCCCAAGCAGGTCGAGAAGTACAAGTTCCTCGACGCCATGACCGCGCGCATGCCCGAGATCGCGGCGCACAGCGAGCTCGCGCTCATCGTCGGCGACCTCAACGTGGGGCACCGCGAGCTCGACATCAAGAACTGGAAGGGCAACCGCAAGAGCGCGGGCTTCCTGCTCGACGAACGCGCCTACTTCGACCGCTTCTTCGGCGAGGCCGGCTCGACCGTCGAGGGCGTAGACGGCAGCACCGGCCCCGGGCTCGGCTGGGTCGACGTAGGCCGCCGCTGGGCCGGCGAGGTCGAGGGCCCGTACACCTGGTGGTCGCAGCGGGGCCAGGCCTTCGATACCAACACCGGCTGGCGCATCGACTACCAGCTCGCCACTCCGGCCCTCGCGGCCACGGTGCAGAACTACGCCGTCGACCGCGCCTCGGCCTGGGACACCCGCTGGAGCGACCACGCACCGGTCGTGGTCGACTACGCGATCTGACATTGCCCGCTGAGCCTGTCGAAGCGCCCCTTCGACAAGCTCAGGGTCCGAACGTCTGAAAGACTGGACACCATGAGCACCAAGCCCCGCCTCTTCTCCGGCATGCAGCCGTCCGCCGACTCCCTCCAGATCGGAAACTACATCGGCGCTCTGCTGCAGTGGAAGGAAATGCAGGTCAGCCACGACGCGGTCTTCTGTGTCGTCGACCTGCACGCCATCACCGTCGCGCAAGACCCGGCCGAACTGCGCGCGGCGACCCGGCGCACGGCGGCCCAGTACATCGCCGCGGGCATCGACCCCGAGCTGTCGACCCTGTTCGTGCAGTCGCACGTGCCCGCCCATCCGCAGCTCGCCTGGGTGCTCAACACCCTCACCGGCTTCGGCGAGGCCAGCCGCATGACGCAGTTCAAAGACAAGTCGACCAAGCAGGGTTCGGATGCCACGACGGTCGGCCTCTTCGCGTACCCGACGCTCATGGCGGCGGACATCCTGCTCTACGGCGCGGAGACGGTGCCGGTCGGCGAAGACCAGCGCCAGCACGTCGAACTGACCCGCGACCTCGCGACGCGGTTCAACTCGCGGTTCGGCGAGACCTTCGTGGTCCCCGAGGCGCAGATCCAGAAGGCCACCGCGAAGGTCTACGACCTGCAGGAGCCGACCAACAAGATGAGCAAGTCGGCCTCCACCGACAAGGGCGTAATCTGGCTGCTCGACGAGCCGGCGAAGAGCGCCAAGAAAATCAAGTCGGCGACGACCGACAGCGACGGCGAGGTGCGTTACGACGTGTCGTCCAAGCCCGGCGTCTCGAACCTGCTCACCATCTACTCCGTGCTCAGCGGGCGCTCGATTGACTCGATCGAGACCGAGTACGCCGGCAGCGGCTACGGCGACTTCAAGAAGGGTCTCGCCGAGGTCGTGGTGGAGACCTTCGCGCCCATCCGCGCGCGCACCCTCGAGCTGCTCGACGACCCGGCCGAGCTCGACCGCATCCTCGCCCGCGGCGCTGACAAGGCCGCCGCGATCGCCGACGTGACGCTCGCCACGGTGTACGACCGCATCGGCTTCCTGCCCCGCGCATGATCCCACCCACCATCCGCTCCGAGCGGCTCACCCTCGACTCGCTGCGGGCCTCCGACGCCGACGCGGTCTACCGGTACTGCCAGGACGCGGAGGTGCAGCGCTGGGTGCACATCCCCTCGCCCTACACGCGCGCCGACGCCGAGTTCTTCGTGACGACCTACGCCACCGATGCCGCGTCGAGCTCGGCGATGACGCTCTGGGCCATCCGTTCCGAGGCGCGTGACCTTCTGGGCGTGATCGAGCTGCGGCACGAACCGCTCGGGTCTGCGACGGTCGGGTTCTGGCTGGGTAAAGACCACCGCGGCCAGTCGATCATGACCGAGGCGCTCGCGACCCTCGTCGAGTACTCGTTCGACGCGCAGGGGCTCGACCTCGATCGCCTGCGCTGGGAATCGTTCGCCGGCAACTACGGCTCGGCCGTCGTCGCGCGCCGCAACGGATTCCACTTCGAGGGCACGCTGCGCCGGGCGGTCGTGCACCGCGACACCCGCGTCGACACCTGGAACGCGTCGCTGCTGCGCAGTGACGACCGCGAGATCCACGACGGGTGGCCGCTGTGATGATCCCCGCGGTGGTGCTGTTCGACCTCGACGACACGCTGTTCGCGCACTCGCGGGCCGTGGCGAGCGGGGTCGCCGCCTATCGGGCGGCGCACGGCGGCGCCCTCGCCGCGGCAGACGACGCCGTCGAACTCGCCCGTTGGTACGCGCTCGAGGAACACCACTACCACCGCTACCTCGCCGGGGAGCTCGACTACCGCGAGCAGCGCCGCCACCGCGCCCGCGGGTTCGTCGAGCCGTTCGGGCTCGACCTGTCGAACGACGTCGACGCCGACGACTGGTTCGGCCGTTATCTCGTGCAGTACGAGCGCGCGTGGGAGCTGTACGACGACACCCTCCCCGCCCTCGACACCCTGCAAGAGCTGCGTCCCGACGTGCGGTTCGGCGTGATCACCAACGCCGAGCTGCCCTTCCAGCGTTCGAAGATGGATGCCACGGGGCTGGCGACGCGCATCGAGCTCACGATCGCCAGCGGCGATGTCGGAGTCGCCAAACCCCACCCGCGCATCTTCCAGTTCGCGTGCCAGCAGTTCGGGGTCGAACCGCGGGACGCCGCCTACGTGGGCGACCGGCTCGAGACCGACGCCATCGGCGCGGCCGGCGCGGGCCTCACCGGCGTGTGGCTCGATCGGAAGGGTGCGGCGACAGACGACGAGAAGGCTCGCGCCGCGGCATCCGGGGTTCGCATCGTCGCTGGTCTCGGCGACCTGCCGACGGCGCTTTCGATACAGGCGTAGGGTATAACGGCTGCCAAAAGCGGCCACATCTTCTGCGCCACTCGCGCATTTTCCGCTTTTCCACGTCTTTTTCGTTTCGGAAGCAGTTTTCTCCATGTCTCACGTCGACGCCACTGTCGCGCCAGCAGCACCCGCCAATCCCCGTTCGCGCGTCATCCTCGCGAGCCTCATCGGAACCTCGATCGAGTTCTACGACTTCTACGTGTATGCCACGGCTGCCGTGCTCGTGTTCCCGATCCTGTTCTTCCCGAGCGACAACGCCGTGGCGGCCCAGCTCGCCTCGTTCGCCGCCTTCGGTGTCGCGTTCATCGCGCGCCCGATCGGCTCGGTGCTCTTCGGGCACTTCGGCGACCGCATCGGACGCAAGGGCACGCTCGTGGCCTCGCTGCTCACGATGGGTATCGCCACGTTCATCATCGGCGTGCTGCCGACCGCGCTTACGCCGGGCTGGCAGGTGCTCGCCCCCGCGCTGCTCGTGCTCATGCGCTTCTGCCAGGGCATCGGCCTCGGCGGCGAGTGGAGCGGTGCGGCGCTGCTCGCGACCGAGAACGCGCCCAAGGGCAAGCGAGCCATCTACGGCACCTTCCCGCAGCTCGGCGCTCCGATCGGCTTCATCATCGCCAACGGCGTCTTCCTGCTGCTGTCGCTCAACCTCTCGCAGGACGACTTCCTCAACTGGGGCTGGCGTGTGCCGTTCATCGCGTCGGCGGTTCTCGTGATCATCGGTCTCTACGTGCGCCTCAAGCTCGTCGAGACGCCCGCCTTCACGAAGGTCGTCGAGCGCGGCGAGGTCGCCAAGCTGCCCCTCGCCCGCGTGCTCAAAACGAGCTGGCGTCCGCTGATCCTCGGCACGTTCATCATGCTCGCCACCTACGTGCTGTTCTACCTGATGACCGCGTTCACGCTGAGCTACGGAACGACCGCGTCGTCGCTCGAGGCGGCGAAAGAGGCCGCCATCGCCAAGGGCGCTCCGCTCACCGACGCCGCGGCCGCCGCGTTCGTGCCTGGCCTCGGCTACTCACGCAACGACTTCCTGGTAATGCTCATCATCGGCTGCGTGTTCTTCGGCATCTTCACCCTCGTGTCGGGCCCGCTCGCCGAGCGCTTCGGACGCCGCAAGACGCTGCTGTTCACCACGGTCGGCATCATCGTGTTCGGCGCGCTGTTCGTGCCGCTGTTCGGCGCCGGGACGGTCGGCGTCATGACGCTGCTCATCGTCGGCTTCGCGCTCATGGGGCTCACATTCGGCCCGATGGGTTCGGTTCTGCCCGAGCTGTTCCCGACCAACGTGCGCTACACCGGAAGCGCGATCAGCTACAACGTGGCATCGATCCTCGGTGCTGCCCTCGCGCCGACCATCGCACTGGCCCTGCTCGCCGCCGGCGACGGCAGCCCGGTGCTCGTCGGCCTGTACCTGAGCGCCGCGGCCGTGATCACCCTGATCGCGCTGTTCATCAGCAAGGAGACGCGCGACATCGACTACGAGGTCTAGGCGTCGACGACGTGCGGCCCGCGCCCTGGGGGGGGTGCGGGCCGTTCGCCGTTAAGGCCGACATGTTCGTGATTCAGGATGCTTCGCGTGAGCCCCGCGCGGAACGTCGTAGTCTCGCGGGCGGTCGGGTGGCGCCGCGGCATCCGACCTGAATGACGGACACTGTCACACCGTCGGCCCGCGCCGATGTGCCCGCACCGCGCCGACGATCGCGGCGATCGCCAACTCGCGCTCGAACATGACCTGGCGGTAGTTCAGCCGCACCACTATGTACCCGCGAGCGGCCAGTTCGGCATCGCGCGCGTAGTCGCGCGCCGTCGGCACCTCGCCCTCGTGATATTCGCGCCCATCGACCTCGACGACAACACAGCCGGCGACCACGAAGTCGACCACGCCGACGCCCACGAACCGCACCTGCACCTCGAAGGGGATTCCTCGATCGATGAGCGCCAGCCGGATGAGGGTCTCGATTCCCGACATGCACCTCGAATCGATCAGCGACCGCAGCGGTGTCAACCGCTTCGGAAGCGCGGCGAAGATAGCCGCTACCTGCCGGGCGGTGACGCGCCCTTGGTACATCGCGCTGTCGAGTGCGGCGACAGCGAACTCGGCGGGTTGGCAACGGATCGTCTGGGCGAGCGCGTTCACGATCCCGCAGGTGTGCACCGATGCGTCGTCGATTTCCACGGCGCCCGCCCAGTGGACCTCGCACCCGTCGCGGTTCTGCGGCTCAAGCGGCCGGGACCTGTCGCGCGGGCTGCGCAGCCGTGACGCGTTCGGCTCTACGGACACGTGGGGAAACGAGTGCGGCGGCACCCAGACGCCGTGGCGCTGGAGCGCCGAGACGCAGCCCAAGCGCCCACCGATGCGTACGGCCTGCAGAAGCGCCGGATCGGCCAGCGGCTCGGCGTAGTAGCCCTCGCGCACGCGGAGCAGCCGCCGCCCGCGCACGGCCACGGTCAGGTCGCGGGGCGTTGCACCGGCGGAGAGCAACTGCGACCGGGTGGCGATCGGCTCGCCGAGAGCGGCGAGTGCGAGGGTGGCGTCCATCCGCCCAGTGTGGGAGCGACGTGGGATGCGCGGGCCGCCACGGCGCAATCGGTGGAGAACCGGTGTTCGTCATTCAGGACGGATGCCATCGCGCGTCCCTGTCACCCCGGGATCACGCGGTTACAGGGGCCGACGAGTCATCCGCCCTGAATGACGAACGGGGCGGGGACGTGAAAGGGGCGCCGCCGGACCACACCGGCGACGCCCCTAGCTTGTTGTGCGACTACTGCACGTCTTCGTCGACCCAGTCGAAGGTCTTCGTGACGGCCTTCTTCCAGTTGCGCAGCTGGCGCTCGCGCTCGGCGGGCTCCATGTTCGGAGTCCAGCGCTTGTCCTCGAGCCAGTTCTGGCCGACGTCGGCGAGGTCCTTCCAGAACCCGACGGCGAGGCCGGCCGCGTAGGCGGCGCCGAGCGCGGTGGTCTCCGCGACGACGGGGCGCACGACGGGGACACCGAGGATGTCGGCCTGGAACTGCATTAGCGCGTCGTTGGCAACCATGCCGCCGTCGACCTTGAGCTCTTCGAGGTCGACACCGGCGTCGGCGTTGACCGCGTCGAGCACCTCGCGCGTCTGGAACGCGGTCGCCTCGAGGGCGGCCCGGGCGATGTGGCCCTTGTTCACGTAGCGCGTGAGACCGACGAGGGCGCCGCGGGCATCCGAGCGCCAGTACGGCGCGAAGAGACCCGAGAACGCGGGCACGAAGTACGCTCCGCCGTTGTCCTCGACCGTGGCCGCGAGGGTCTCGATCTCGGGCGCCGAGTTGATGATGCCGAGGTTGTCGCGCAGCCACTGCACGAGCGAACCGGTGACGGCGATCGAACCCTCGAGGGCGTAGTGCGGCTTGGCGTCGCCCAGCTTGTAGCCGAGCGTCGTGAGCAGGCCGTTCTTCGAGTGCACGATCTCTTCACCCGTGTTGAAGATGAGGAAGTTACCGGTGCCGTAGGTGTTCTTCGACTCGCCGGCCTCGAAGGCCGCCTGACCGAAGGTGGCCGCCTGCTGGTCGCCGAGGATGCCGGCGACCGGAACCTCGCGCAGCAGCGACGACGACTCGACGTTTCCGTAGACCTCGGAGGACGAGCGGATTTCGGGCATCATCGACAGCGGAACGCCGAAGATGCCGAGGATTTCCTCGTCCCACTGCAGCGTCTCGAGGTCCATGAACAGGGTGCGCGAGGCGTTGGTGACGTCGGTCGCGTGCACGCCGCCCTCGGTGCCGCCCGTAAGGTTCCAGAGAACCCACGAGTCGGTGGTGCCGAAGAGCAGGTCGCCGGCCTCGGCCTTTTCGCGCGCGCCCTCCACGTTCTCGAGGATCCAGACGATCTTGGTTCCCGAGAAGTAGGTGGCCAGCGGGAGGCCGACCTTGGGCTTGAAGCGCTCGACTCCGCCGTCTGCCGCGAGGCGGTCGACGATGTCCTGCGTGCGGGTGTCCTGCCAGACGATGGCGTTGTAGACGGGCTTTCCAGTGTTCTTGTCCCAGACCACCGCGGTCTCGCGCTGGTTGGTGATGCCGACTGCTTCGACATCGTGTCGGGTGATGTCGGCCTTCGACAGTGCCTGGCCGATGACCTCGCGCGTGTTGCGCCAGATCTGCTCGGGGTCGTGCTCGACCCAGCCTGCCTTGGGCAGGATCTGGTCGTGCTCCATCTGGCCGGACGAGACGATGCCGCCCTCGTGGTTGAAGACGATGGCCCTCGTGCTGGTCGTGCCTTGGTCGATGGCGACTACATATTTGGTCATGAACTCATTCACTCCTTTGTGGGTGTGGTGCTGCGCTAGATGTTTGTAGAGCTGACTAACTGACGAGCGGAAGGAGCGGGCCGGACGCGAGTCCGGCGATCACGCCACCGACGACCGGTCCGGCGATCGGAACCCAGCTGTACGCCCAGTCGCTGGTTCCCTTGCCCTTGATCGGCAGCACGAAGTGCGCGATACGGGGGCCGAGGTCACGTGCAGGGTTGATGGCGTACCCGGTAGGTCCACCGAGCGAGGCGCCGATACCGACGACGAGCAGGGCGACCGGGAGGGCACCGAGCGCGGCGAGGCCGGCCGGGGTGGCGGTGTCGGCGTCGCCGGCACGGCCGAAGCCGATCACGACGAAGACGAGCACGAACGTACCGATGACCTCGGTGATGAAGTTCCATCCGTAGCTACGGATGGCGGGACCGGTCGAGAACACGCCGAGCTTGTTCGCCGCGTCGGGCTCGTCATCGAAGTGCTGCTTGTACGCCACCCAGCAGAGCACCGCACCGATGAAGGCACCGAGCAGTTGGGCGAGGATGTAGATCGCCACTTCTCCGGCCGACAGGTCGGCGCCGCTCGCGAGCAGGCCGAGCGTCACCGCCGGGTTGAGGTGTGCGCCGGAGGAGTACGACACAGTCACACCGGCGAAGACCGCGAGGCCCCAACCGAAGTTGACCATGAGGAAGCCGCCGCCGAGTCCCTTGTTGCGGGCGAGTGCCACGTTCGCGACCACGCCGCAACCGAGCAACACGAGCAGCGCCGTACCGACCAGTTCTGACAGGAAGATTTCACCTAAATTGTCCACGTTGACCTTTCTTTGTAAAACCTACGTCGTGCGCTACTTGGTCGCGACGACCGCGGGTGCGAGGTGCACACCGTGGGCATCTGCGAGCAGCGACGTGGCGTGACGAATTTCGTCATCCCGACGTTCTTGCTGCCAGCCGAGAACGCGTGCAGCGATCCCGACCAGTTCTTCGAGCAACTCCACGGTAACGGCACCGGTGAAGGCAAGGTTGGTGCGACGCAGCAGTACGTCGTCGAGGTGCACGACGGATTCAGTCGCGATGATGTGCTCGATCTCGAGAACGCTGTACTCGGACGAGTGCTTCAGCAGCGTGTCGTCGCCGTCGTCGATCGCGTCGATGACCTCGACGGCACGAGTGCCGTAGCGGTCGAAGAGCTGGGCGGCGCGCTGCTTGCCGACGAAGCCGGAGTGGGCGGTGATCCAGTTGTCGCGGGCCTGCGGGGTGCGCGGGTAGTTGCGTCCGCCGCCGATCTCGATGTTCTTGGTGTCGACGGTGCGCGGCTGGCCGATCAGCGCCAGCACATCGGTGCTGATGTGCGCCGCCAAAGCGCGGAACGTGGTCCACTTGCCGCCGACGAGGCTGAGCAGGTCGGCCTTGCCGAGCTTGCCCGCGACGATGCGGTAGTCGCGGGACACGAAGCCGGGCTGCAGGTCGTCGTGCTTCGGCAGCGGGCGCACGCCCGAGAAGCTGAAGACGATCTGCGAGCGGTCGACGGCGATCTTGGGGAAGACGTTGGCGATGAGGTCGAAGAAGTAGTCGATCTCTTCGCTCGTGCACACGGCGGGCTCGCGGATGTCGGCCTCGAGGTCGGTGGTGCCGACCATGACCTTGCCGTTGAGCGGGTAGATGAGCACGATGCGGCCGTCTTTGTGCTCGAAGAACATCTCGCGGCCGGCGGTCGCGGCGAGCAGTGCCGGGTTGTCGAGCACGATGTGCGAACCCTTGGTTCCGCCCATGTAGGCGGTCTCGTCGCCGAGCGCCTCGTTGGTGAGGTCGGTCCAGGGCCCTGAGGCGTTGACCACGACGTCGGCGGCGAAGGTGAACTCGGTGCCGGAGACGGTGTCGCGCAGCACGACGCCGTTCTCGTTCGAACCGACGGCCTCGACGTAGTTGCTGGCACGGGCGGTGTCGCCGACCGCGAGACCGTCGTGCAGTACGTCGAGTGCGAGACGCTCGGGCTCGTGCACCGACGCGTCGAAGTAGGTGGCCGTGTACTTGATGCCGGGGTTCAGCTGCGGCAGCGTGGCGAGAGACTTCTTGCGGCCGTGGAAGACGTGACGGGGAACCGTGCCGCCGTCGCGGGAGAAGGAGTCGTAGAGCACCATGCCGACCTTGATCAGCGCGGCGCCGCGTTCCTTGGGGGTTCCCGACTTGTGTGTGAGGAAGCGGAGGGGAGCAGAGAGGATGCCACTGAAGGTCGAGTAGATCGGAATCGTGGTCTGCAGCGGCTTCACGTAGTGCGGAGCGATGCGCAGCAGGCCGTTGCGCTCGGTGACCGACTCGCGCACGAGCCGGAACTCGCCGTTCTCGAGGTAGCGCACGCCGCCGTGGATCATGTGCGACGAGGCCGCCGAAGCGCCGGAGCAGTAGTCGTTGCGCTCGACGAGTACGACGTCGACGCCCTGCAGCGCGAGGTCGCGGAAGGTCGCGATTCCGTTGATGCCTCCGCCGATCACGAGCACCTGGGCCTTGGGCCTCTCGGTGAGCGCGCTCACTTCATTGCGGACTGCGCCGGTCGGCATCGACTCTCGAGACTTCACTGTATTCGTCGCTTTCAGAGGTGTTGCGGTCTGACCGGGGTGAACGCCTCGGTCAGGGACGCGCCGTCTCCGACGCGTTACGTACATACTGGAACGGTAGGACCACACGATCAAGCGGGGTGAACAAACGTGCAAGCACCGGCAGGGCCTGTCGCGTCCGAGCCGGCGACGGCGGAGAAATCCCGGGACGCGCTGCGGGCGGCGCAGCTCTACTATCTGCAGGACCTGACGATGGATGCCATCGCTCGCGAACTGCGGACGTCGCGTTCTTCCGTCTCCCGACTGCTCAGTTATGCCCGGGATCACGGCCTCGTCGAGATCAGGGTCATCTCCCCTCTTGACCGCTTCTCCGTGCTGCAGCGCGACCTCCGCGACCGTTTCGGGGTGAACGCGCACGTCGTGCCGGTGCCCGATTCGACGAGCGACATCGACCGTCTCGAACGCGTGGCGCTCTCGGCTGCACGAATTCTCACGCCCTACTTCGACTCGAACATGACGCTCGGCATCGCCTGGGGCGCCACGATCAATGCCGTGAGCCGCCACCTGCAGAAGAAGGCGACCCACAACTCCCGCATCGTGCAGCTCAACGGCGCCGGCAACACGTCGACGACGGGCATCGACTACGCGAGCGAGATCCTGCGCCGGTTCGGCGAGGCGTTCAACGCCTCGGTGCAGCAGTTCCCCGTCCCCGCGTTCTTCGACGACCCGGCCACCCGCGACGCCATGTGGCGCGAGCGCACGACCAAGCGGGTGCTCGACATGCAGCGCCACACGGACATCGCGCTGTTCGGTGTCGGCTCCACGTTCTCCGAGGTGCCGAGCCACGTGTACGCGGGCGGCTACCTCGACGCCGAGGACTACGCGGCGCTCGACGCCGCCGACGTCGTGGGCGACATCGCCACCGTGTTCTACCGCCTCGACGGCAGTCACGACGGCATCCCGTTGAACGCCCGCTCGACCGGCCCTGACCCCGCGGTGATGCACGCCGTCGCACGGCGGATCTGTGTCGTCTCCGGTGCATCCAAAATCACGGCCCTGCGCGGCGCGCTCGCGGCCGGCATGATCACCGACCTCGTCCTCGACGAGCTCGCCGCCCGGACCCTGCTCACCGAGGACACGGCGCAGCGTCTCAGAACGTCACGGGAATAGTCGGCCGTCGCCCGCGTTGGATACACTGCAGTTAGCAAGAAACGTGCTCCGGGGTCGGTGAAAGTCCGAACCGGCGGTGATAGTCCGCGACCCGCGGTCAGGCGAAAGCCCGGCCGTGGCTGACCCGGTGGAATTCCGGGACCGACGGTAATGAGGTCGCGAGACCTCTCAGTCCGGATAGGAGGAAGCACGGGTGTCGTGGCCAGCCGCGACGCCGGTCGTTCACCGACCGACAAAACCCGGAGTCCGTCTTCTCGAAGAAGATTTGAGGACACCGGATGACCCAGTCGAGCGTTACAGACGCGACGCTGATGCGACACGCCCTCTCCCTCGCCGCGCACGGCCCGCTCACCGGCGGCAACCCGCAGGTCGGCTGCGTTTTGGTCGACGCGCACGGCACCATCGTCGCCGAGGGCTGGCACCGCGGCGCGGGAACACCGCACGCCGAGGTCGACGCGCTGTCGAAAATCCCGTCGGCCGCAGGTCTCACCGCCGTCGTGACCCTCGAGCCGTGCAACCACACGGGCCGCACCGGCCCGTGCTCCACCGCCCTCATCGCCGCGGGTGTTGTTCGCGTGGTCTACGCCGTGTCCGACCCCGGCGCCACGTCGTCGGGCGGCGCCGACCACCTGCGCGAGGCCGGGGTCGAAGTCGAGGGCGGCGTGCTCGCGGCCGAGGTCGAGGCGTTCATCCACCCCTGGCTGACCGCCACCCGCCGCGGACGTCCATGGGTCACGGTGAAGTGGGCGTCGAGCCTCGACGGCCGCGCCGCCGCCGCCGACGGCACCAGCCAGTGGATCACCGGCACCGCGACGCGCCAGCGGGTGCACGAGCAGCGCGCCGACAGCGACGCCATCCTGGTCGGAACGGGAACCGTGCTCGCCGACGACCCGTCCCTCACCGCACGGGGTGACGGCGGCGAACTGATGCCGCACCAACCCGTTCCCGTCGTCGTGGGCGAGCGCCCCGTGCCGCAGGCCGCGAAACTGCGCAGCCACCCGGCCGGTCTGATCGAGACGCACTCGCGGGACCTGGAACAGGTGCTCGCGGGATTGTTCGGCCGCGGCATCCGACGGGTCTTCGTCGAGGGCGGACCGGGCGTCGCGAGCGCCTTCATCGCCGGCGGCCTCGTCGACGAGTACCTCGTCTACCTCGCCCCCACCCTCATCGGCGGCCCCAAGACCGCTATCGGCGACATCGGGGTCGGTACCATCGGCGAGCAGCGCAGACTCGCGATCACCGCGATCGAACGGCTAGGCGACGACATCCTGCTCGTCGCACGGGTTTCGACGAGCTCAACCAGCGAAGGGTTCTAACCATGTTCACCGGAATCATCCAGGAGCTCGGCTCCGTGACCGCGTGGGAGCCCACCGCCGACGCCGCGCGCATCACCGTGCGCGCACCGCTCGCCGCGGCCGATGCCGCACGCGGCGACTCGATCAGCGTCAGCGGCGTGTGCCTCACGGTCGTCGACCAGGGTCCCGACTGGTTCACCGCCGACGTGATGGCCGAGACGATCGCCATGAGCACCCTCGGCGCGACCGAGGCCGGACGGACCGTGAACCTCGAACTCGCGGCCATGGTGGGCGACCGGCTGGGCGGCCACATCGTGCAGGGGCATATCGACGGGACATCCGAAGTCTTGTCCCTCGACGACGGAAGCGCCTGGCGGGTCGTGCGCTTCAGCCTGGCCCCGGATGTCGCGGCTCTCGTCGCGCGAAAGGGGTCCATCGCGATCGACGGCGTCTCCCTCACGGTGAGCGCCGTCGGCGGCGACTGGTTCGAAGTGTCGCTGATCCCCGAAACCCTCACGGCGACGACCCTCGGCGCACTCGTCGCCGGCGACCGCGTCAACATCGAGACCGAC
Organism: Conyzicola nivalis; assembly: GCF_014639655.1. Classification (NCBI taxonomy): domain Bacteria; kingdom Bacillati; phylum Actinomycetota; class Actinomycetes; order Micrococcales; family Microbacteriaceae; genus Conyzicola; species Conyzicola nivalis. The sequence goes on from NZ_BMGB01000001.1 coordinate 1,867,797, forward strand.
ATCCTCGCCCGCCACGTGGAGCGCATGCTCGCGGTCTCGACGGGCTCAGGGCACGCACGCTCAACCACCGAGAGGAGCTCGCTGTGAGCCTCGCCGATATCCCCACGGCGCTCGACGCCCTGCGCGCCGGCCGCCCCGTCATCGTCGTCGACGACGAGAGCCGCGAGAACGAGGGCGACGTCGTACTCGCCGCCCAATTCGCGAGCCAGGAGTGGCTGGCGTGGCTCGTGCGCAACTCGTCGGGCTTCATCTGCGCGCCGATGACCAACGAGATCGCCGACCGGCTCGAGCTGCCGATAATGGTGCCGGACAACCAGGACCCCCGCGGCACGAACTACACGGTGTCGGTCGATGCGGCGAACCGGCTGAGCACCGGCATCAGCGCGTCGGACCGCGCACACACGCTGCGCGTGCTCGCGGACTTCGACTCGGTGCCGGCAAGCCTGCACCGTCCCGGGCACATCATGCCGCTGCGGGCCGTCGAGGGCGGAGTGCGCGAGCGCGACGGACACACCGAGGCGACGATCGATCTGCTCAAGCTCGCCGGCCTCGTGCCGGTGGGCGCAATCTCCGAGATCGTGGCGGAGGACGGCGAGATGATGCGCCTCCCCGGCCTGATCGAGCTCGGCGAGCGCGAGGGAGTCGCTGTCATCACGATCGCCGCGCTCATCGACTACCTCAACGAGACGCAGCCGGGCGCCGACGTGCCGCTCGCCGTCGACATCCCCGAGTCGTCGCGCGTGATCTTCGAGGTGGAGACAACCGTGCCGACCACCCACGGCGAGTTCCGTTTCCGCGCCTATCGTGACCGCACCACGGGCTACGACCACCTCGCGATCATCTCGGGCGAGCCGGTCGACGGCGCCCTCGTGCGTGTGCACTCGGAGTGCGTCACGGGCGAGGTCTTCGGGTCGCTCAAGTGCGAGTGCGGCCCGCAGCTCGACGCGGCGCTCGACGCGATCCGGCACTCGGCTGAACAGGGCAGTGGCGGCGTCGTCATCTACATGCGCGGCCACGAGGGCCGCGGCATCGGGCTGATCAACAAGCTCAGGGCCTACCGGCTGCAGGAGGAGGGGCTCGACACCCTCGACGCCAACCTCGCGCTGGGCTTCCCGGCCGACGGTCGCGACTACGGAGCCGCGGTCGCCATCCTCGAGGACCTCGGCATTTCTTCGGTGCGTGCCATCACGAACAACCCCGAGAAGCTGCGCCAGTTACGCGAACGCGGCATCACGGTGACCGAGCAGGTGCCGCTCGTGGTCGGCGTCGGCAGTTTCAACGAGGGCTACCTCGAAGCAAAGCGTGACCGCATGGGTCACATCCTCCCCAGCAACGCTGTGCTCGACGAAGCGGTGCTGATCGGCAAGAAAGGTTCACAGATATGAGCGGCGACGGATCCCCCGACATCTCCACCGACGGCACCGGCCTCAAGGTCACGATCGTCGCGGGCCAGTGGCACACTCAGATCGCCGACGGGCTGCTCGCCGGCGCGCGGCGGGTGCTCGACGCCTCGGGCGCGACCGTGACGGTCGTGCGCGTTCCCGGCAGCTTCGAACTGCCGGTCGTGTCGAAGGCCGCGCTCGATGCCGGGGCCGACGCGGTGGTGGCGCTCGGCGTGATCATCCGCGGGGGCACTCCCCACTTTGAATACGTGTCGGATGCCGCGACGACGGGTCTCACACAGGCGTCGTTGCTCGCCGGCAAGCCGATCGGATTCGGGCTGCTCACGCTCGACGACGAGCAGCAGGGGCTCGACCGCGCCGGCCTCGCCGACTCGAAGGAAGACAAAGGCGCCGAGGCCGCCGAGGCCGCGCTGGCGACCGCGGTTCTGCTGCGCGAGATCCGCGGGTAGCGGGCTCGGCGGGGTAGTGCGCCGATAGTGCACTTGTGGTGGGTGCCGATCCTCGAGCACCCGCCACAAGTGCACTAGCGCCGCGCGCACGAGAATCCGGTCACTTCACAGCAAGAAACGTTTCACACTGTGTAGCGAGCGTGCGATGATGGCTGCATGGAGACGACAGAGCCCGGCATGCGCGAGCGCAAGAAGCTGCACACGCGCTTCACCATCGAGACGTCGGCGGTCGATCTCGTGCTCGAGCACGGGTTCGACAACGTGACGATCGAGGCCATCGCCGAACGCGCCGACGTCACACCCCGCACGTTCTTCAACCACTTCGCTGACAAGGCCGACGCCGTTCTCGGCATCGCCCGCGAACAGGAGATCGCGACCGACCTCGACACGTCGACGATCGTCGCGGGTTCCGCGTTCGAGTTCGGAGCGGCCGTCGTGCGCGCGGGCATCGCCCAGCTCGACGACTCCATCGTGGCCGCCGACAAGCGACGCCGCGACGTGTTCGCCCAGAACCCGGCGCTCCTCGCCCGCGAGATGGAGAAGATCGCGCTCATCGAGGGATCGATCACCCGGCATATCGACGGATATCTCGCCGATGCCGGGGTACCGGCCGGGCCCGACCGCGACGACCGCGCCCTCGCGATCACCGTGACCATTACCGCCGCCGCACGACTCGCTTTCATCAGATGGAGTCGGCAGCCGGCATCCGCCCAGGAGCTCGTCTCCTTCTTCGACCGCGCGATCGACTCGATCACCGACATCCTCACCAACCCCGGAAAGACGGAATGACCACCCACGACCCGATAGCTGTGCCCGCCGCGGGCGCCGCCAAGCCCCGCATCATCCCCATCTTCATCGCCCTCATGGTCACGATGCTGCTCTCGTCGCTCGACCAGACCATCCTCGGCACCGCGCTGCCCACGATCGTCGGCGAGCTCGACGGCGTGCAGCACATGCTGTGGGTGGCCACCGCGTACATCCTCGGCGCCACCGTCGTGATGCCCATCTACGGCAAGCTCGGCGATCTCATCGGCCGCAAGACGCTGTTCCTGGTCGCGCTCTCGATCTTCATCGCCGGCTCGATCCTCGGCGGGCTCGCGACCAATATGGAACTGCTCATCGCCGGCCGCGCCATCCAGGGCCTCGGCGGCGGCGGGCTGATGATCCTCAGCCAGGCGATCATCGCCGACGTCGTCCCCCCGCGCGACCGCGGAAAGTACGGCGGCTTCATCGGCGCCGTCTTCGCCTTCTCGGCCGTGGTCGGCCCGCTGCTCGGCGGCCTGTTCACCGACTCCCTGACCTGGCGCTGGGCCTTCTGGATCAACATCCCGCTCGGCATCGCCGCGATCATCACGGCGGCCGTCTTCATCCGCCTGCCGCAGCGCGCAGGCCGTGCGAAGCCGAAGATCGACTACCTGGGCACGGCGCTGATCGCCATCGCCACCACGAGCCTCGTGCTCGTCACCTCGTGGGGCGGCACCGAGTACGAGTGGGACTCGCTGCTCATCATCGGCCTCATCGCCCTCACCGTCGTCTCGGCCGCGCTCTTCGTCTGGGCCGAGACGAAGGCGGTCGAGCCGATCATCCCGCTGTCGCTGTTCAAGGACCGCAACTTCACCATCACCACCGTCGCGGGCCTCATGACCGGTGTCGCCATGTTCGGCGCCATCGGCTACATGCCCACGTTCCTACAGATCGCGAACGGCATCAACGCCACCGAGTCGGGCCTGCTGTTGCTGCCCATGCTCGTCGGCCTGCTCATCACGGCGATCGGCAGCGGTCTGCTGATGTCGAAGACCGGCCGCTACAAGTGGATGCCCATCGTCGGTTCGGCCCTCATCGGCATCGCGCTCGTGCTTTTCTCCACCCTGACGGCGAACACCAGCCCGTTCCTCACCGGGGTCTACCTGTTCGTGCTCGGCGCTGGCCTGGGTCTCACCATCCAGGTGCTCGTGCTCATCGTGCAGAACTCGGTGCCGCACAAGGTGCTCGGCACGGCGACGGCCGCGAACGCGTTCTTCCGCGAGATCGGCGCGACCGTCGGTTCGGCCGTCGTGGGCAGCGTCTTCGCCAGCCGCCTCACCCAGCAGCTCGCCGACACCTTCGGCACGGGCGAGAACGCCGAGGCGAACTCGCTGACCCCCGCCGCGATCAACGCGCTGCCGGCCGAGCTGCACGACCTGATCAGCGACGCCTACGCCAGCGCTCTCGCCCCGATCTACCTGTTCCTCGTGCCCCTCATGGTGATCACGGTGGTGATGCTGTTCTTCATCAAGGAGGTTCCGCTCGCGTCGACGGTCCCGGTCATGGAGGGCATGGAAGACGACGATCCGGATGACGCGGCTCCCGCCCTCGCGGGCGACGACACCCGCGCCACCGTCGCGGACGACGTCGAGCCGGTCAGCCGAGCCTGACAGCGGCTATCGTGGGCGGCATGGCACTCGACGCGATCACTTCGAGCGCGCCCGATCTCGACGGCCGCTCGGTCGCCAGCCAGCGCTGGTCCCACCTCGTCTTCCTGCACTGGCGGGTGGAGGCGGCGCGTGTCGCGCCGCTTCTTCCCGCCGGGCTGCGGCCCGACGTCATCGACGGGTCGACGTGGGTTGGTCTGATCCCGTTCGTGCTCGACAGGGCGACGGTGTTCGGCAGCCCGCCGGTGCCCTACTTCGGCGACTTCGTCGAGATCAACGTCCGGCTGTACGCCGTCGACGAGCGGGGCCGCCGCGGCGTGGTGTTCGTCTCGCTCGAGGCGTCGCGCCTGGCCGCGGTGCTCGCCGCGCGAGCGATCTTCGCGCTGCCGTACATGTGGTCGCGTACGACGCTCGAGCGCGACGGCGAGTTATTCGACTACCGCGGCGACAGGCACGGAACCTCCGATGCGACGTCCCGCATCGTGGCGCGGGCCACGACGGTGGCGGTGCACGACGACCCGGTCGCCGACTTCCTCACCGCCCGCTGGGCGCTGTTCACCCGCGTGCCCGGCCGCACAGTTCGGCTGCGCAACCACCACGAGCCGTGGCCGCTGTTCGAGGCGCAGCTCGTCTCGCTCGACGACCGGCTGCTCGCGCGGGCCGGCTTCGCCGACCTCGCCGGCCTGGCGCCCGACTCGGTGCTGTACTCGCCGGGCGTCACGACCCGGTTCGGGCGGTGACCTGTCAACGTGAGTTGACGTCTCGTCGCTCGTCAACTACGGTTGACACCATGGACCACGTCACCATCCACACCCTCGCCGCCGGCGCAGACTCGGATGACCCGATCGAAGCCCTCCGCGCGATTGCCAAGCTCCGCACCGAGCTCGACCGGGTCGAAGCCATAGCCGCCAGACGTGCCCGCAACGCCGGTGCGCCGTGGCAGCTCATCGCCCTCGCGCTCGGCGTCTCACGCCAGGCCGTTCACAAGAAATACGGGCGCTCGTAGCGCCATCCAAGAGAAAAGACGACATGAGTTCTCCCACTTCCACGCGCCCCGCCCGCGGCGGCCGCGGCGCGAAAGACGACGGCCCCCGCGCCAAGTTCAGCCAACTGCTGCCCTACCTGTTCGAGCACAAGAAGGTGCTCGTCGTCGTCGTGCTGCTCAGCCTCCTCGCCGCCGGCGCCTCGCTCGCCCAGCCCCTGCTCGTGCAGGAGGTCGTGAAGAAGGTGCAGGCCGGCGACGCGCTCGGCAACCTCGTCTGGGTGCTCGTCGTGCTGGTCGTGCTCTCGGCGCTGCTCAACGGATTCCAGCACTACCTGCTGCAGCGCACCGGCACCTCGGTCGTGCTGAGCGCCCGCCGCCAGCTGCTGCAACGCATCCTGCGCCTGCCGATCAGCGAGTTCGACACCCGCCGCACCGGCGACCTCGTCTCCCGCGTCGGCTCGGACACCACCCTGCTCTACGCAGTCATCACGCAGGGACTCGTCGATGCGATCGGCGGCGCCGTGCTGTTCGTCGGCGCGCTCATCGCGATGCTCGTGATCGACCCCGTTCTGCTCGGACTCACCGTCGCCGTCATCGGCGTCTCCGTCGTGACGGTCGTCCTGCTCTCGGGCCGCATCCGCGTGGTGAGCCGCAAGCAGCAGGAGAAGGTCGGCGACCTCGCCGCCGCGGTCGAGCGCGCGATCAGCGCGATCCGCACGGTCCGCGCCTCGAACGCCACCGAGCGCGAGATCGTGAAGATCGAGAAGGACGCCCACGGAGCGTGGGAGATGGGGATCCAGGTCGCCAAGATCTCGGCCCTCGTCGTGCCCGTGGCCGGCATCGCCCTGCAGGTGTCGCTGCTCGTCGTGCTCGGTGTCGGCGGGTTCCGCGTGGCGAGCGGCGCGATCGAGATCGCGAGCCTCGTTGCCTTCATCCTGTTCCTGTTCATGATGATCGGTCCGCTCGGATCGGCCTTCGGCGCCCTCACCTCGGTCAACCAGGCGCTCGGCGCGCTCGGCCGCATCCAGGAGATCATCGAGCTGCCCACCGAGAGCCAGAACGACCCGACGCTCGCGGATGCCGCGGCAGCCGACATCACGACGGATGCGGCGATCACGTTCGACGCCGTGGAGTTCAGCTACCCCGAGGGCGCGAAGAAGGACGAGGTGGCGAAGGCCGTCGCCGAGGTGGTGTCGACCTCCCCGGTCGCCCTGCCAGAAGAGCCGCAGGACCTCACCGTGCTGCGCGGAGTCTCGTTCGCCGCCGAGCGGGGCAAGCGCACCGCCCTCGTCGGCCCGTCGGGCGCCGGCAAGAGCACGATCCTGGCACTGATCGAGCGTTTCTACGACCCGACCGCGGGTGTCGTGCGCCTCGGCGGCATCGACGTCAGGGCCCTCGACCGCGAGGCCCTGCGGTCGCAGATCGGGTACGTCGAGCAGGACGCCCCCGTGCTCGCCGGCACGATCCGCGAGAACCTGCTGCTCGGCGCCCCCGACGCGACGGACGCGCAGTGCGTGGAGGTGCTGCGATCGGTGAACCTGACGGAGGTGCTCGAGCGCAACGAGCAGGGGCTGGATGCCGCCGTCGGCGAAGACGGCGTGATGCTCTCCGGGGGAGAGCGCCAACGGCTGGCCATCGCGCGCACGCTTCTCGCGGCTCCCCCGATCCTGCTGCTCGACGAGTCGACCTCGAGCCTCGACGGACTGAACGAGCAGATGCTGCGCGAGGCGATCGACGCGGTCGCCGAGAACCGCACGCTCATCGTGATCGCGCACCGGCTGTCGACCGTGGTCGACTCCGACCAGATCGTCGTGCTCGACCACGGACGCGTCGTCGGCGTGGGAACGCACTCCGAGCTCGTCGTCTCGACCCCGCTCTACAAGGAGCTCGCGAAGCACCAGCTGCTGGTGTAGCCGGTTCGGTCGCTGAGCTCGTCGAAGCGCCCTTCGACAGGCTCAGGGATCGAGGGTGTGGTTCAGGGACCGAGGGTGTGGTTCAGGGACCGGCGAGGGCGTACATCGCCACCGCGGCTGTCGCCGCGACGTTCAGGCTGTCGATGCCATGCGCCATCGGGATCTGCACGACGGTGTCGGCCGCCGCGATCGCCTCGGGCGTCAGCCCCTCGCCCTCGGTGCCGAGCACCAGCGCCACCTTCTCCGGCGCATCGTCGGCGAACGCACGCAGCGACACGGCGTCGTCGGTGAGCGCCAGTGCCGCGACGTGGAACCCGTTCGCCGTCAGCAGTTCGCGGGTGGAGGCCCAGTCGCCGGTGCGCGTCCACGGCACCTGGAGCACCGTCCCCATCGAGACGCGGATCGCCCGGCGGTAGAACGGGTCGGAGCACCGCTGGGTGACGAGCACCGCATCCGCCCCGATCGCGGCTACCGAACGGAAGATGGCGCCCACGTTCGTCGGGTCGACCACGTTCTCGAGGATCACGATGCGGCGGGCCCCGGCGAGCAGCGACTGCGGCGACGGCAACGCCGGGCGGTGCATCGACGCGATCAGTCCGCGGTGCAGGATGTAGCCGGTGAGCTCGGCGAGCAGCTCGCCCGGGCCGGAATACACTGGCACGTCCGGGCCGACGAGGGCCACGGCCTCGTCGACGGTGCCGCCGAGGGCGAGCACCGAACGCGGCCGGTGGCCGGCGCGCAGGGCGCGTTCGAGAACGAGCGCGGACTCGGCGATGTACACACCGTGCTCAGTGCCGCTGCCGTTCTTGAGCGCCACGTCGGTGCGGTGGGCGAAGTCGACCAAGCGGGGGTCGGCGATATCGTCGACCTCGAACACCGGCACGCTAGCGCACCGCGCGCACGTCGACGAAGAGAACGGCGTCCCCGTCGCGCTCGACGATCGCGGCGCTGGCCTCGAGCTCGTCGCTCGCGGCGGCCAGGTACTCGACCACGGTCTCGCCCTCGAGCGACGGGGCGAGTTCGGCGCTGGGCGCGTCGACGGGCGCGTAGCCGGCGAGGGGGAAGTCGGGCAGTTCGTCGGGCGGCAGCAGCAGTTCGGTGCTGAAGGCGCCGTCGGACTGCGAGGTCGCGATCACCTCGGTGCCGTCGGGCAGGTCGATGCCGGTGTTCTGCTCGACGGTCGGCAGGTCGGAGACGGACGCCTCGCCCCCGACGGTGATCACATGGGCGAGCGTGCCGACGGCGAAGACCACGACCACGACAGCCAGTACCGCGGCCACCAGAAGGGCGACGACGGTGATGATGATGCGCGGCGCCCGGCTGCTGACGTCGGCCGACTCGGGCAGATCGTCGATGGAGCCGAAGGTCATGCGCGGAACGGGTCGGGGGTCAGCACGTACTTGGTCTCGAGGTACTCGTGGATGCCCTCGGAGCCGCCCTCGCGTCCGATGCCCGACTGCTTCACACCGCCGAACGGTGCTGCGGCGTTCGACACGACGCCGACGTTGAGTCCCATCATGCCGGTCTGGAGGGTCTCGACCAGCCTCTGCCCTCGCGCCAGGTCGCGGGTGAAGACGTAGCTCACGAGACCGTACTCCGTGTCGTTGGCGAGAGCCACGGCATCCGCCTCGTCGGTAAACGGCACGATCGTCACGACCGGCCCGAAGATCTCCTCGCGCAGGATGTCGCTTCCCGCGACGATGCCGCTGAGCACGGTCGGCTGGTAGAAGCTGCCGGGGCCGTCGACGCGGGAGCCGCCGGTGACGAGCGTCGCGCCGCGGTCGATGGCGTCGCGCACGAGGGCGTCGGCCTTGTCCACGGCCCCGTCGTTGATGAGCGGCCCGATCGCGACGCCGTCTTCCGTGCCGCGTCCGATCGTGAGTTCGTTGACGCGGGCGGTGATGCGCGCCGTGAACTCCTCGGCGACCGACTCGTGCACGATGAAGCGGTTGGCGGCCGTGCACGCCTGCCCGATGTTGCGGAACTTGGCGAGCATCGCGCCGTCGACCGCCTTGTCGAGGTCGGCGTCGTCGAAGACGATGAAGGGGGCGTTGCCGCCGAGCTCCATGGATGTGCGCAGCACGCTCTCGGAGGCCTGGGTGAGCAGCTTGCGCCCGACCGGGGTCGAGCCGGTGAAGCTCAGCTTGCGCAGGCGCTTGTCGGCGATGATCGGGCCGGACACCTCGCCCGAGGTGGAGGTGGTGATGACGCCGAGCACGCCGGCGGGGAGCCCGGCCTCTTCGAGCAGACGGGCGAAGTAGAGCGTGGTGAGCGGCGTCAGCTCGGCGGGCTTCACGATCGCCGTGCAGCCGGCTGCGAGGGCGGGCGCGATCTTGCGTGTCGCCATCGCCAAGGGGAAGTTCCACGGGGTGATGAGGAACGACGGACCGACCGGCAGGTGCGTCACAATCATGCGCCCTGTGCCCTCGGGGTTCACGCCGTAGCGCCCCGAGATGCGCACGGCCTCTTCGCCGAACCAGCGCAGGAACTCGCCGCCATAGGTCACTTCGCCGCGCGCCTCGGCGAGTGGCTTTCCCATTTCGAGCGTCATCAGCAGGGCGAACTCGTCGGCGCGCTCCTGCAGCAGGTCGAAGGCGCCGCGCAGGATCTCGCCGCGCACGCGGGGCGCCGTGGCGGCCCAGCTCTGCTGGACGGCAGCCGCGGCATCCACGGCCCTGATGCCGTCTTCGGGCGAGGCGTCGGCGATCGTCTTGATGACCAGGCCTGTCGACGGGTCGTGCACGTCGATGCTGCGGCCCGACGTCGACGGCACCCACTTTCCGCCGATGAACAGGCGGTCGGGCACCTTGGCGAGCAGGTCGGCCTCGGAGATCGTCATCGGGCTGCCTCCACGATCTCGATACCGGCCGCTTCGAGCTCGACGAGGGCGGCGGCGCTGGAGTCGGCGGCGACACCCGCGGCGAGGTCGGCGAGCACGCGCACGTGGCGGCCGGCCTCGACCGCGTCGAGCGCGCTGGCCCGCACGCAGTAGTCGGTGGCGATCCCGGCCACGTCGATGTCGGTGATGCCGAGCGAGTCGAGGGTCGCTCCGACCGAGGCGCCCTCGTCGGTCGTCCCTTCGAAGATCGAGTAGGCCGGCACGCCCTGCCCCTTACGAACGTGCACGTCCACGGCCGTGAGGTCGAGGTCGGGGTGGTACTCGGCGCCCGGCGTTCCGGCGATGCAGTGCGGCGGCCAGGTGTTCACGTAGTCGGGCTCTGCCGAGATGTGCCCGCCGTTGTCGCTCTCCGGATCGTGCCAGTCGCGGGATGCGAAGACGTGCGAATAACGGTTCGGATGCTGCGCCAACAGTTTCGAGATGCCGGCGGCGACGGCGGCTCCCCCGTCGACTCCGAGAGCGCCGCCCTCGGTGAAGTCGTTCTGCACGTCGATGATGAAGAGCGCCTTGCTCATTCGCACTGCCTTTCGTCGCGGGAGCTAGATGTTCGCGAGGTTGTCGCCGCAACTGTAGACGCTCGTCGCGAGGGTGTCGATGGCCACCTTGGCGTTCTCTTGGATGCCGCTCCCGATCGCGTAGAACGCGAAGGTGAGCGGTGTACCGTCGGCGGCCTTGATCACGCCGCCGAGCGTGTACGCGGTGTCGATCCAGCCGGTCTTGGCGATCACGTTGCCGCCGGCGACGGAGTTGCCGCCCGTGAAGCGGCTGGCCAGGCTGCCCGACTTGCCCGCGACCGGTAGCGCGTTGTAGACGATGCTGAGGTTCTGGCCGCCGGCGAGGACCTTGACCATAAGCTTGGCCACGTACTCGGGCGGAACCGCGTTCGCCTCGCTCAGACCCGAGCCGTCCTTGATGGTGAGGGCGTCGACCGGAACGCCGTAGGCCTTGAGCGCGGCGGGGATGGCCTGCTGCAGCGAGGCGGACGAGCCGCCGAAGCCCGACTTGACCGACACGACGCGGGCGAGCATCTCGGCAAGCGTGTTGTCGCTCGTGAGCAGCATGAACGGGATGAGGCTCGACACGGGCTGCGACTGCACCTCGGCGAGGACGGTCGACGACGACGCGGTGCCGGTGGTGACGGTTACGCCGGGCAGGCCGAGGGCCGCGACGAAGGCGGTACCGGCGCGGCCGACCGGGTCGGTGCTGCGCGGGCTGGTGTTGCGCGCGGGGTCGGCGCGGTCGCCGTCGACCATCAAGGCGGTGACCTCGGAGTGGTAGCCGATCGTCTGCTCGGTGCGCTTCCAGATCGGGTCCCACTTGTCGGCGGGGTTCCAGTAGCTGGCGTCGAGCACGACCTCGGTGATCGGGGTGCCGGGGTAGGCGGCGTCGTGGGCCGCCTTCGCTTTGGCGGCGAGGTCGGCGATCTTGGGGGCGCCGGCGTACACGCTCGACCCGGAGGCGCTCAGGGTCGGGTCTCCCCCGCCGACGAGCACGATGCTGTTCGGGGTGGCGCCCGCGACGACCTTCGTCGTGAGGCGGTAGTCGGGGCCGAGGGCCGAGAGTGCCGCGGATGCAGTGAGCACCTTCATGACGCTCCCGGTGCGGTTCGGCACGTCGCCCTCGCGGGAGAAGAGCACCTCGCCGGTGGTGGCGTTCATCACATAGCCCTTGAAGCCCATGAGGCGAGGGTCGGATGCCGGGCCGGCGACGGAGCAGGTGCGCAGCCGGGTGGCGCCGGGCAGTGTGGCGGGAACCGAACGTCCGGCTTCCGCCTCGGTGGTCGGGGTGGGCGCCGCGCTCTCGCCGGTGTCGGGGGTGACCTCGGCCTCCGCCGCCGGCGTGCCGCCGCCGACCGCCGCGCCGGCGAAGACGGCGCCGGTACCGAGCATCAGGAAGACGACCGCGAGGGCGCCCGTGAGCCACGCCGTGGGGTGCTTGCGGATCGCGCCCGACAGACCCTTCCGGGCGGGATGGGGCGTCACTTCTGGCTCACTCACCCACCAATGATAAACGTCGACTCTGGGAGGGCCGTCGTGGGCGTGGCAGGCTGGGGTCATGAAGCTGCGCCGCGTGCACCACATCGCAATCATCGGCACCGACTACGAGCGGAGCAAGGACTTCTATACCCGGGTGCTCGGGTTCGAGCTCGTCGACGAGGTATACCGCGAGGAACGCGAGTCGTGGATGGGCAAGCTCGCGCTCGGCGGCGAGTACATCGTGGAGCTGTTCTCGTTCCCGACCCCGGCCGTGCGTCCGACCTGGCCGGAGGCGACCGGGCTGCGCCACCTGGCCTTCGAGGTCGACGACGTGGAGGCCACGCTCGCCGAACTCGACACCGAGGGCATCCGGCACGAAGAACTGCGGGTCGACCCGTACACGGGCAAACACATGGCGTTCTTCTTCGACCCCGACGGCCTGCCGCTCGAGCTCTACGAGGCCTAGCTAGCCTTCGAGCAGGATCGCCAGTTCGTCGAGCTCGACGTCCCAGCCCTCGCGGTTCTGCTCGAGACGGTCGCGGCGGTAGCGGGTGCCGCCCGGCAGCTTCTCGAAGCCCGACTCGACGACGGTCAGCTCGCTCGAGGTGTCGTCGCCGGTGAGCGTGAACGCCACGTGCGTCGAATACTCGTCGAGCTCGTCGGCCGGGATGCCCGACCAGCGGAACGCCAGCGTCTCGAGCGGCACGATCTCGGTGAACTCGATCGGGAAGTCGCCGAAGTCCTCGTAGATGACGCGACCGGTGCCGCCGACCTCGAACGCGCTGACCTCGAAGCCCTCGCCGAACCACTGGTTGAGCAGTTCGGGCTCGGTGAGCGCCGCCCACACCCGCTCACGCGGAACGTCGAGGGTGATGGTGCGGCGGATGAGGTGGCCGATGACGCGGGCGTGGTCTGACAAGGTGATCCTTCCGATCGTGTTCAGAAACGAGGTTACTCGCCCGGGTAGACGAGCCCGATCTGGCGACGCACCTCGTCGAGCGTGCGCATGATGCCCACGGTCTCGCTCGGCGGCAGCACATCGGCCGCGCCCACTCCCGCGGCGACGAGCCGCTCGGCCTCCCACGCCTGGAACTGCATGCCCCGCTCGGAAACGGCGCCGTCGAAGGTGTCGACGACCGTGCCCTCGCTGTCGTAGACGGTGAAGGTCGTGGGTGCGTAGAAGACGCCGTCGAGCGCGATCCAGCCCTCGGTACCGATGACGGATGCCGCGTTGGGCCCGAGTGTGTCGAGCGCGGTGTGCAGTACCGCCTGCTGTCCGCCGGCGTAGCCGAGCAGGATCGCCGTCTGGCGGTCGACGCCGGTCGCGGTCGGGCTGGAGATGGCGGCCACGGTCGTCGGCTCGCCCAGGATGTCCCAGGCGAACGACACCGGGTAGATGCCGAGGTCGAGCAGGGCTCCGCCGCCGAGCTCGGGGTTGTTGATGCGGTGCTTCGGGTCGCTGGGCAGCTTCTGGTTGTGGTCGGCGATGACCGTGCGCACCTCGCCGATGGTGCCGGCGGCGATGATCTCGCGCAGGCGGACCATGTGCGGCAGCCACCGGGTCCACATGGCCTCGAGAACGACGATGTTCTTCTCGGCCGCGAGGTCGACGAGGGTCTCGGCCTCGCCGGCGTTCAGCGTGAACGGCTTCTCGACGAGCACGTGCTTGCCGGCGTTCACCGCGAGTCGGGTGTTTTCGAAGTGCATCGGGTGCGGCGTGGCCACGTAGATGATGTCGACCCCGGGGTCGGCGACGAGCGCCTCGTAGCTCGCGTGCGCCGTCGGGATGCCGAACCGCCCGGCGAAGGTGTCGGCCGACTCCTGCGTGCGCGAACCGACGGCGGCGACGGTGAATCCGCTCGCGAGGATGTCGGACACGAACAGCTCCGCGATCCAGCCGGTGCCGAGGATGCCCCAGCGCAGTGATTCAGTCATGTCGTTCCCCATCGAAAGAGTGCCGGAAAGTGTTGTTCGATCATGCCATGCGTGGGTGGTCCGGCTCGCCCGCCGGTTCTATAGTGTGCGCATGACCGACCTCGAGACGCTGCGGTTCGACGGCTACGCGCCCTTCCGCGAGTGGCTGCTGCAGAACCAGGACGCGTCGACGGGCGTGTGGCTCGTGCTCGCCAAGAAGGGCTCGGGCGAGACCACCGTGACCTACGCCGAGGCGCTCGACGCCGCGCTCGAGTTCGGCTGGATCGACGGGCAGGCCAGGCGCATCGACGACGCGACCTACATGCAGCGCTTCACGCCGCGCCGCCCGCAGAGCCCGTGGTCGACGCGCAACCGCGAGGCGGCCGAGGCCATGATCGCCGAGGGCCGGATGGCGCCGCGAGGTCTCGCCGAGGTCGAGCGCGCGCGGAAGGACGGACGGTGGGACCGGGCCTACGACGGGCCGGCGAAGGCGGAGCCGCATCCGGATTTCGTCACCGCGCTCGCCGCGAACCCCGCGGCCGCGGCCTTCTACGCGACTCTGAACAGCCAGAACCGCTACGCGATCTACTACCGCGTGCAGTCGGCGAAGCGCGAGGAGACGCGGGCGCGGCGCATTGCCGACTTCGTGGCGAAGCTCGAGCGCGGCGAGAAGTTCTACTGAGCGGGGCGGGCGCTCCTACTGCTCGTCGAGGTTGCTCTTGAGCAGCGCGCTGAGCGACTCGAGCGCGGCGTCGGCGTTGTCGCCCTCCGTCGTGAGCGTGACCTCTTCGCCCGGACCGACGCCGAGGGTGAGCAGTCCGAGGATGCTCGCGGCGTTGACCGCGGTGCCTCCGGCTTTCGCGATCGTGACCGCGGCACCCGACGCGAGGGCGGCCTGCGAGAAGAGGGAGGCGGGGCGGGCGTGCAGGCCTGAGGTCGATCCGACGATGACGGTGGCGGTGGGCATGGCGGTTCCTTTGGTGGGGGCGTGACGGGCCTCCAACGATAGCCCGGGGTGCGTGCCCGTCAGTGTGCGAACAGCCCGCGGTAGTACTCGTACACCCAGCCCGAGATGGCGATCAGCACGAGCGGGACTCCGTAGAACACCAGCCAGGGGCCGATCGCGAGCCCGAGGAAGACGACCGCGAGCGAGCCGGCGAGCATGACCGGCCACCAGCTCCACGGGCTGAAGAAGCCCTGCTCTGCCTGGCCGTCGTCGATCTCGGCGTCGATGCGGTCTTCCGGCAGTTCGCCGCCCTGAGCCTTGCGGGTGCGCCCGATGTAGAACGCGATCAGGGTCGACGCGATGGCGGAGAGCGCGAGCCCGACCGTACCCACCCATTCGATGCCGCCGCCGGTGATGCTCGCGGTGGTGGCGAGCGGCTGCGCGTTGAAGAACAGCGACCAGACCGTGTAGACGACCGTCAGCAGCGCGAAATAGCCTGCCAGAACCCAGAACAGCTTGGAATTGGCGCCCATGATGCGCTTCTTTCTCTGCGTCGAAAACGAATTGCGACCAGTGAACTCCCGCCCCGGGCGACGGGCAAGTACTTGACCCCACCGGAAATGGGTCTCAGGAAGCGACGAGCCTGCCCGCGTCGAGCCGGATGACACGGTCGGCCGCGACGATCACGGCGGCGTCGTGCGTCGCGTGCACGACGGCCGCGCCGCGCCGCGCCTCCCGGGCGATCGCGAGGTCGATGAGCCCGCGCGCCTCGTCGTCTAGAGCGGCGGCCGGTTCGTCGAGCAGCAGGATCTCCGCTCGCTGCGCCAGCCCCTGGGCGACGAGCGCACGCTGGCGCTGACCGCCCGAGAGCTCGTGCAGGGGTCGGCGCTCGAGTGCCTGCAGCCCGAGCGCGGCGACGGAATCGGCGACGATCTCGCGATCGGTCCGGGTCAGCGGGCGCCAGGGCGCGCGGTGCGCCCAGCGCCCCATCGAGACGACTTCGTGCACGGTGAGCGGCAGCGAGTGGGGCACGGCGCTGCGCTGGACCACGAACGCGATCCTCGCGCCTGCCCGGCGCTCCGCAATGCCCCGGTGCTCCTGGGTGCCGGCGATCACACCCAGCAGGGTGGACTTGCCCGACCCGTTCTGCCCGGCGAGTGCCGTGATCTCGCCCGCAGCGATCGAGACCGACACGGAGTTCAGGGCGCGGATGCCGCCGTGCTCGACTGAGATGTTCTGGAGTTCGATCACGGTTCTACCATAACCTAAATGATTATCGTTCTCATGTAGGGTCAAGGCGTGACCTTCCTTCTGACCCCCTTCGCCACCGACTTCATGCTGCGTGCCCTTGGCGGCGGCGTGCTCGTGGCCGCCATCTGCGCGATCGTGGGCACCTGGGTCGTCATCCGCGGCATGGCGTTCTTGGGCGAGGCGATGGCGCACGGCATGCTGCCCGGTGTCGCGGCGGCGAGTCTGCTCGGCCTCCCCGCCATCGCCGGCGCGGCGGTGAGCGCCGTCGTGATGACCTTCGGTGTCAACGCGATCACCCGCCGCGGCCGGCTCTCGAGCGACACCGGCATCGGCCTGCTGTTCGTGGGCATGCTCTCGCTCGGTGTCATCATCGTGTCGCACTCGCGCAGCTTCGCCGTCGACCTCACCGCGATCCTGTTCGGCGACATCCTCGCCATCCGTCCGGCCGACCTCGCGCTGCTCGCCCTCGCCCTCGGGGTGACGGGGGTCGTCGCCGTGATCTTCCACCGGCCGTTCGTCGCGCTGGCGTTCGACAGCAGGGTCGCGCACACGCTCCGGCTGCGCCCGCGGCTCGCCGGTGCGGTGCTCGTCGGGCTCGTGACGCTCGCGGTCGTCGCCTCCTACGGCGCCGTCGGGTCGCTGCTGGTCGTCGGACTGCTGCTCGCGCCGGCCGTCGCCGCGGGCCACTGGGCTCGTCGCATCCCCACCACCATGCTGCTCGCCGCCGTCTTCGGCAGCGTCGCCGTCGCCGCCGGCTTGCTCGTCTCCTGGCACGCCGAGACCGCCGCCGGTGCATCCATCGCCGTTGTCGCCATCGCCATCGCCGCCCTGTCCGCCCTCCTCCGCCAGCTCACGAAAGTATCCAGTGCAACTCCGTAACACCGCCGCTCTGCTCGCCGGCTCGCTCCTCCTGCTCACCGCCTGCTCGCCCTCCGCGACGCCCCCCGCCGAGGCCGAAAAACCGCACGGCTATGTCGAGGGAGCGGCCGAACTCACCGAGCCCCAGCTCACCCTCGCCACCGTCGACGCCGCCGGCGAGCTCGCCCTGCTCGACCTCATCGAGGAGTCGGTCGAACCGGTCGGCGCCATCGACGGCGTGACCGCGGTCTCGACCGACGGCCGCTTCGTGTTCGCCTCCGGCACCGCCGGCGTCACGGTCGTCGACACCGGCGTGTGGACCGTCGACCACGAAGACCACTCGCACTACTACCGCGCCTCCCCCGCGGTCGTCGGAACGCTCGAGGGCGATGGCGAAGCTGTCGTCGCCGGCGGCGGAACAGTCACCGCGGTCACCTTCGAGGCGTCGGGCGAGAGCGTGCTGCTCGACAGCGAGGCGCTCGGCGAGGGCGAGATCGTCGAGGTCGACCGGGTGGAGGCAGACCTCGTCGTCCCGTTCGGTGCGGCCACGCTCGTCGCCTCCGGTGGCGCCGTGACCGTGCTCGACCAGTCGGACACCGGGATCGCCTGCGCGGATCCCCGAGGCACGATCGCGACGCGGGTGGGCGTGGTGATCGGATGCGACGACGGCGCGATCCTGGCGACCATGGCCGCCGAGACGGTGGGTTTCGAAGCCCTGCCCTACCCCGAGGCGGTGGCCGAGGCCGAGCGCGCCACCGACTTCCGCGGTCGGCCCGGACGCCCGACGGTGGCGGCCCTCGCCGGCGCCTCCGGCTTCTGGCTGCTCGACACCCGGGAACGCACCTGGGCCCTGCTTCCGGCCGAATCGCCGCTGCTGCTCGTGGCGGCCGCCGACGACACCGACGGCAACGTGGTGGCGCTGGCGAGCGACGGCCGCATCCTCACCATCGACGGCGCCACGGGTTCGACGCGCGCCGCCACCGGGCCGCTGCTCGCAGCGACCGTCGCCGACCCCGCCCTGCTCGCCGGCGTCGAACTCACCGTCGACGCGAACCGCGCCTACGTCAACGCGCCCGCAGAGGGAGTCGTCTACGAGATCGACTACGCCGACGGCGCCCGGGTCGCGCGCACCTTCGAGACCCCGAACTCGCCCATGTTCTTCGCCGAGACGGGACGCCTGTCATGAAAAAGATCTTCGCGATCGCCGCTGTCGCGGTCACCCTCGCTTCCCTCGCCGGCTGCAGCGCGCCGGCCGACGACCGTCCGCTGGTCGTGGTGACGACCAACATCCTCGGCGACGTGGTCTCCAACGTCGTCGGCGACCAGGCCGAGGTGATGGTGCTCATGAAACCCAACGCCGACCCGCACTCGTTCGAGATCTCGGCGAAAGACGGCGCGCGCATTCTCGGCGCCGACCTGCTCGTCTCGAACGGGCTCGGGCTGGAGGAGGGGCTGCAGAAGCACCTCGACGCCGCCGAGGCGGAGGGCGTCGCGACGCTGGCCGCCGGCGACGCGATCGACGTGCTCGAGTACGGGCCGGGCGACTCGGAGGGCGCGGACGACCCGCACTTCTGGACCGACCCGGCGCGCGTGGTCGACGTCACCGTCGCCGTGGCCGACGCCGTGGAACGGCACGTCGACGGGGTCGATCCCCGGATCATCCGGTCGAATGCCGACGACTACATCGCCGAACTGCGCACCCTCGACGGCGAGATGACGACCGCCTTCGAGGCGATCCCCGCGGCGCAGCGCAACCTCGTGACCAACCACCACGTGTTCGGCTACCTCGCCGACCGGTACGGCTTCACCGTGGTCGGCGCGGTCATCCCCGGTGGTTCGACGCTCGCCGCGCCCAGCGCGTCCGACCTGCGCGACCTCGTGAGCGCGATCGAGGAGGCCGGTGTCGCCACGATCTTCGCCGAGTCCTCGCAGCCCGACCGGCTCGTGCAAGTGCTCGCCGACGAGGCCGGCATCGACGTCGCCGTCGTCGAACCGTTCACCGAGTCACTGAGCGAGCGTGGCGAAGGCGCCGACAGCTACCTGACCATGATGCGCACGAACACCGAGCGCATCGCCACCGGCCTCTCCCCGTAACGGGATCGGCCACAACGAATAAGGAAACAATGAAAACCCAGCTACACCGGCGAGCATCGCTCGTTGCACTCGTCGCCGCCTCGGCGCTCGCGCTCACGGCGTGCGCCACGAGCACCCCCGCCGCGGAGAGTACCGACGGCACCGCCCCGGGCTCGAACCCCGGCCGCGTCGCCCTCACCTACGACGGCGGCATCGTCGTCCTCGACTCCGCGTCTCTCGACGTCGCCGCCGACATCCCGCTCGAGGGCTTCAACCGCCTCAACGCGGCTGGCGACGGCGAGAACGTGTTCGTCACCACCACCGAGGGCTTCCAGGTGCTGCGTGCCGCGGGCGAACCCGAACTCACCGGTCTCGTGTTCGAGGCCAACACGGCCGGGCACGTCGTGAAGCACGGAGACAAGACCATCCTGTTTGCCGACGGCACCGGCGACGCGACGATCTTCGAGACCGACGCCCTGCTCGACTCGACCACCGAACTGCCCGAGACCGAGACCGTCGCGTCGGAGGCGGCCCACCACGGTGTCGCCATCGAACTCGAAGACGGCACCTTCCTGTCGACCATCGGAACGTCGGAAGGCCGCTCGGGAGTCCGTGCGCTCGACGCGTCACGCACCGAGGTCGACCGCAACGAGCAGTGCCCCTCCGTCCACGGCGAGGGCGCGGCGATGAACGAGATCGCGGTCTTCGGCTGCAGCGACGGCGTTCTCGTCTACGACGACGGCGCCTTCACCAAGATCGCGGCACCCGACGCGTACGGCCGCACCGGCAACCAGTACACGACCGACACCTCGTCGATCACGGTCGGCGACTACAACGCCGACCCCGACTCCGAGGGCTACCTGCTCAGCCAGCTCGTGCTCACCGACACCGTCGCCAAGACGATGCGGGTCGTCGACATGCCAGAGGGCGTTGGCTACACCTGGCGCGATGTGGTGCGCGGCCCGGAGGACGAGGCCTACGTGCTCGGCTCCGACGGGGCGCTCTACGAACTCGACGTGACGACGGGCGAGATCACCGAGCTGGTCTCGGTCATCGACGCGTGGGAGAGCCCGGTCGAGTGGCAGGACGCGCATCCGGCGCTGTCGATCCTCGGCGACACGCTCTACGTCACCGACCCGGCCGCGGAATCGGTGCACGCGGTCGACCTGGCCACCGCCGAGGTCGTCGCATCGGCCGAGCTCCCGGGCGCACCGATTGAGATCGCGGTCGTCGCCGGGAAGTAGCAGGACCGGCATACCGCCACGCTGCTAGCGTGGCGGTATGCCCACCCCAGAAGAGACCGCGGATGCGCGCCAGCAGCGCGCGGAAGAGCTCCTGAAAGCGGTGGCCGGCGGTGCGAACCTGGGCGAAGAGACGCTGAAAATGTCGAACGAGTTCACCGACGAGTGGACGGCTAGGTTCACAGCCCGGCTCAAGCGGATCTTCCGCCGCTGACACCGCGGCCACGATGCGATACCTGACCGTGCTCTCGGCGCTGCTGGTCGGCGCGGGCGTTGCGTGTGCGGCGACTGCGCTGCTCGGCTACGTCACCCGATACTCGATGTTCGACGGGCTCTACGCGGAGATCGATCCGACGCTCTACCTGCGAATCACGGCGATGACGTCGTTCGAGAAGGCGGCGGTCGTGTGCGGCATCGCGGCGGTCGTCAGCGGACTCGCCATCGCCGTTGTGCGCCTCATCGTCGCTCGCCGCGCGACCAACACCTGACGCGTCAAAAGTCGGAGGCCCGACCGACGGCCGGCGCGCCGTGCGCGCGAGAAGACCGGCCGTCGCTCCACTCACGGCCGGTCATCTCGTTCGCGCCGGACTAGCGCTTGATCGCGTCCAGGTGCAGCATCGCGGCGAGGTTCTTGTCGAGCTCGTCGTCCTGGAAGACCTTTTTCCAGTCGTCCTTGATGATGTTCGAGCGGCCGTAGTCCATGGCGATGAGGCACGCGTCGGAGAACGGGTTGTCGCCCTTCAGCGAGTTGGCCAGCGCGACCTGCGTGTGACCGAGCAGGATGGCCCGCGCGGCGGGCTCCGGAACACCCATGGTGTTGATCGCCTCGTCGAGCGACTCCTTGAGCAGCGCGCCGATCATGCAGGCGATGGTCTCCACGAGGGTCGGCTCGAGCTGCGCGAGCTGCTTGACGGTGACCCAGTGCACGTCGATGACCGGCGCGTACATGGCACGGATGGTCGCCTCGGTGATCTCACGCTTCGACTCGTCGTCGCTCTCGATGGCGGCGACGACGTCCTGAGGCGCCGCGATGCCGCCGAAGGTGTCGGCGTACTCCTCGGGCGTGTGACGCTCGAGGAAGACCGACGGGTGGCAGGGGTGCGCGACGGCGAAGACCACGTCGTCGCGCGTGGTGAGCAGGCCGGCGTAGGCGGCGGCGGGGTCGAGCGTCAGCACCACGGTGCCGGGACGGAGCAACGGAACGAGAGCGCTCGACACCGGGCCGAGAGCCAGGTCGGGCACTGCGAGGATGACGACGTCGGCGACGAGCACTGCCTCTTCGCTCGGGGTGACCGTGCGGCCGATCTCGGCCATGCGGGCCTGACCGCCGGGCGAGTTCTCGCTGTAGTACACGGTGTGGTCGGTCTTGGCGAGGTTGTTGGACACTCGCGTGCCCATCTTTCCGCCCGCACCGATGACCGCGATGGAAATGGGGTTCGACATTACTTGCTCCTTAGATACTGCAGATTTGACGTGTTCCAGTTGTTCTCGAGGGCGATGGTGTCCTCGATGGTCTCGCCGAGCGGAAGCCAGTGCTCGATGATGAGATTGATGCCCCGCGCCTCGGGGGTGACCGCCGCGAGCAGGTGGTCGAAGTCGAGCAGGCCGGTTCCGAGGGGTACGCCCTCGAGGGTGAAGCCCACCCAGCCGCCGCGGCGGGTGAACGCGAAGTCCTTCGCGTGGATGCCCGCCACGTAGGGCGCACACCGGTCGATGACGTCGATCGGGTTCTCGAGCGCCGCCACGGAGTTGGCCGGGTCGAGGCAGATGCCGAGGTTCGGGCTCGCGACGGCCTCGACGAGCGAGACGAGGTCGTTCGACCGCACCTGCTCGTAGGTCTCCAGCGCGAGGGTGACCCCGGAGTCCTCGAAGACCGGCAGCGTGGTGCGCAGCAGCGACTCGGCCTCGGCGAGCGACGGGCGGTGTTCGGCGGTGTTGATCATGCTGCGCACGAGGGTCGCGCCGAGCGTCTCGGCCAGGGCGAGGTAGCTCGCGAGGTGGTCGGGAAGCACCCCGCGCGTTCCCAGCTCGAGGGTGACGCCGAGGTCGTCGGCGAGCGAACGCAGGTCGCGCAACTCGGCCGCCGAATATCCGAGGATCGCCTCGTAGTCGCAGATCTGGAACAACCCGACGCCCTCGTCTCGCGTGAGCTGCAGCATGTCGGCGAGCGTGAGCGGGTGCTGCGCCAGGCTCGAGTGCTGCCAGAAGAAGGCGTAGGTGCCGAGGCCGATCACGACGTCACCTCCACTGCGCGGCGGTTTGCGACCAGTGCCGCCTCGTCGAGCACGCGGCCGAGCGCGGCCGTGTCGTGGGCGAAGCGGCCGAGGAAAACGCCGTCAACGTCGTCGCCAAGTTCGGTGAGCAGGCCCGGACCGGCGCTTCCGCCATAGATCAGGGTGCTGCCGTCGCGCCCCGGAAGCGCGGAGACGGAGGCGCGCAGGATGGCGCTGACGGCTCGGATGTAGTCGGCGGGCGCCGGTTCGGCCGCGCCGATGGCCCAGACCGGTTCGTAGGCGACGATCACGCGGCCGGCGGGAGCGCCGGCGAGCGCCGAACCCAACTGCCGCAGACATTCGGATGCGGCATCCGCGGGTTCTGCCCGCACGTTTTCCCCGATGCACAGCACCGGCGCGATGCCGTTGCGCAGGGCGGCGGCGGTCTTGAGCGCGACGATGTCGTCGGACTCGCTGAAGAGACGGCGGCGCTCGGCGTGGCCCACCTCGACGACGCCGACACCGACCTCGGCCAGTTCGACGCCGCTCACCTCGCCGGTGAAGGCGCCCGAGTCGGCGGTGGCCAGGTCTTGCGCCCCGACGACGACGCGCGAGCCGTCGAGGATCTCGACGGCCGACGGCACCGCGAGGTAACCGGGGATCACGAAGAGCTTGACGGCCCCCGACGCGACGGCGGGGTGCGTGCGCGCGAGTTCGGCGACGCTCGCGCACCAGTCGAGGGTCTGGCGATGCCCGAAGTACATCTTCAGGCTCACGCCGACGGTCACGGGGGCGGTCATCAGCAGGCGCCGGTGGTCTCGTACTCGTCGAGGACGCGCACCTTGTCGGCCGAGGCGCTGGTCTCGTCGAAGCGGTAGGTGAGCCACTCGCGCACGAGACGGCGGGCGAGCTCGATGCCGACGACGCGCTGGCCCATGGTGAGCACCTGGGCGTTGTTGCTCAGCACGGCGCGCTCGACGGAGAAGCTGTCGTGCGCGGTGACGGCACGGATGCCTTTGACCTTGTTCGCCGAGATCGCGACCCCGAGGCCGGTGCCGCAGAACAGCAGGGCGCGGTCGGCCTCGCCCGACGCGACGAGCTCGGCGGCCGCGATGGCGACCTTCGGGTAGGCGGTGTGACCGTTGGCGTTCACGCCCACGTCGGTGACGAACTCGACGAGGTCGCTGAGTTCGAGATCCTTCTTGACGATCTCCTTGTAGTCGAAGCCGGCGTCGTCGCTGCCGAGGGCGATGCGAAGTTTGTCAGTCATTCTGGTTTTCTCCATTCTCTGCCGCGAAGACCGCGGCGACTGCCTGCACGATGAGTGCGAACGAGTGGGCTCCCGCGTCGGGAGTGCCGAGGCTCTTCTCGGCATGGGGCCGGGCGCGGCCCATGCGGGGCAAGAGGTCGGCGGTGGCGCGGGCGGCGTCGGTGGCGGCGTCGGCGGCGGTCGACCAGGCGGCCGTGAGCGGGACACCGGCAGCGACCTCGGTCGCGAGGCTCTCGGCGAACGGCACGATCGCGTCGACCATGGTCTTGTCGCCCACCTCTGCCTTGCCGAAGCTCTGGATTCCCGTGCGAGCGGCACCGACTCCGGCCGAGACCGCCATCGCGGTCGGTGCGTCGGTGTCGCCCAGTTCCGCGGCGAGAGCGCGCAGCATGACGCCCCAGAGGGCACCGGATGTTCCGCCGGCGCGGTCGGCCCAGGCGTCGGCGGCCGACACGAGCAGGGTTTCGACGCCCGCTCCCCGCGCATCGGCGTCGCGGGCGGCGACTGCGGCTGCGCGGGCGCCCCGCTGCATGCCGACACCGTGGTCGCCGTCTCCGGCGACGGCGTCGATCCGGCCGAGTTCGTCGGCGTTGATTTCGATGACGGCGAGCACGGCTTCGATGGCTGCGAGGGCGGTGGCCGCGGCATCGTGGGATTCAGCGCTGCCGGGGGTGATCTGGGCGTCGGAGGCGACGGAATCGTGCATCTCCGAGTCATCCATCTGTTCGGATGCGCCGACCGAACCTTTGCGGTACGCGGGGGTGTCCGCGGGCGCGCGCCAGAACGTCTCGAGCTCGTCGTCGAGCCAGAACAGGGTGAGCGAGACACCCGCCATGTCGAAGCTCGTGACGAGTTCGCCCACCTCGGGGTCGATCACGGTGAGGCCGGCCTGCTCGAGCAGCGCGGCGGTGCGGCGGTAGACGACGAACAGCTCCTCGTACTTGACCGAGCCGAGCCCGTTGAGGATGACGCCGACGCGCTCGCCTCGGGCGTCGGCGATACCGTCGGGCAGCTCCGCCAGCAACTCGGAGACGAGCAGCTCGGCGAGGCCGTCGGCCGAGGGGATGTCGGTCTCGCGCAGACCCGGTTCGCCGTGGATGCCCATGCCGATCGCCATGCGCCCCTCGGGTACCGTGAACAGCGGGGTGTCGGCGCCCGGCAGCGTGCAGCCGGTGAAGGCGACGCCGATGCTGCGGGTTCGTTCGTTCGCGAGAATTGCGACCCGCTCGACGTCGGCGATCGAGTAGCCGGCTTCGGCCGCGGCGGCCGCGGCCTTGAAGACCGTGAGGTCGCCGGCGATGCCGCGACGCTTGTGCTTCTCTGCGACGGTCGCGCTGGCGATGTCGTCGGTGACGACGACGGTGCGGCAGTCGACACCCTCGCCGCGCAGCCTCTCCTGAGCTTGGGTGAAATGCAGCACGTCCCCGGCGTAGTTGCCGTAGCTGAGCAGCAGTCCTCCCCCGTTGTTCGCGGCGGTCGACACCGAGTAGACCTGCTGCGCCGACGGGGAGGCGAAGAGGTTGCCCATGGCGGCGCCGTGCGCGAGTCCCTGGCCGACGAGTCCGCCGAACGCGGGGTAGTGGCCGGATCCGCCGCCGATGACGACGGCGACGCTGCCGGGGGTGGAGCGGGTGGAGCGCACGACGCCGCCGGACACGCGCCGCACCTGGAAGTGGTTGGCGGCGACGAATCCCTCGATCATCTCGTCGGCGAAGAGGCTCGGGTCGTTGAACAGACGGGTCATGGCTGGCTCCAGAGAAGTGAGGGTGGGGGCGGCCGTTCGCACGGCCGCCCCGGTGTTATCAGTGAGCGATCGGTGCGGCGAGATCGCCGTCGATCGGTGCGTTCTTCTTGCGAGCGCGGGCGAGCAGCACCATCAGCACGGCGGAGAGCAGCATGAAGAAGCCGACGATCGCCATGGGAACGAAGTACTGGGGCTCGCCGTTGGCGTCCTTCGTGGCGTCGGCGACGGCACCCGTGATGTACGGGGCGCCGAATCCGGCGAGGTTTCCGACCGTGTTGATCAGCGCGACACCCGCCGCCGCTGCGGCTCCGGTGAGGAACTGGGTGGGCAGCGTCCAGAAGTTCGGCAGCACCGCGAAGATTGCCATGGCCGTCAGAGCGATGATCGCGATGGTGAGGGCCGGCGATCCCGCGAACAGCGCGAGCGGGATGGTGAGGGCCGCGACGATGGCCGGACCGGCGATGTGCCAGGTCTTGAGGCCGCGCTTGGAGACGTCCTTCGTCCAGAACCAGAGCGCGAAGGCGGCCGGGATGTACGGGATGGCCGTGATGAGTCCGCGCTGGAACACGTCGTACTCGACGTCGTAGATCTCCTGGAAGCCGGCGATGATCGTCGGAAGGAAGAAGGCCAGCGTGTACAGGCCGTAGATGAACCCGAAGTAGATGAACGCGAGGGTCCACACGCGGCCGCTCGAGAACGCGGTGCGCAGGCCGCCGTGCTGCTTGCCCTTGACGATGTTGAGCGACTCGGTCTTCGTCTTCTCTGCGGCGAGCTCGACGGTGAGCCATTCCTGCTCTTCGACCGTCAGCCACTTGGCGTCGCTCGGCTTGTCCTTGAGGTAGAACCAGGCGATGATGCCGACGACGATCGCGGGCAGTCCGACGCCGAGGAACATCACCCGCCAGCCCTCGAGGCCCAGAAACCCGTGGGCTCCGATGAGGAGTCCGGCGAGCGGTGCACCGATCACGGTGCTGAGCGGCTGCGCCAGGTAGAAGAGCGCCAGGATCTTGCCGCGGTGACGCGACGGCACCCAGAGGCTGAGGAACAGGATCGCGCCGGGGAAGAATCCGGCCTCGGCCACACCCAGCGCGAAACGCAGGATCGCGAGGTGCTCGAAGCTGCCGACCCAGGTGAACAGCACCGCGACGATGCCCCAGGTGACCATGATGCGCGCGAGCCAGCGGCGGGCGCCGACACGCGCGAGGGCCAGGTTCGACGGCACCTCCAGCAGGATGTAGCCGATGAAGAAGACACCGGAGGCGAATCCGACCTGGGTCACGGTGAGCGCGAGGTCGTCGTTCATTCCGTTCGGACCGGCGAATCCGATGGCAGACCTATCGAGGTAGTTGATGAAGAACATCAGCGCCACGAACGGCACGAGCCGGATAGAGACCTTGCGGATGGCGGATTTTTCGACCGCGGACTGCGGTGGCGCCTGAGGGGTGAGGGTGTCCACTATGACTCCTTGACTTGGGGTGAACGTCATTGTTTACGGCGATCGAGGAACACCTCGGCGCGTAAACAGTTTCAGCTATCCCGTTTGATCTGTCAACCGGTTGACCAATTTGCTCTTTCCTCAGGGCCGGAAAGGGCGGGTCCTCGCGTTTGGTACCGTGAGTCCATGCCCGTCTACCCCACCAGCGCGACCGAGGAAATCAGCGCCGCGCTGGGCGCGATGGGAGCCGGCTCCGCCTCGTCGGCCGTCGCCAAGCGCCTGCTCGAACTGTTCACCGAGGAGTCGATCTCCCCGGGAACCCGGCTGCCGCCCGAGCGGCAACTGGCCGCGAGCCTCGCTGTGGGACGGTCCGCGGTGCGCGAGGCCCTCGCGGCCCTCGAGATCCTGGGCGTCGTCGACGTGCGCCCCGGTTCGGGCACCTACCTGCGCGGCAACGCGAGCGAACTCCTCCCCCAGACGCTCAGCTGGGGCATGATGCTCAGCCGCACCCGAACGGCCGAACTCGCCGAGGTGCGCGGTGCGCTCGAGACCTACGCGGCGCGGCTCGCCACCGAGCGTATGAGCGACGAGTCGATCGAGGTCATGCGTACCCACGTGGACGAGATGCGCGCGTCATCCGCAGATTTCGCACGTTTCGTCGAGGCCGACCTGCAGTTCCACCTCGAGTTGGCCCGCAGTACCGACAACACCGTGCTGCTCGACCTGCTGCAGAGCATCCGTTCGCTGCTGCGGGTCTGGTCCGACCGCGCGGTGCAGGACGACGACCACGCGCGGCAGGCGATCGAAGAACACGCGGCGGTATACGAGGCGATAGCGGCGAGAGATCCGGATGCCGCGGCCGCTGCGATGGCCGCGCACATGCGCACGGCGGCGGTACGTCTCGCCGGCACCGTACAGACCCACGCGGAAGACTAGCCCCGGTCGCGCTTCGCCCGGCGCCGCTCGCGCCAGCCCATCGCCGCGAGCTCGGCCGCCTCGCGTTCCCGGCGCTGCTCGGCCGCGGCGCGTCGCGCGGCCCGACGACCGCGCCACCCCTCGAGTTCTGCCTCGATGTCGCGCGTCGGCGTGACGACGGGCGGCCCGCCCTGCAGCTGGCGCCGCGCGGTGATCACCCGTTTGTTGAAGTCGTCGAGCAACGTGCGCACGCCCTCCTCGGTGCCCGTGGCGTCGATGCGCGCGTCGAGCTCGGCGTTCTCGGTGCGCAGCGTCAGTGCGGGCGGGCCGAGGCCCGTGATCTTCTCCCGCTCGATCTTGCGGCGGATCCACCAGTCGGGGTCGTGTGTGGTGGTGAGCCCCTCGATCGGCTTGCCCGCACCCGGCAGGTTGTCGAATTCGCCGCGGCGGATGGCCTGCTGGATGGTGATCTCGACGTACTGGGCCCGAGCCTCCATCATCGACTGGCCGGCGTGGTCTTTCTCCGCTTCGGCCTCGACGCTCGCGCCGGCCTCGTCGGCCAACCTGTCGACCTGATACCGGGCGACGTTCAGCCGGGCGTCTCCCGGCTCCTTGTTCACCATGTCTACCAGCCTAAAACGCGCATACTGAGGGTCAGAAGAGAGAAAGTTGAGACGGTGGACGGCACACTCCCAACCGCGATCCCCCGGCTGACACCGCCGGACGCCCGTGACAAGACCACCCCGGCCCTCGAACGCGGCAGGCGCTTCGCCGAACTGGTTCGCATCGCCCGGCGGCATTCGCTGCTTCCGCTGCGGAAACTCGATTTCTCGACGGCTCCGGCCGGCGCCTCCGCCCGGGCCGTGCAGGCCGACGGCCTGCGCCAGGCGTTAGAGGAGGCGGGCGGCGCGTTCGTGAAGGCCGGCCAGCTCCTCTCCACCCGCACCGACATCTTGCCGCCGGAGTTCGTGGCCGCACTCTCGCGGCTGCAGCAGGGCGTGACGGCCGCACCCTGGGACGAGGTCGAGGCGATGCTCGAAGAGGAGTACGGGGCGCCGCTGGCGAGCGTGTTCACCTCGTTCGAACGGGTGCCGATAGCCGCGGCATCCATCGCTCAGGTGCACCGCGCGACCATGACCACCGGCAGGGTCGTCGCCGTGAAGGTGCAGCGTCCAGGCATCGCGCCAGCCGTGCGCCGGGACATCGACATCGCCGTGCGGGTCGCGCGGTTCGTCGCGCGCACCTCGCGCGAGGCGAAAACGCTGGGCATCGCCGCCGTGGCCGAGCAGTACGCCGCCGACCTGCGCCGCCAGCTCGACTTCCGGCTCGAGGCGCGCAACCTGACCGCGATGCGCGCGATGCAGTTACGCGGCCCGCGCGCCGACGAGCTGCGGCTGCCCGACCTGGTCGAGTCGCTGTCCACCGACCGCGTGCTCGTGATGGAGTTTCTCGAGGGAGGCACCCTCACCGAGTGGAACGAGCGACCCGGCGCCGACTCCGCCGAGCTGCGGCCGGCCATGCTCGTGGTGCTGCGCGCGTTCATCCGCCAGATCGTGTTCGACGGTGTCTATCACGCCGATCTGCACCCCGGAAACATCATGCTGCTGCCGGGCGGTCGCCCCGCGCTGGTCGACTTCGGGTCGGTCGGCCGCCTCGACCTGCAACTGCGCGAGACCGTGCAGGAGCTGCTCATCGCCTACCTCCAGGGCGACACGCAGCTCTTCGCGGACGCCCTGCTGACACTCGCGCCGATTGCGGATGACGCGGACGAGACGGGTTTCCGCCGCGAACTGAGCGAGTTCATCACCTACGAACTCGGGCCGGGGTCGCGCGTCAGTGTCGCCACGGTCGACGCGCTCGTCGCGGTGATCTCGCGCTACGGCATGACCGTTCCGGCGGAACTGGTGGCCGCGGCGCGCGCCTTCGCGATCCTCGAGGGCACGCTGCGCACGAGCGCACCGGAATTCGACCTGCTCGAGGAGGCTCGGGAGCTCGCGAACGAGCAGATCGGCGACCAGATGACGGCGGGCAACGTGCGCTCGGTACTCACGACGGAACTGCTCGGCCTGCTGCCCGCCGTGCGGCGACTGCCCCGCCGGTTCGACCGCATCGGCAACCAGGTCGAGAGCGGCCGCCTCAACGTGAACATCCGCGTGCTGGCCGACCGGCGCGACCGGCGGCTGCTGTCGTCGCTCGTCCGGCAGCTGCTGCTCGCCGGGGTCGGAGTCGTGTCCGGCATCGTATCGCTCGGGTACCTGACGGCACCCGAGACGACGGGCGTCATCAGCAGCGCGTCGGCGGGCGGCGCGATGGGCGTCGGTTCGCTCGTGCTGCTCGCCGCTGCGGGCGTCGACGCGCTCGTGACGCGCCGGCGCGAACGCTAGGTGAGGGCGGGACGCGACCTCACTGCAGGAGCTTCCGCGCCACGTTGGTCGTGAACAGGTCGAGCAGCTCGCTGCCCCGCCCCGACAGCACCGTGCGGATCCCGTAGAGCGTGAAACCCTTCGCCTGCTCGAGGGTGATGGCGGGCGGGATCGCGAGTTCCTGTCGCGCCGTCACGACGTCGATGAGCGCGGGGCCGTCATGCGCGAACGCCTCGGCCATGGCGGCCTCGAGCTCGGCGGGGTTCTCGACCCGGCGGGAGAACAGCCCGATCGCGCTGGCGACGGCCGCGAGGTCGGGGTTGTCGAGGTCGGTCGCGTAATTCACGAATCCCGCCGCCTTCATCTCGAGCTCGACGAAGTTGAGCGACGAGTTGTTGAACACGATCACCTTCACCGGCAGCTTGTTCTGCACGAGGGTGAGCAGTTCACCGAGCATCATGGTCAGGCCGCCGTCGCCCGAGAAGGCGACCACCTGGCGGCCGGCCTGCGCCGTCTGAGCGCCGATGGCCAGCGGCACCGCACAGGCCATCGAGCCGTGGTTGAACGACCCGATGAGCCGGCGTCTGCCGTTCATGGTGAGGTAGCGCGCGGCCCAGACCACGGGCGAGCCGACGTCGACCGTGAAGACCGCGTCGTCGGCGGCGAGCTCGTCGGCGAGACGGGCGACGTACTCGGGGTGAATCGGCTCGCGGTCGCGGTCGTTCACGGCGAAATCGTCGAGCGAGGCCCGGGTCTTCGCGTAGTGGGCGAGCGATGCGTCGAGATGCTTGCGCTCGGTCTTCGTCGTGATCGCGGGCAGCAGCGCCGCGACCGTGTCCTTCACCGTGCCGACAAGCGGCACGTCGACCGGAACGCGCCGTCCGATGTTGCGACCGCGGATGTCCACCTGGATGACCGTCGCGTCGTCGGGATAGAACTGCCGGTACGGGAAGTCGGTGCCGAGCATCAGCAGCACTTCCGCCTCCTTGATCGCTTTGTAGCCCGACGCGAAGCCGAGCAGCCCGGTCATGCCCACGTCGTAGGGGTTGTCGTATTCGACGTGCTCCTTGCCGCGCAACGCGTGCACGATCGGCGCCTTGAGGGCCTCGGCGAGCGCGATCAGCTCGTCGTGCGCGCCGGCCGCGCCCGCACCGGCGAGGATCGTGATCTTGTCGCTCTGGTTGAGGAAGGCGGCCGCGGTCGCGAGCGATTCGACGTCGGGTCGCGTGATCGAGCGGGTCGCCACGATGGGTTTCGGATGACGCTGCGCCTCGACCACCTCGAGGAAGATCTCGCCCGGAACCACCACGACGGCCACGCCGTTCTCTTCGACGGCGGCGCGGATCGCCATCTCGAAGATGTAGGGGGCCATCTCGGGCGTACTCACGAGTTCGCAGAAGACGCTGCATTCCTTGAAGAGTTCTTGCGGGTGCGTCTCCTGGAAGTACTGCGACCCGATCTCGGTGCGCGGAATGTGCGCGGCGATCGCGAGCACGGGCACGCGGCTGCGGTGCGCGTCGAACAGTCCGTTGATCAGGTGCAGGTTGCCCGGCCCGCAGCTGCCGACGCACACGGCGAGGGTACCGTCGACGGCGGCATCGGCGGCCGCGGCGAACGCGGCCGCCTCCTCGTGTCTCACGTGCTCCCACGAGATTCCGTCGTTGCGCCGTATCGCGTCGGTGAAGCCGTTGAGCGAATCACCCGGGAGCCCGTAGACCCGGCTGACCCCGCTCGAGATCAGGGTGGTGATGAGGTTGTCGGCGACCGTCGTCATGGGGGGGACCTTTCGGCTGGGGTGTGGTGCCCACGCTACTCAGCGACGGCGCGCACCGTCAGGCCGTTGGCCGGATGTTCGGCTGACGGTAAGCGGCAGACCCGGCTAGTCGTCGACGACGATGCCGAGGTGCGTCGCGAACGATGCGGCGAGGGCCCCGACCTGGTAGCCGCTCAACGTCGCGCCCCTGAGCGACTCGAAACCGTCGATCTGCGCGAATTCGGCACCGCGCAGGTCGACGTGGGCGAGCTTCGCGCCGGCGAGGCTCAGGCTGCGCACGGTCGTGTCGGTGAACGAGACCCGCGTCAGGTGTGCCCCACCGAGGTCGAGCTCGTCGATGGTGCATCCGTCGAACGAAACATCCAGCAACTGCGCCCCGCGCGCGTTCACGAACCCGAGCTTGCTGCCCGTGAAGCGCACCGAATTGACGTACGACTCGTACAGCTCGGCCGACCCGATGCGCGAGCCCTGCATCGTCACATCGCGCCACCGCGAGCGCGGCGCCGACAGCACGGGCGCGTTGAAGCGCGAGAACTCGACCTCCGAGAAGGTGGCGGCCCGGAACCCGGTGGCGTGCGCCTGCACGTCGTCGAAGGCGCATTCACTGAACTCGATGCCGTCGAGGTCGCGGCCGCCCACGTCTATGCCCTCGAACCGCAGCCCCTCGTAGCGACCCTGGGGCCGCAGGTCGTCACCGTCCGACCTGGCGAGTTCGCCGAGGCGGAGATCATCGATGCGGGGCGGATGCGTTGCGAGTTTCTTGACCACCGCTGAAGTCTAGGGACGACGCCCGACGGCGCCGTCCCCAGGCTCACAGTTTCATCTGCTCTCGCCGACTGCCACGAAATCGGCCGCCGGTCAATGGATACGCTCGCGGCGGCCCCCGCAGCAGGCCGGTGATAGCTTGTGCCAGCGGCCGCACGGCCGCATCCACAGCGTGCGCGGGCATGCTTCACCCTTGCGAAGGATGCCGTCATTTCCACCTCGAGTCTTCCCAGCCGTCCGTACCCCCTCGGCGTCACCCTCCGCGACGGCGCGGCCAGCGTGGCCATCTACTCCGAGACGGCCACCGTCGTCGAGGTCTGCGTCTTCACCGACGAGGGCGAGACGCGCACGCCGCTGAGCGAGCGCACGGGCCACGTCTTCCACGGAATCGTTCCCGGCCTCACCGTCGGTTCTCGGTATGCGCTGCGCGTACACGGCGAGTGGGCGCCCGAACGCGGACTGCGCCACAACCCGCACAAGCTGCTGCTCGACCCGCACGCCACGGCGATCGAGGGCGGTTACACCTGGGGCCAGGCCGTGTTCGGCCACGACATGAACGATCCGGAGACGATGGATGAGACGGACGCCGCGGGTTCCACGCCGCTGTGCGTCGTCACCGACTCGTCGTTCGACTGGAGCGGCGACGAGTCGCCGCGCACCCCGCTCGAGTCCACCGTCATCTACGAGACGCACGTCAAGGGATTCACGCAGACGCACCCCGACGTGCCGGAGGAGATCCGCGGAACCTACGCCGGTCTCGCGCACCCCGCCGCCGTCAAGCACCTCACCGATCTGGGCGTGACCGCCGTCGAGCTGATTCCCGTGCAGCAGTTCGTGCAGGACAGCCACCTCGAAGAGAAGGGGCTGCGCAACTACTGGGGCTACAACACCATCGGCTTCTTCGCCCCGCACGGCGACTACAGCTCGGCCGGCGACGGCGGCGACCAGGTCGTGGAGTTCAAGAACATGGTCAAGGCGCTGCACGCCGCGGGCCTCGAGGTCATCCTCGACGTGGTCTACAACCACACGGCCGAGGGTAACCACATGGGCCCGACCCTCTCGTTCAAGGGCATCGACAACGCGTCGTACTACCGGCTCGTGGAGGGCGAAGAGGCCTCCTACTTCGACACCACGGGCACGGGAAACAGCGTGAACGTCGGACACCCGGCGGCGCTCGGACTCATCATGGACAGCCTCCGCTACTGGGTCACCGAGATGCACGTCGACGGTTTCCGCTTCGACCTCGCCACGACGCTGACGCGCCAGGACGGATCGGCCGAGCTGCACAGCGCTTTCCTCACCCTCATCGCTCAGGACCCCACGCTCGCGCCGGTGAAGATGATCGCCGAGCCGTGGGACACCGCCGGCTACCAGGTGGGCGGCTTCCCCGCCGACTGGTCGGAGTGGAACGGCAAGTTCCGCGACGACGTCCGCGATTTCTGGAACGGCACCGACGCCGTTCTCGGCACGCTCTCGCAGCGCATCCTCGGCAGCCCCGACGTGTACGAGGCGGATCGCCGGTCGCCGCTGTCGAGCGTGAACTTCGTCACCGCCCACGACGGTTTCACCCTGCACGACCTCACGTCGTACAACAGCAAGCACAACGCGGCCAACGGCGAAGACAACAACGATGGCGAGAGCGACAACAAGTCGTCGAACAACGGTGCCGAGGGTCCGACCGACAACGAGCTCGTCAACGAGCGCCGCGACCGCCAGCGCCGCAACCTGCTCGCCTCGCTGCTGCTCTCGGCCGGTGTGCCGATGATCCTCGGCGGCGACGAGCTCGGTCGCACGCAGGGCGGCAACAACAACGCCTACGCGCAGGACAACGAGATCTCCTGGTACGACTGGGCCAACACCGACGAGGCGCTGCTCGAGTTCACGACGTCGCTGCTGGCGCTCCGTGCGGAGAACCCCGCGCTACGTCCGGTCTGGTTCCGTCAGGCCCCCACCGACGGCGAGACCGACACCGTGCAGATCTCGCGTTCCGATGCCGAAGGCTTCGCCGACGAGGACTGGGACAACCCGGACGCCCGTTCGATCATGTTCGTGTTCGCGCACGAGGGCAGCGACACCTTCGCCCTGCTGCTGAACGCGGCCGAGAACGGGGTGGAGTTCACCGTCCCGACCGCGCCGGGCGAAGCGTGGGAGCTCGCGTCGTCGAGCGACCCCGACCAGCACGTGGCGCCGCCGGTAAGCACGCTGATCGTGCGCGACTGCTCGTTCACGCTGCTGCGCTCGCGCACCTCGTAGCCGGCGGAGCGCCCGCAGGTTGCGTCGTTTGGGGCACCCGGGAGACCGGAGTGCCCCGAACGGCGCAAACCGATGGGTCGCGCTAGTCCGCGGGCAGCAGGCGAAGCGTGGATGACACGGCCTTCTCGCCCACGACCGTGTTGACGATGCCGGGGCCGTAGCGGTCGTACTTGGCGTGGTACGCCGCGTCGATGCCGGGGTGCGCGTCGGGTTCGACCCGCCCGAACGTGACGTCTTGCTCGACGCCGCCCGCGCGGATGCGGCCGGACCCGCTCGCGACCGCACGCCGGTACCACGGGTTGTCCACGCCGTACGCCGAGCGCACGATGATGTCGTCGCCCGCGCGCACCACCCAGATGGTCACGTACGGGCGCAGGGTACCGTCGCCGCGGCGCGAGGAGAGCTGCAGCTCCTCGGCCCCGCCGATGCTGCTCAGCTCCGAGTCTGTCCAATCAGTCATGTCCCGATCCAACCGCAACGCGGCGGTCGCGACCAGTGCCTGCTTGTGCCGGTGCCGCCTACGGGCGGGGCAGCAGGGTCGCGAGCAGGTCGCCGAGCGGCCCGGTCAGCTGCTCCTCGGACGCGGCGCTCAGCGGTTCGAGCTTGATCGACGACCGGAGCATCACGATGCCGAGGGCCGTCGCGATCACGACCTGGGCGCGCAGCAGCAGATGGTCCGTCGACTCGTCGCCCGCCCGCCATCCCGCAGTCGCAGCCAGCCGCTCGGTGAACGAGCCGAGGATGGAGCGTCTGATGTCGTCGGCCCGCTCGTCGCCCGAGGTGCGCAGGAGCAGCAGTAGTTGCAGCTGCTGGTCGTCGCTCGCCGAGGCGGTGACCTTGGTCAGCACGGTCTGCACGATCTTGTCGACCGTCATGTCGGGCGTTGACGGCCCGCCGAGCTCCTGGTCGACGCGCTCGAGGCACGCCTCGAACAGGCCCTCCTTCGAGGTGAAGTACCGGTTGATGAGGGCCATATTCACCCCGGCGTCGGCGGCGATGTCGCGCACCTTCGTCGCGGCGTAGCCGTCCCGGGCGAAGCGATACCGTGCGGCCCGCAGCAGCGACTGCCGGGTGTTGTCGGCGTCACGGGACCGTGCGACGGGTGAAGTCTCAGTGAACGCCGGTGTTCCGCTGGTCATGGTGGCCCTTTCGTTGCACTGCAACGGTACAGGGCGATGCGGCGCGATGTAAGCAGTCGCTGACTTATGGGGGTAGCATTCCTAAGTCATCAACCGTTTACATCAGCTCGGAGCCCACATGTCGAACACGATCGAGAGCCCACCCACGGGTTCGCTGCCCACGGTTCATCCGAACGGCCGCACCAAAAACAACCTCATCGTGCTGTACCTGGCGCTGGGCGGACTCGCCTTCGCCGTGCTGCAGTCGCTCGTCGCGCCCGCACTCACCACGATCGGCAACGACCTGGACGTCTCCACCGGCGACATCAGCTGGATCCTCACCGCCTACCTGCTGTCGGCCTCGGTGATGACGCCGATCCTCGGCCGCCTCGGCGACATGCTGGGCAAGCGCCGCATTCTCATCGTGGTGCTGGCGCTGCTGCTCGTCGGGACGCTGATGGCGGCCCTCGCGCCGAATCTCGGCGTTCTCATCGTCGCCCGCGTGCTGCAGGGTGCCGCCGGCGCCGTGATGCCGCTGTCGATCGGCATCGTTCGCGACGAGCTCCCCCGGGAGAAGGTGGGCGTGACCATCGGCCTGCTCTCCGCCATCTTCGGCGTCGGTGCGGGCGTCGGCATCGTCGCGGCCGGCCCCATCATCGAGAACCTGTCGTGGCACTGGCTGTTCTGGCTGCCGCTCGCGCTCGTCGTCATCGCGCTGCTCGGCGTGATCTTCGGCCTGCCGGAATCTCCGGTGCGCAAGCCGGGCCGCCTCGACGTCGTCGGCGCGTTCATCCTCACCGTCTCGCTCGTGTCGATTTTGCTCGCCGTCAGCAAGGGACAGGCGTGGGGCTGGGGCGACGGGAAAACGATCGTGCTGCTGGCCCTCGGGGTCGTCGCGCTCGTCGTGTTCGTGTTCGTCGAACTGCGGGTGAAGGAACCCCTGATCGACATGCGCCTGATGAAGATCCGCGGCGTGTGGACCGCCAACGTGGTGGCGCTCGTCTTCGGATTCGCGATGTTCGGAACGTTCGTCATCGTGCCCACCCTGCTGCAGCTGCCGGCCGAGACGGGCTACGGCTTCGGCAAGTCGGTCTCGGAGGCCGGGATCTTCCTGCTGCCGACGGTGCTGATGATGGTCGTGTTCGGCCCGGTCGCCGGAATCCTGGTGCGCAAGTTCGGCCCGAAGCCGCCGATGCTGATCGGCGGACTCGCGGTCACCGCGGCGTTCGTGCTGCCGGCGATCGCGCACGGTGAACTGTGGCAGGTCGTGGCATCCGGTCTGCTCACCGGAACCGGCATCGGCCTTGCCTTCGCGGCCATGTCGAACGCCATAATCGAGAGCGTGCCCGCCGAGCAGACCGGCGAGTCGAGCGGCGTCAACGCGATCGCGCGCACCATCGGCAGCAGCATCGGCACCGCCGTCATCGCCGCGCTGATCTCCTCGCACAGCACCCCGCAGGGACTGCCCACCGACGACGCGTTCACGATCGGCTTCTGGGTCTGCGCCGCGGTGGCCGTCATCGCGATCCTCGCCGCGCTGGCCGCACCGTCGATGCGACACCGTCGCGAGCAGGCGCTGAAACTCGGCGTCGCCGACTTCCCGGCCGACGCCGAGTAGCAGCGGTGGCCGCGGCCCTACAGGCGCGCGTGCGTCGTGCGGTCGCGGCCGAGCCGCTTCGAGTCGTACATGGCCTGGTCGGCCGCCCCGATGATGTCGTCGGCGGAGGCCGGGGCCTCGGATGAACCGTGCGTGACGATTCCGATGCTGGCGCTGAGCGGCAGCCCCTCGGCCGCCTCGAACGCGTCGCGCATGGTCGAGTGGATCCGCTCGGCGACGGCCTCGGCCTCGTCACCGGCGGTGTCGCTGCAGACGACCACGAACTCGTCTCCGCCGTACCTGCCGACCAGGTCTGTCGAGCGGACCGACGATGTGAGTCGTGCGGCCACCTCGCGCAGGATGACGTCGCCCACGTTGTGGCCGAGCCGGTCGTTGACGGCCTTGAACCCGTCGAGGTCGACGAACATCACCGACAGCGGGCCGGGTGGCCTCGAGTCGGGAAGCAGCGCGGTGCCGATGGCCGCGCGCAGTGATGCGCGGTTGACGAGTCCCGTCAGCGGGTCGTGCCGCGCCGCGTGGGCGATCTGCTCCTGGGCCCGCACCCGGGTGATCACCTGGCTCGCCTGCCGCGAGAGCGAGAGCACCATGTCGGCCTCGTGGTCGGCGACGGTGCGTTCGCGGGCGAAGAAGACGGCGATCACGCCCACGGGCGTCGTGTCGCTCATGATCGGGAACACGGCCAGCGTCTGCACCCGGGCCTCCCTCATGGCGGCGACGATCGACGGGTAGCGGCCGAGGTCGTCGTCGGTCGTGCCGACGACGACCGGGCGCTCCGACTCGAGCACGGTGAATCCGAGAATCTGCGTGTCGTTGACGATGAGGCCGTCGAGCAGATTCGTGCCCGCGATCACCTCGAGGCGGCGGTCGGAACGCGGCACGGCGACGCACGCGGCCGTCGCGACGAGCGCGTCCTCGACGATCGATGAGAGGCTCCGCGCGATCTGCACCTCGGTGTTGCTGTCGGCGAACGCGGCGGAGGCGTTCTGCAGAACCGTGATGCGGGCCGCGAGACTCTCGGCGTTGCGCTTGGTGGTCAGCAGTTCGCGCTCGTAGCTCACCCTGTTCGACGCGTCCAGGACACCGATGCGCACCTCGTGCCCACTACCGTCCGCGTCGAGAACCTTGGACGCGTTGATAAGGACCGGGAGTTGCGCCCCTGTCGCGGTCTCGAGCTGCAGGAACACCTCGTGTGCGAAGCCCTGCAGCCCCAGCACGGGCAGGTGCCTGGTCTCATAGAGCAGTTGCGAACCGGGTGTGAGCAGGTCGCGGAACGGTCGCCCGAGCACCCGCTGCTCGTCGAATCCGCCCCAGCCGAGCAGCGTCTCGTTGACGCGCACGACGACATCGTCGTTGTCGGTCACCACGTAGCCGAACGGGGCCTGCTGGTACAGCGCCTCGAAATACCCCGCGTCACGCGCGGCGGGGCTCACGGAAGGAAGTTCCGGATCGCGGCGACGACCTGCGCGGGTGCGGAGAGGTGCGGGCAGTGGCCGGTCACGGGCAGGATCACGAGTTCGCTGTCCGGTACGTGGTCGGCGACGTACCGGCCGACGCCCACCGGCGCGATCACGTCGTCGCGCGACTGGATGATCAACGTGGGCGCGCCGACCCGAGGCAGGTCGGCGCGGTTGTCCGAAAGGAAGGTCACGCGCGCGAAGTGTCGGGCGATCGTCGGGTCGGTGCTGCAGAAGCTGTCGCTGAGCTCGTCGCTCAGCTCCGGCTGATCGGGGGCGCCCATCATCGCGGGCGCGATCGATTCCGCCCAGCCGAAGTAGTTGGCGTCGAGCCCGTCGAGCAGGGCGTCGATGTCGGCCTGCGAGAAGCCGCCGGTGTAGTCGTCGGTGTCGATGTAGCGAGGCGAGGGACCGACCAGCACCAGCGCCCCGATGCGGGAGGGGATGCGGTTGGCGGCGAGCAGGCCGATGATGGAACCGACCGAGTGGCCGACGAGAACGACGTCGTTCAGGTCGAGCTGCTCGAGGATCTCGACGACGTCGCCGGCGTATCCCTCGAGCGAGTCGTACTTGCCTGGCCGGTAGGCGGAGAGGTCCGATCGGCCCGCGCCGACGTGGTCGAACAGCACCACCTGGTGGTCGTCGAACTCAGGCGCGACGAACCGCCACATGTCCTGGCTGCAGCCGAAACCGTGGGCGAAGACGATCGGGCGTCCCGTGCCCGAGACGGTGACGTTGTTGCGCGCCACCACGTCTACCTGCTCCCCCAGCACCGCGACCGCCCGTCCCCTAGTCCGCCCCGGTGATCCGGATCATCGCTAAGAATAGCGGACGCCGGTCGCCCGCCTCAGCAGTTCGAGCGACCGACTGCCACGAGCACTTCGTCGGACTTGCGCGCCGTGACCCCCGCGGCCGGATTGCTCGACGTCGCGGTACCGACGGCACCGCCCTGGCCGACCGCCACGCACGACGGTGTCACGGCCGCGAACCCCGCCCCGGCGAGGAGCGCCGCCGCCTCGTCGAGGGATGTGCCGGCCACGTCGGGCACCACGGCGAGCGCGTTGTTGCTCGTGACCACGGTGACCGTCGTGCCCCGCGCGACGAGGGCACCGGGTGCGGGGGACGTCGACACGACGGCGCCGGCCGGAAGCGTCGAATCGGCCTGGCCCCCGTCGGCGTACACGAGCCCCATCCCCTCGACGACCGATCTCGCGTTGTCGGCGGCGCCGCCCGTGAAGTCGGCCAGGGTGACCCCGCGGCCGGACACGAGCGCGGCGGCCGGTGCCTCGAACGCCCCCGGTGGATAGAGCGCGTTCGCCGCCAGGTTGATCGGCTTGGCGATCAGGTGACGGTTGTTGATGCCGGCCGGGTACCGCGTGAGGTTGTACTTTCCGCTCACGTTGCCGAACCAGACGGCCGTGGTCACCGTCGTCGTCGAACTCATCAGCCAGGTCTGGTCGAAGTCGTCGGTGGTGCCGGTCTTGCCGAAGATCGGCCTGCCGTCTTTCGGGTTGCCGGCGTAGCGCTTCATCGCGTTCTCCAGCGCGAACACGGTGGTCGCCGCCACCTCGGGCGAGACCGCCGGGGCGCACGACCGAGCCTGTCCCGGCAACGCGGTGCCGTTCCTGTCGGTGACGTTCTCGACGGCGACCGGCGCGCAGTAGACACCGTGGTTCGCGATGCCGGCATAGGCGGCCGCCATGGTGAGCGGCGCGATCACGTTGGTGCCGATGATCGCCGACGGGTTCGACCCGAGTTTGTTCTCAACGATGTCGGTCGTCGACGGATCGTCGACGTTGTTCGCGGGGTGCACACCGAGGGCCTGCGCGATTCGCTTGGTCTCGCACTGGTCGAGCTGGAGTCCCATCGAGACATACGCTCCGTTGATGGATGCCGCGGTCGCATCCATCACCGTGCGGTTTCCGCGCTCCCCCGACGAGTTCTTGAACGGCCACGGCCCGCCGAACGGCCCGTCTTCGATACCGCCGCCATCCGCGCTGTTCGCACAGGTGTTGGTGAACGCGGCCTGCTGCACCGTGCGCCCGTTGCCGTCGACGACCTCGTTCAGGCCGTGTCCGCTTTGCAGCCAGTTGATGAGCGTGAAGACCTTGTAGGTCGAGCCGATCTGGAAGCCGCGCGATCCGCCGTATTGCCGGTCGGTGTTGTAGTTGACGCTGGTCGTGCCCGGTCCGCCGCCGGCCGCCGAGTTGTCGAAGCGCGTGTTCTGCGCCATCGTGAGGACGCGTCCGGTGCCCGGTTGCACCGAGACCGCGGATGCGCCCAGCGCCAGCCGTGCCTCGGTAGCCGGCGCCTGCTTGGCGACGGCGTCCTGCGCCACGGTCTGCAGCCGCAGGTCGAGCGTCGTGTAGAGCGAGTACCCGCCGAGCACCCAGTTCGCCGTGCGCTCCTCGGCGGAGGCGCCGAGCGCGTCGAGCTCGGACACGAGGGTAGTGACGTAGTCGCAGAAGTAAGTGGCGTACGGGTCGGCCGCGATGCAGCCGTTGCGGTAAGGGGCGAGCACGACCGTCGTCGCGTCGACCGGTATCGCGAGGGCCTCGTCGAGCTGGGCCCGGTCGATCATTCTCTCGACGAACATGTTTTTCAGGATCACGTCGCGGCGTTCGCGGTTCGCCGCGTGATCGGCCGGGTCGTCGAGGCCGCGCGCACCCGGCCCCTGCACGATCGCGATCAGGCTGGCGGCCTGGGCGAGCGAGACGTCGAGCGCCGACACCCCGTAGTAGCGCTGGGCCGCCGCCTCGACGCCGTAGTTGTTCCCGCCGAAGCCGGCGATGTTCAGGTAGCCGAGCAGGATCTGGTCTTTCGTGTAACGCTTCTCCAGCCCGATCGCGAGCTTCATCTCCTTCAGCTTGCGGTCGAGCGTGGCGGCCTGCGCGGCGCGCACTCCCGCGGTCCTGGCCTCCTCGGTCGGCTCCCGCAGCGCGTCCTGGATGTAGATGTTCTTCACCAGCTGCATCGACAGGGTGGAGGCGCCGCTCTTCGAACTGCCGGCCGCGTTGCCGACCGCCGCCCTCACCACGCCCTGCAGGTCGACCCCACCGTGCTCGTAGAACCGCCGGTCTTCACCGGCCACGGCGGCCTGCTTGAGGAACGGCGACACATCTTCCCACGCCACCTCCTCGCGGTTCTGGTCGTAGACCTGCGCGATCTGCCGGTAGACCGGCGCTCCCGCCGCGTCGGTGCCCTCGATAGCGAAGATCTCGTTCTTCTGGGGTTGGGCGCCGATCTCGATGAACTCCGGCAGGCTGTCGAAGATGCCGACAGTGTTCGTCGCGGTGACACCCGTCACCGCGACAAGCGGGGTGACGAGCACGGCCACGAGCACGCCGGCGACGACCGAGAGCCCGGTGAAGCCGAGCAGGCCGCTCAGCAGGCGGCGCGGAGGGTGATTCTGGGCGCGCAAAGGAGACCCCTTTCAGGGATACGGGTGGAGTGTTGGCGGGCTGGCGCTGCGGGTTACCCGAAGGCCCCGACCACGGCGGTCGCGGCTTGGGCGATGAGGGCGTCGTCGCGGGTGGCGTCCGGGGAGTCGCGGGTCGAGAAGATCGCCACGACGATCGGCGCCGAGTCGGGCGGCCAGACGATCGCGATGTTGTTGCGCGCCCCGTACCCGCCGCTGCCGGACTTGTCGGCGACGACCCAGTCGGCGGGAACCCCGGCCCGGATGAGCGCGGATCCGGTCGCGTTGCCCGTCATCCAGTCGACGAGCACGGCCTGCTTCTCGTCGGACAGGGCATCGCCGAGGGCGAACTCGCGCAGGTCGGTCGCGAAGGCGCGGGGCGACGTCGTGTCGCGCGGGTCGCCCGGTACCGCGTCGTTGAGTCCGGCCTCCCAGCGCACCGGCTGCGTCACGTCGTCGCCGATCGCCGAGAGGGCGGCGGCGAGACCGGCCGGGCCACCGAGCTCGTCGAGCAGCAGGTTGCCCGCGGTGTTGTCGCTGTACCGCACGGCCGCCTCGGCGATCGCGCCGAGCGTCATGCCCGTCTCGACGTTCTTCTCGGTGACCGGCGAGTAGGTGATGAGGTCGGTGGCGGCGAACGACACGACGCGGTCGAGGTCGGCGAGGTCGTTCTGCTGCAGCACCGCGGCCGCGGCGAGCGCCTTGAA
Organism: Conyzicola nivalis; assembly: GCF_014639655.1. Classification (NCBI taxonomy): domain Bacteria; kingdom Bacillati; phylum Actinomycetota; class Actinomycetes; order Micrococcales; family Microbacteriaceae; genus Conyzicola; species Conyzicola nivalis. The sequence continues at coordinate 1,911,163 of NZ_BMGB01000001.1, forward strand.
CGTCGAGGCGTAGGCGAACCGTTCGTCCGCGCGGTAGGCGATCTCGCGCCCGGTGCCGGTGTCGACGGCGTATACGCCGAGACGCGCGCCGAACGACTGCTCGAGCGCGGCGAAGTCCGCGTCGTAGGGGGCGACCGTCGGCGTGGGTGCCGGCGTCGACTCGGTGGGGGCCGTCGATGGGGTGGCCGTGTCATCCGGATTCGAACACCCGGCGACCAGAACGGCGACCGCCACGGCGACGGCGACCAGCGGGGCGCGTCCGGCCCGGGTCATCGCGGCACCTGGTTCACGACCGAGGTGCTGAGGGCCGTGTATTCGAGCGGCGTGCCCGGGGGGATCTCGCCGAAGCCGCTGATCGTGACGAGGCGCACCCCGATGTATTCGCCGGTGGTCGGGTCGATGATGATCTCCTGTCGTGTGTCGCCCTCGGTGCCCTGGAGCCCAATGGCGGTTCCGACCCGGCCGTCGAGCGAGGCCTGCTGCTCGGTGATGACGACGGAGGGCATAAGCGCGAGGGCCTCGTAGAGGGCCGCCCGCAGGTCGGACTTGACGTTGCCGGCCCGCAGCAGGTCGACGACGTGGGCGAAGACGTTCTCGTCACTCGAGCCGGCCTGGTAGCGGAACTCGGTGAGGTAGGCGAGCAGGGCCGCGGGGTCGCGCGGCATGGCCGACTGGTCTTCGACCGGCCGGGTCGCGTCGGCCTGCTGCGACACGGGCACGGCGACCACGTCGGACTGGCCGCTCCACTCGCGGGCGGCGAACTCCTGGGCGCCGTCGCCGAAGAAGACCGTCGGCTCGACGTAGGTGGTCTGCGCGACCGGCCGCCCGGTCTCGTCTGCGGGCAGGTAGACCTCGCGCAGCTGGGATTCGAGGTAGCCGATCGTCGTCTCGACCCGGCCGTCGACCGTGGTGAGCGCGAGGTAGGAGGCGCTGGTGGCCAGCCTGAGGAACTGCCCGTCTCCCACCTCGGGGTCGTCGGTGGCCTTGGCGGCCTCCCTCAGCATGGTCGACGCTCCGGCGGAGGGGTCGGCCGGCCTTCCCGCGGGCACGACGACGGTGACCGCCGCGACGACCGCGGCGAGGGCCCCGGCAGCGAGGGCGCCGAACCCGACGCGGCGCACGATACGCGGCGCACGGTCCGGCTTCGCCGACCTCTCGGCGGCGGAGACGAGCATGAAGCGCATCGCGTTCACCTGCTCGGGGCGCAGTCTCGGGTCGCTCATCGGTGGGTCCCTTCGAGAGATTCGGTCAGTGTCATGGCGGGTCGGTGTGCCGCGAGATGGTCGGCGAGGGCCTTTTTGGCGAAGTGCAGGCGCGACTTCACGGTGCCGGCCGGAACGCCGAGTACCCGCGCGGCCTCGGCCACGGTGAGCCCCTCGATGATGCACAGCGTCACGACCAGCCGGTGGTGCTGCGACAGGGAGCCGAGGGCGGCGACCGCCGGCCCGTCGTCGAGCACCTCGGCGGGGTCCCGAACGTCGTCGGAGGGCGGCACCCGGTCGAGCAGGTCGCGGTAGCGCCTGGCCGACCGGGTGATGTTCTGGGCGGCGTGGGTCGCGGTGACCAGCAGCCACGGCAGCAGCGAACCGTCGACGAACCGCACGCTCGCCCGCTTGCGCCACGCCTCGAGAAAGGCGACCGCGACGACGTCTTTCGCGTCGTCGAAGCCGGGCACGAGGGCGAGGCTGTGCCGGAACACCCGGTGCTGGTGCCGGTCGAACACGGCGGCGAAACTCTCGCCGTCACCCGTGAGAGCCACCCGCCAGTACTCAGCGTCGGTCGTCTCGGTGGGCATACCTGTATTGTCCGGCACCGCCCGGAAGGTTCATCCGGTGTGCAGATTTTTAGAGAAGCGGCTTGCCGCCCGTCACGGCGATGACCGCACCGGACATGTAGCTGGCCTCGTCGGAGGCGAGCAGCACGAAGGCCGGAGCGACCTCGGCCGGCTGCCCGGCACGGCCGAGCGGGGTGTCGTCGCCGAAACTCTCCACCTTCTCGGGCAGCATCGTCGACGGGATGAGCGGCGTCCAGATCGGTCCGGGCGCCACGACGTTGGCGCGGATGCCCTTCGGCCCGAGCAACTGCGAGAGTGACGCGGTCATGTTCGTGATCGCCGCCTTCGTCGCCGCGTACGGCAGCAGCTCGGGCGACGGGCTGTCGGCCTGGATCGACGATGTGGCGATGATCGACGAGCCGCTCGTCATGTGAGCGCTCGCCGCCTTCGCCAGGTGGAAGTAGGCGCTGAGGTTCGTGGCGAGGGTGTAGTCCCACTCGTCGTCGCCGATCTCGTCGAGTTCGGCGTGCGTGCGCTGAAACGCCGCGTTGTGCACGAGCACGTCGAGGCGGCCGAATTTCTCGACCGCCGTCGCAACGATCTTGCGGCAGTGGGCGGGGTCGGAAATGTCGCCGCGCACGAGGACCGCGGTGCGGCCGGCCTCCTCCACGAGGAGGCGCGTGGCCTCGGCGTCATCGTCCTCCTCGAGGTAGCTGATCAGCACGTCCGCGCCCTCCCGGGCGAACGCGATCGCCACCGCCCGGCCGATGCCGCTGTCCGCGCCGGTGATGATCGTGGCCTTGCCGGTGAGCTTGCCCGAACCCCGGTACGACTCTTCGCCGTGATCGGGCACGGGCGTCATCGCCTCTGTGGTGCCGGGGGCGTCCTGCTGCTGGGCTGGTTGCGACATTGCGGTCTCCTTGGGTCGTAGTGCGTCAGCCCCAGTACACAACGGTGGGATTCGTGGACGCGAGGGCTCGACAACATCGCAATGCTGAAATACGGGACCGAGCGCAGGAGCGGTCTCCTCAGGCGAAGACGGCATCCTGTGGCAGAAGCTCCGGGATGGGCTCCTTGTCCGCTCTCGGATCAGCCTTCCGCGGGGCCGCGTCCACGTCACCCTCCGCGGCCGGCGGCCGCGGCTCGTCCCCGATCGACAGACCCAGGGCACGGTTCGCGCATTCGCTCATGGATTCGAGCCAGGCCAGGTTGATCGGGATCTCTTTGCTTCCCAGGAACTCGAAGTGGAAAGCGAGAGCGGGGTGGATCCAGACGGTCCCGTGCCCGCTGCCGTCGATCGATTTCTTCGCCCACGAGAATGCGAAGCACTCGTTTCGTCTGAGCTTGGTGAGGATGACGATCTTCAGATGTGCGAGCGTGCGGTCGTCGAGCTTGATCGGATACCGAGCGTCACCATAGTAAAACGTGCCCATTGTGTGCCTTCCGCCAGAATTCGGTGTGCACTCGCGGCGGGGTCTGGGCTACGGAACTCCTTCAGCCTACGCCCCCGCCTCCGCAGCGCGCTAACGGTGCGACTCTCGGTTGTGCACCACCGCCACCGGGCAGGGCGTGTTCAGCAGCAGGTCGTGGCTGACCGAGCCGAGCACGAGCCGGCGCAGGAATCCGCGACCATGGGTTCCGACGACGACGAGGTCCGCGCTCTTGGCCTCGACCGTGAGCGCCAGCGCCGCCCGGGTGTCGGCGGTGTGCGCCGAAATCGACAGCTGCGGGTAGCGCACGAGCAGCTCGTCGACCGACAGTTTCAGCGCCGTGTCGGCGGCTTCCCGCACGTCGTCGCGTGTGACGGGAGCGATGAGGTCGGAGGTGAGCAGGGCCTGCGGGATCGGCAGCGCGTGCACCAGCTGCAGCTCGACCCGCGAACGCGCGGCCTCCCGTGCGGCGAACTCCGTCACCGCGAAGTCGGAGGGCTCGAGCGCCACACCCGCGACCACGCCCTGACCGCTCGCTCTCCAACCCGCGGGTACGACGACGACCGGGCAGGCGCTGTGGGTGACGACGCGCAGGGGCAACGTGCCCGAGACGAATCCGACGACGACACCGGTCTTGTCGCTCCCCAAGACCAGCAGATCCGCGCGCTCCGATACCTCGACGAGCTCCTCCGACGGCGATCCCCACAGCATCGTGGTCTCGATCGGCACCCCGGGGAGCGCGGCGACGAGCGTCTCCCCCGCCTGCCAGAGCGCGTGTTCGTAGGCCTTGCGGTACTCGACCTCCGCGGTGTTCACCGGTATCCAGCCGAGCTCGGCCACCGTGACGATCTCGACCGCGAGGTCGGCCTCCGGCGCGCGTCCCCGTTCCCTCAACCAGCCGAGAACCGACTCGCTGATCCCCCGATTGTCAACGCCGACCATCAGTTTCTCGGACACGATTGCTCCCTGTCTCCGCGCGGACGATAATCGGTCCAACGCCAGGACAATGCTGCTGGTCCGCGAGGATGTGCGGCAGGGCCGAAAGTCCCACGGGACGTCGAGCGACACGCACGCGGCATCGCAGCTGGCAGCATCGCCGCGTCGACCGCGAACGGGTTGGAACGGTGGGAGAGACACGGGATCGCCTGGCCGGTAACGACACCGCGCTGCTCCCCCGCGACGCCACCCTCGAACTCCACCTCACGCTGCGGGAGCGCCAGCTGCTGAGGCTCATCTCGACCGGAATGACGAACCGGGAGATGGCCGACGAGCTCGGTCTCGCGGAGAAGACCGTGAAGAACTACGTGTCCGGGTTGTTCTGCAAGCTCGGCGTCGCCCGCCGCGCGCAGGCCGCCGTCGTGGGGGTCCGGCTTGAACGGTCTGCGCCGCGCGCCACCAGCGGCGCCGACGGCATGGGACCTTCGGCCCTGCCCGGAGAACGCGCGACGGTGCACGCTGTGGACATGCAGACGCACTCACACCCTCCAGACCCCGACCTCGCAAACACGATCGTCGTCGGTCATGACGGATCGCACGGCGGAGAGTCGGCGTTCGAACTCGCGCTGCGGCTGGCCGAACGGCTGGGTGCGACACTGCTCGTCGTGCGGGCCTGGACCATCGACACGGCCCCGCACGGCACGCTCGTGTCCGGCGGCTACGTCGCGTCGTTCGACGAGGCCTCGGCCAAAGTGGCGCGCATCCTCGAACGCGACGTGGCCGACCTCGTGACCGCACACCCAGGCGTCACGTTCCGGTTCAAGGCCAAGTTCGGACAGCCCGCCGCCGTGCTCATCGCCGCCTCGCCCGGCGCGCTGATGCTGGTCGTCGGATCCCGCGGGCACGGCGGGTTCTCCAGCCTGCTGCTCGGTTCGGTGAGCGAGCAGTGCACCCGCCACGCCCACTGTCCGGTGCTCGTGGTCAGACCCCGGGACCCCAAGGCCGGTGGCGAGCCGTAGGCCGAACGCAACGATCCCCGACCGTGACCGGTCGGGGAACGTCGTGCGGGCTCAAGCGAGCTTGCGCCGGTAGACGAACATCGCGAACCCGTAGGCGACGACGAGGATCCCGACGCACCAGGCGAGGGCCACCCAGATGTCCCCGCTCACCGGGCGCCCGGCGAACAGGTCCTGGATGGTGTTCACGATCGAGGTCACCGGCTGGTTCTCGGCGAAGGCCCGCACCGGCCCCGGCATGGTCTCGGTGGGGACGAACGCCGAGCTGATGAACGGCAGGAAGATCAGCGGGTACGAGAAGGCACTCGCGCCGTCGATCGTCTTCGCCGAGAGCCCGGCGATCACCGCGAGCCAGGTGAGCGCCAGCGTGAACAGCATCAGGATGCCCAGCACCGCGAGCCACGCTCCGAGGCTTGCCGAGGTGCGGAACCCGATCGCCAAGGCCACCAGCACGATGAGCACGAGCGAGAGGGCGTTCGCGAACAGCGACGTCACGACGTGCGCCCACAGCACCGACGACCGGGCGATCGGCATCGAGTGGAACCGCTCGAAGATGCCGCTCTGCATGTCGTTGAACAGGCGGGCGGCGGTGTACGCGATCCCCGAGGCGATCGCGATCAGCATGATGCCGGGCAGCAGGTAGTTCACGTAGCTCTCGCTGCCGGTGTCGATCGCTCCCCCGAACACGAAGACGAACAGCAGCAGCAGGGCGACCGGTGTGACCGCTGTGGTGATGATCGTGTCGACGCTGCGGGTGATGTGGCGCATCGAGCGGCCCAGCAAGACGGCCGTGTCGGGGAAGAAGTGGGTGCTCATGACTTGTCCTTTCTGGTTTCGGCCTTGGCGCCGGTACCGACCAAAGCGAGGAAGATGTCCTCCAGGCTCGGCTGCTTCTCGACGTACTCGACCTTTGCGGGTGGCAGGAGTTGCTTCAGTTCGGCGAGGGTGCCGTTGGCGATGATGCGGCCCTCGTGGAGGATGGCGATGCGGTCGGCGAGCTGTTCGGCCTCGTCGAGGTACTGGGTGGTGAGGAGGACGGTGGTGCCCCGGCCGGCGAGCTCCTTGACGACCTGCCAGACCTCGAGCCGCGCTTCGGGGTCGAGGCCGGTCGTCGGCTCGTCGAGGAAGATCACCTTCGGCTGGCCGATGAGGCTCATCGCGATGTCGAGGCGGCGGCGCATGCCGCCCGAATACGTCGACACCTTCCGGGAGGCGGCATCCGTCAGGGTGAAGCGCGTCAGCAACTCGTCCGCCACCTCGCCCGGGTTCTTCAGATGCCGCAGTTTCGCGACCAGAACCAGGTTCTCCCGACCGGAGAGGATCTCGTCGACCGCCGCGAACTGGCCGGTCAGACTGATGGACTCGCGCACGTTGAGCGCGTCGGCGGCGACGTCGAACCCGTTGACCGTCGCCGTTCCGGCGTCCGCCCGGAGCAGCGTCGACAGGATGCGCACGATCGTGGTTTTGCCGGCCCCGTTCGAGCCGAGCAGGGCAAAGATGCTGCCGGGCGCCACGTCGAAGTCGACGCCGCGAAGCACGTGCAACTCCTTGAAGGACTTCTGAAGGTTCTGCACTCGGATCGCCGGTTCGCGATCGCGTTCGGTTGTCATCTGTCTCGTTCCCTTCTTCTTTTTTTCGGATGTCCCGGGCTACCGGGCCCGTTGGATGGTGATATCGCCGAACTGGGTACGCGCCCGCACCGCGACGGCGGGCTCCGACTCGTCGGGGGCGCGGTCGCCGTCGAGCTGGTTGCGAACTCGACCGTCTTTGGACGACAGGTCGAGCCAGGCCGGGACGCCGGGCCGAATGCCGATGGTCGCCTGGCCGTGGCCGCTCTCCACCTGGATGGAACCGCCCGACACTTCGTGCAGCTTGATGGCGCCGTACGCGGTCTTCGCGGTCACGGAGGCGAGCGCCCTCGTGATCTCGAGGTCTCCGTAGGAGAGCTTCGCCTCCAGTTCGCCGCCGGACTCTCCGACCTGGATGCTGCCGTGCGACGCCTTCAGGTTCGAGTCGCCGGTGATCGAGCCGACCCGGATCTGGCCGTGGTCGGCGGTGATCTCGATGTCGCCGTCGGCGGCACCGACGGTCACGTTGCCGTGCGAGGCGCGCAGCCACAGGTCGCCGACGGCGTCGAGATCGACCGGGCCCATCGAACTCTTGATCCGGGTGGCGCCGAGGGTACCGACGGTGCTCAGGCCGCCGAGCGATACCTCCGCGGTGAGCCGGGAGCCCGTGGGCAGCTCGACCTTGACGTCGACGGACTCGGACGGGCCGATGATGGCGAAGCGGGGCTTTGGCCCCGTGACGGTGACCCGGTTGCCGTCGAAGTCGACCGTGGTCTCTTCGGCGCCGCGCCGGTCGGCGGCCTTCGTCGGGCTGGTGGGCGACACGGTCACTACGGTGTCGCCGCGGTCGCTGGCAACGATCTCGAGGAGACCGACCGGCAGGTTGACGGCGAGGTCGATCGGGCTGGGGGTGGTGAAAATGGGCATGCTGAAGCGTCCCTTCCTATGGGCGTGTTCGGTGGGCCCCGCGGGTGCGCGGGGCTGATGGATGCTGCGCGACCGGGCGGTCTAGCGCGCCCAGCCGGCGAAATTGTCGCCCGAGCGCACCGCGCGCTGGGCGGATCGGCGTTGCTTGGGTTGCAGCGCCGACGCGATGGCGCGCACGAGCCAGGAGTTGACCGACAACCCGTCGGCGGCCGCCGCCTCGTCGACCCGCACCTTGAGAGCGTCGGGCAGTCGGAGCGTTGTGCGCGAGGTGCTGGCGTCGTCGAGGTCGACTGGCGCGGCGGGCGCGTCGTCTGACTCGGAATCGGAGCCGGGCTGCGAGACGACGAACTCGACCTCTCGCCCGCGCAGCCGCAGGTCGACCGATCCGGGCGCCAGGTCCCGCGTGATCTCGCCGACCGCCGCCGAGAGGGCATCGAGCAGCACGAGCCGAGTCGCGGCATCCAGTCCGGCGGCAAGCCGTTCGGCGGCGACGCGAGTGTCCTCTGCGCCGTTCGCCGCGGCATCCACCAGCTGTCGCTGCAGATCGTTTACGTACTGTCCGAGTTCCATTGCACCATAGTGACACCACAGTGGTGTCATGTCAACCACTAATGGTGTCAGAACGATGTCAGTCGGCTACGTCGACGCCCAGCCACTCGGCGAGATCCACGATCTCGGCTCGCACCATCTCGTCTTCTTCCGAGTCGAAAGGCAGCAGCTCGTGCACCGCGGCCACCACCAACAGTTCGTTCTTGCGGTCCACCTCCGCCTCGAGCATGCCGACGAACCTGTCCCCCATCAGGATCGGGTGCGCGAAGTAGCCGTACCTGCGCTGCGGTTTCGGCTTGAACTGTTCCAGCACGTAGTCGAACTCGAACAGGTCGCGCAGTCGCGGCCGGTCGAACAGCAAGCCGTCGTACGGGTTCAGGAACGCCACGCGCCCGCCGTCGTCCCGCTCGACCGCCGCGAGGGCCTGCGGGTCGACCCGCCACTTCTGGCGAATCCCGTCGATCGTCGCGGGCTCGCCTGCCTCCCCCACGGGAGTCCACGGCGACTTCTGCCGGGCGATGCCGGCTGCCTGCAGTCGGCGCTCGTTCAGCAGCCGCGCGGCCTCATCGTGCTCGTATTCCGGAAGGTCGGCCGGGTACACGCGTTCGGCGAGGTCCCAGCGCCGGTGACGCCCCTCCCGTCCGGCGACCGCCACCTCGCCCTGCTGCTGCAGGAAGTCGAGCATGGGGACCACTTGGTTCGGCCCCGACCAGCCGTCGGGAGGGCGGGCGATCTGAGCGGTGTCGGGGATGTCCGAGGCGAGCAGCGGCCCCTCCGCCCGCAGCCGGGCCAGCACCTCGTTACGAAACCGGTCGTTGCCGTCGAGCCATTCCCGGCTGCGCGGGTGGGTCGGCCAGCGCCGCATCGCCGGCAGCATGAGCGGCAGCAGGCTCACCGGCCGAAACGCACCCTCGAACTCGAACAACAGCCGGTCGGTCTCCACCGCCTTCCGCAACACGGAGGGGTCGTAGGCCGAGCCGAGCCGCGACCAGAGGATGGTGTGCTCCGCGGGCGCGATCGTGGCAGTCGGGTCGATCTTGATCGCGCCCAGTTCCTCGGCGACTCCGACGACATCGGTCGACCGCTCGGCATCGAGCAGTTGGGCGCGCACCACGATGCGCCGGGCCTGGTCGCGCGTGAGCTGGTGCGTCACGCTCGCGAAGATACCGGGCGGGCGACGCCCTGTATAGACGCGCGCCGGGCCGGACCGACCAACGTCGCATCCGGATCCTTGAGAACCGAGCGCGCCGCCACGCGGAAGCTCCGCATCGCCCGCCCCCAGTATGCGCGGGGCGAGACGTCACACGCGCGCAGTGCCGCGCCGTGGTCGACAACCACAACCGTCGCCGCTCCCGCCGCAACCACACCCCACACGACGCCGACGAGCGCCCGCACGGGCGCCGGTGTGCCCCGGAATCCGACCCGCAACCGGTCGATCTGGAAACGTATGTGGTCGCGCTCGTCATCGGCGATGCGTCGACCCACCGCTCGCAGAACGGGGTCGGGAGCACGTTCCGCGAGAGCGACGAAGTACCCCATCGCGACGCTCTCCGCGATCAGGAACAGCCCGATCTCGGTGCGCAGGCCGAGCATGCGGCGCAGGCCGGTGAAGGCGGCGTCGCTCCAGTGCGACTCGAGCCGCACGGCGTCGAGACGCTCGAGGGCACGGCCGAACAGCGCGGAGTGCTTTTGTTCCTCCCGCACGAGAAGGATCAGCGCCGCCGTGTACGCGGGGTCCCCTGCGGTCTCAGCCAGGTCGAGCAGGTGTGCACCATCGCCGCTCTCACCGAGTTCGAAACGTTGCAACGAGCGCACGAACGCGCGCCGCGTGCGGCTGTTCATGCTCGCGGGAGCCTTCCAGTCGATGAGCGGCTCCGTCGCGCGATGGCGCTCGTCGTTGGCTTCAAAGTGCACGACCCAGTCGTCAAACGATGTCACTCGGCCTCCCGTCGTTCTCGACTCTAAGCCGCGGATCACCCGCGCGCGTCATCACTGCGAATGATGCTCGAATAGTTCTGAGGAGGTCGCGAAGAGAAGTTCAGAACTCCGTTGACAGGGCGCGTCGCCCTTTGCAACCATGTGGCAGACGCGGTGCGGATGCCGCGGCTCACCTGACCTCGACGCAGAGGAGACGCCCGTGCCCGGCAGCATCCACATCGACCTGTTCACCACGCTCGACGGTGTCGCGCAGGCGCCCGGCGGCCCCGACGAAGACACGTCCGGCGGGTTCGCGTTCGGCGGCTGGCAGGCACCGCTCATCGCAGAGACGGACGGCGCGCAGGTCATGGAGGGCATCCGGCAGGCCGACGCCCTGCTGCTCGGTCGACGCACCTACGACATTTTCGCCGGCTACTGGCCGGGTCAGCTCGAGGGCTCCGACTCGGAGATCGCACGGGCGTTCGACTCGATCCCGAAGTACGTCGCGTCGCGGGGCACGCCCGAACTCCCCTGGCGCGACTCGCACCTTCTCGCACCCGACCTCGCCGCAGCGGTGTCGGACCTGCGCGACCGCCACCGCAGCATCCATGTCATCGGCAGCGTCGATTTCGCCCGCACCCTCATCGCGGAGGGCCTGTTCGACGAGCTGAACCTGTGGGTGTACCCGATCGTCGTCGGCGCCGGCAAACGGCTCTTCCCCGCCGACGGACCGCCCGCGACCCTCAGGCTGCTCGCTCCGCCGGCGCCGTCGGAGAAGGGCGCGGTGCTGTTGCGCTACGGCTGGGCGGGTGGCGCACCCGAGACCGGCGACATGACGGAGTGAAGCCGCGACGCAGCGCGTTTGCCCGGGCCTGCTAGGCTCGCCCCCGATAGCGCCTAGGGTTCCGGGACACACAGTCCGTCTGGTTCGAGCGGCGCCACGGTTGTCCGCCATCGGGCGCCGTCATCTCAAGGGATAGAAGCCTGGAGGACCACTGTGTCGCGCCCACGCGCGAGCAGGAAGGTCCCCGTGTCTGTTCTCGCTTTCGTCCTCGTTTTGTCCGCTGCCGTCTGCCACGCGGCGTGGAACGTGCTCGCCCACGGCGTCAGCCGGGTCGGTGTTCCGTTTTTGTGGTGGGGTGCCCTCGCGAGCACCGCCATCTGGGCGCCCGTCATCCCCCTGACCGGGGGCCTCGGCCAGAGCGGGCCCGATCTCGTCACCGGCTTCGCGATCGGCGCCGGGGTCTCGGGTGTGCTGCACGTCGCCTACATGCTGGTGCTGCAGCAGGGGTACGCGCGGGGCCGGCTGTCGACCGTGTACGCGACGGCCCGCGGTACCGGTCCCGCGCTGAGTTCGTTTCTCGCCGTCGTGCTGCTCGGCGAGCACGTCGGCCTGGCCGCCGTGCTAGGCATCACGGTGATCGTCGTCGGCGTGGTCGCCACCGGGCTCATCGACCGCGCCGAGCCCGTGCCCGGTGTGCGGCGCCGGCTCGATCCGAGTATCGTCTTCGGGGTGCTGACCGGTGCCGCCATCGCGACGTACACGATCTGGGACGCGCACGCGCTGCGCACCTGGGACCTGTCGCCCGTGGCATTTATGGTCGGATGCACCGTGGTCGAGGTATTCCTCTACGCGCCACGCGTCTACCGTCGCCGCGCCGAGATGCTCGCCGTCGGCCGGGCGCACTGGCCGCGCATCCTCGCCTTCGGTGTGCTGTCGCCGCTGTCGTACATCCTCGTGCTGACGGCCGTGACCATGGCGCCGGTCGCGCTGGTGGCGCCCCTCCGCGAGGTGAGCGTGGTGCTGGTCTCGCTCTTCGGCGTCGTGGTGCTGCGCGAGGGCTCGGCCGTGCGCCGCGTCGCGGCGTCGGTCGTGGTCGTCGGCGGAGTGCTGCTGCTCGCGTGGTGACCGGTTCAGCGACCGAGCGGCCGGATGAAGTGGTCGCCTTCGGGGTGACGGCCTGAGGCCGAGACGGTGAACCGCACGATGTCGCTGCGGTAGCGATCATCCGAGGCCTCTATGGTGCGCCCGTCCGTGTGCCTGGTGATTCTGCGCAGGCGCAGGATGGGCGCGCCCGGCGCCAGCCCGAGAAGCGAAGCGTCCGTCTCGTCCGCGGCCACTGCGTCGATCTCGTGGTCAACCTCGGCGGACATCCAGCCGCGCGACTCGAGGAACTGGGTGATCGAGACCGCGTCGAGGTCGACGTCGAACAGGTTCCTGCCGACGGGTTCGATGTAGGTGAGACGCTCGACCATCGTCGGTCGGTCGTCGAGCGAGCGCAGCCGCAGCACCTCGACCACCTGGTCGCCTTCGGCGATGCCGAGCAGCGCCGCCTGTTCGCTGTCGGAGCGGCGCAGGCTCACGTGCTGGGTGACCGCTCCGGGCTTCGCGCCGATGTCGAGCGCCCACTTGGTGAACGGTATGGAAACGTCGACCGCCTGGTGCACCTTGCGTTCGATCACCCGACCCGGCCGGCCGCGCGTGGTCTCGATGAGCCCTTCGGCACGCAGCGCCGCGAAGGCGTTGCGGATCGGGCCGCGCGACGTGTTCCACCGTTCGGCGAGTTCGCTCTCCGACGGCACGTCGTCGCCAGGGCGCAGGCGGCCCGTCTGGATCGCCGACCGCAAATCGTCGGCTATCTGCTTGTACATAACGTCAGCCACGTAGGCACCCTACTGGGAACGGCGATTCGGGACGGTCGCGGCCCGCCGTGTCTTCCTCCCGGCCACGTAGGTGAACAAGTCCTAAACACTGGGCAAGATAGGTATACAAGTATGGCTAGGTCGAGGAGGATTTTGCACGTCCCCACCGACTCTGCCCGAAAGGCGATCATGATCACCCGCTCTCGCATCTCGCTCGCGACGCTCGCCGTCGCCGGTACCCTGACCCTCGCCCTCGCCGGCTGCTCCAGCGCGGCCTCCTCCACCGACTCCGCCGCGGCCGACTCCGAGGGCGGCTACGCGGTCGACTCCGAGACGCTCGTCTTCGGCGTCGTGCCCGACTCGGTCGACACCGAGACCAACTACCAGCCCCTCATGGACTACATCGCCCAGGAGACGGGCAAGACCGTCGAGTACCACGAGTCGACCGACTACGCCGCTCTCATCGAGGCGTCGATCGCCGGCCAGATCGACGTCGCCTCGTTCTCGGGCTTCACCTACGTTACCGCCACGAACAACGGCGCCGAGCTGACCCCGATCTCGTCGATCATCACCGCCGAGGGCCAGGAGCCCGGCTACTACTCGGAGGCCATCGTGCCGTCGGGGAGCGACATCACCTCGATCGAAGACATGAAGGGCAAGAAGGTGTGCTTCGTCGACCCGTCGTCGACCTCCGGCTACCTCTTCCCGAGCTACAACCTGATCGAGGCCGGCATCGACCCCGAGGCCGACATCACCCCCGTGTTCGCGGGCAAGCACGACGTGAGCGTGCAGAAGGTCGGCGAAGGCGTCGAGTGCGAGGCCGGCTTCGCGGAGGACAGCGAAGTGGCGAAGTCCGACAAGGTCGAGGTCATCGAGCGCACGATGGTGCCCGGCGCCCCGATCGTGGAGTCGAACACCCTGCCCGACGACGTGAAGGAGAAGCTGCGCGACATCCTCAGCGAGGTCACCGCCGACGACATCGTCGCGGCCGGCATCGACAGCGCCGACTCCGACGGCTTCCGCAGCGTCTTCTACGCGACCACCCCGGTCGACGACGAGTACTACGACCAGATCCGCGACATCTGCGAGGCGACCGACGCCGCGCAGTGCCAGAAGTAGTCCCGAAGCAGCACTGACGAACCCGATCCGGAGAATCCGATGACGACGACACCACCCACTGCGCCAGAGACCGTTGTCGAACTGGCAGCGCTCACCAAACAGTTCGGTTCGACCACCGCGCTCGACGGGGTATCCCTCACCGTGCGCCGCGGCGAGATCGTCGTGCTCCTCGGACTCTCCGGATCGGGCAAGTCCACCCTCCTCCGCCACATCGACGCGCTCGAACTTCCCTCCAGCGGTTCGGTGAAGGTGCTCGGCGAATCCGTCTCGACCCTCGGCGGGCGGCGCCTGCGCACACTGCGCGGCAGCGTCGGGTTCATCTTCCAGCAGTTCGAACTGGTGCCGTCGCTGACCGTGCTCGAAAACGTGCTGACCGGCGCGCTCGCCACCCTGCGCGGCCCGCGCCTCGGCCTGTGGAGCTATCCCAAGTCGAAGAAGCTGCGCGCGCTGCAGCACCTCGACCGGGTCGGTCTGCTCGACCGCGCCTACCAGAGGGCCGACACGCTTTCCGGCGGTCAGCAGCAGCGCGTCGCGATCGCGCGTGCGCTCATGCAGAACCCCAGCATCCTGCTCGCCGACGAGCCCGTCGCCTCGCTCGACCCGGAGTCGAGCGACCAGGTGATGGCGCTGATCCGCGAGATCGCCGCGGAAGAGGGCCTCACCGTTCTCTGCAGCCTGCACCAGGTCGACCTCGCGATCGCGTGGGCCGACCGCATCGTCGGTCTCCGGCACGGCTCCGTCGTACTCGACCTGCCGGCAGCGGGACTGTCGAAGGCCGAGGTCATGGAGATCTACGGTCGTGTCGCGACGACGACCTCCGAGCTGCACGCCGTGCAGAACGAGCTGATGTCTCCCGAGGCCGCGCTGTGACGACCACCCTCCCGCCGCGCACAACGGCACGCCCGCGCGAAGCGGACGTCGCCGAACGGGCTCCCCGCCCCCGCCGGTCGCCCGAGCGCATCGCCGCGACACTCACACTCGGTGCGATCGTGGTGCTGGCCATCGGCGCCCTGGTCGAGATCGACATCTCCCTGCCGCGGATGGTCGAGAGCTGGTCGAACGCCGAGCGGTTCTTCGTGCGGGTCGGCGCCATCACCTTCCCCGAACCGGCCGAACTGGTCGCGCTCACCGCGCAGACCCTCGGCCTGGTGCTCACCGGCACCCTGCTCGCCGCCGTGCTGTCGGTCCCGCTCGCCTACCTCGCCGCCGCCAACACCTCGCCCGGCAACGCGTGGCGCGGCCTCGCCCGCTTTCTCGGCGTGCTCGCGCGGGCCGTGCCCGACGTGGTGCTCGCCATGGTGTTCGTGCTGATGTTCTCGCTGGGCTCGCTGCCCGGCATCCTCGCCATCGGCATCCACTCGGTCGGCATGATCTCGAAGATGTTCGCCGACGCTATCGAACAGGTCGACGAGGGCCCCCGGCTCGCGATCCGTGCGGCCGGAGGCACGAAGCTCCAGGAGTTCACCTCCGGCGTGCTCCCCCAGGTGCTGCCGTCGTGGGTGGCCACCGTGCTGCACCGCAACGACATCAACCTGCGCGGCTCGGTCATCCTCGGTTACGTCGGCGTGGCCGGGCTCGGATTGGAGATGTCCTACGCGTTCAAGTCGCTCGACTACGGCCGCGGCCTCGGCATCGCGATCGTCATCTTCGCGCTCTGCGTCGCCATGGAGATCGTCTCGAGCTCGGTGCGCGCGGCCATGCTCGGCACCGCGAACACCGGGTCGGGCCCGTTCGACCGGCTCCTCCGTCGCATCCGCCCCACCCGTTCTCCGCGTCGACCCGCGACCATCACCGCGGCCACCCCGGAGTCTGCGCTGCGCCGCCCTTGGACCCCGTCCCGCCTGCGCAACACCGTCGCCGGGGCGATCGCCGCGATCGCCCTCGTCGCCGGCGTGCTCGTGAGCGACATCCGCTGGGCCGACTTCGCGACGTTCTGGGCGCGCATCCCCGACGTCGCCGTGCAGTTCTGGCCGCCCTCGTTCGGCAGCTACGACGTGGCCACCATGGTCGAGGCGATGCGCGAGACGGTGGTGATCGCCCTAGCCGCCGCGCTGCTGACCGTCGTGGTGTCGGTCGTCGTCGGCTCGCTCGCCGCCCGCAACGTGGCGCCGAACGGCACGACGCGTGGGGCCTTCCGACTGCTGCTCGTCACCGTGCGCGGCATCCCCGAACTGATTCTGGCGATCGTGCTGATCGTGATCAGCGGGCTCGGCACGCAGGCCGGCACGCTCGCCCTCGCGGTCGGCGGCATCGGACTGCTCGGCAAGCTGATCGCCGACTCGCTCGAGGAGGTCGACAGCGGACCGGAGCGCGCGCTGACCGCGACCGGCGCCAGCCGGCTCCAGGTCTACACGGGCGCGACCGTGCCGCAGTCGGCGCGCGCCATGCTCGGCCACACCTTCTATCTTCTCGACACGAACATCCGCGCGGCGACCCTGCTCGGCATCGTGGGCGGCGGCGGCATCGGGTACTACCTGCTCAACTCCAGCCAGGGCTCCAACTACGCCATGGTCACCGCGATCGTGCTGATGATCCTGGTCACCGTGCTCATCGTCGAGGGACTCGCGATGTGGATGCGGCGGGTGTTCCGATGAGGGACACCTTCGATCTGGCCGTCGTCGGTTCCGGCATCGTCGGGCTCGGCGCCGCCTACGCAGCCGTGCAGCGCGGACTGCGCGTCGTGGTCATCGACCGCACGGCCGAACCGGTCGGCTCGACGGTGCGCAACTTCGGGCACCTCTGCTTCACCCCGCAGTCGGGCGATGCACTGCGGTACGGACGCGCTTCGCGAGAGATCTGGATGCGCCTCGCGCGCGACGCCGGATTCTGGCTCCGCGAATCCGGCACCCACGTTGTCGCCCGGCACCGCGACGAGCTCGCGCTGCTCGAGGCCGCGGGCGAGCGTCTCGACGGAGGCTTCGGCGACGGACCGTCGCTGCGCCTGCTCGACGCCGCCCAGGTCACCGCCGCCGTGCCGGTGGACCGGCGCCAGGTCGCCGGGGGCGCCCTTCTCCCCTACGATCTGCAGACCGATCCGCGGTCGGCCGCACCCGCGATCATCCGGCACCTTGTCTCTCTCGGCGTCGAATTCCGCATGCGCACCTCCGTCGGCCGGGTCACGACGGGAACCGTCGAGACCAGCAGGGGCACCGTGTTCGCCGACACGGTCGTGGTGGCCGTCAACCACGACGTCGACCAGCTCCTTCCCGACCTGGCCGAGCAGCACGCCGTCGTGCGCTGTTCCCTCGACATGCTGCGCGTCGGCATCCCGCTCGCCCGGCCGCTCGCGTCACCGCTCCTCACCGGGTGGTCCCTCATCCGCTACAGCGCGTTCGCGACACTGCCGGAGGCCGGGGCGGTGCGCGAACGTCTGCACACCGAGCGCCCGGAGCTCGCCGCCATCGACCTCAACCAGATGTACACCCAGCTTCCCGACGGCAGCGTCATCGTCGGCGACTCTCACCACAAGGCGGTGACCCCCTCGCCGTTCCAGAGCGAGGCGACCGCCGACCTCCTGCTGCACGAGACGTCCGTGCTCTTCGGCGCGCAGGCACGGGTGCTCGAGCGGTGGCAGGGCGTGTACGCCAGCGCACCCGAAGAGTTTCTCGTAGCCGAACCGCAGCCGGGGGTGCTCGCTCTGGCGGCCACGACGGGAATCGGCATGACCACCGGCCTCGGTCTCGCCGAGACCGTTCTCTCCGAGCGCTTCGGCGCTCTCCACTCGACGAAAGGCGCCTGATGACGCACTCCACCCCCACCGGTTCCCGCTCCGCCCTCGACGGCATCGAGCTCGTCGTCTTCGACATGGCGGGAACCACCGTCAGCGACGACGGCGTCGTCGAGGCCGCGTTCCAGCGCGCCGCCGAACGCACCGGCGTGGTCGCGACGCTCACGCCCGACGAGGCGCTCGCCTACGTGCGCACGACCATGGGCATGTCGAAGATCGACGTCTTCACCCGCCTCGCCGACGGTGACGTCGAGGCCGCGACCCGCGCGACCGCCGCGTTCGAGACGGCCTACGCCGAACTGATCGAGGAGACGGGGGCGGCCGAGATCCCCGGCGCAGAGGCGCTCATCCGCAGCCTGCTCGACGGCGGCGTGAAGGTGGCCCTGACCACCGGTTTCGCGCCCGTGACCCGCGACGCGATCCTGCGCTCGCTCGGCTGGCTCGACCTGGTCGACGTCGCCCTGTCTCCGGTCGACGCCGGTCGTGGCCGCCCCGCTCCCGACCTCGTGCTCGCCGCCGCGCTGCGCTCGGGCGTGAGCGCGATGAGCGCCGTTGCCGTCGTGGGTGACACGGCAAGCGACATCCGCTCGGGCCTGTCTGCCGCAGCCGGCCTCGTCGTCGGAGTGCTCAGCGGTTCGCACGACGAGGCGACGCTCGACGAGGCGGGCGCCCACGCGGTCATCCGCGACGTGACGCTCCTGCCCTCGCTCACCCGATGACCGTCGAGACGGTCGCGGTCCCCCGTCGCATCCCCCTCGAGCCGGCGGCGTCGGCGATGGTCTGGGTCGCACCCGACCGGCCGCACGAGCTGGCGGCGTTCGTCGGCGTCGAGCTCGGCGGGTCGGAGCTGCTGGTCGAGGTCGAGCTGGCGACCATCTGCGGGTCCGACGTGCACACCGCGCACGGCGACCGCACCGCGCCCGCGCCCCTGATCCTGGGGCACGAGCAGGTCGGCCGGGTCATCGCGCTCGGCAGCGGCGAACCGTGCGCCGTCGACGGCTCGCCGATCGCCGTGGGCGACCGGGTCGTCTGGTCGATCGCGGCGAGCTGCGGCGCGTGCGACCGGTGCGAGTCGGGCCTGACCCAGAAGTGCCGCGCCCTGCGCAAGTACGGGCACGAACGAATCGGCAACCGGTGGGCGCTCTCCGGCGGATTCGCGACGCACACCCACCTGCTCGCCGGCACGCCGATCGTGCGCGTGCCCGACTCCGTGCCCGCCGAGGTACTCGCGCCCGTCTCGTGCGGGACGGCCACCGCCTGGGCGGCGCTCGACGCGGTCGCCCGCACCGTCACGCTTCCCGGTGCCACCGTGCTCGTCAGCGGCGCCGGCCTGATCGGCCTCACCGCGACGGCACTCGCGACCGACCGCGGCGCGCGGGTCGTCGTCGCCGACCCCGATCCCGCCCGCCGCAGCCTCGCGCTGCGTTTCGGCGCCGTCGCCAGCTACGATCCTGCCGCGAGCGAGCACGACATCGCCCAGTCTCTCGAGGCGGCGGGAGCGGGCGGCGGGTTCGACGCCGTCGTCGAGGCGTCCGGATCGAGCGCCGCGGTACTCGGCGCGTTCGCCTCGGCGACGGTCGGCGGTGCGATCGTGCTCGTCGGCAGTGTCTCCCCCACGGAACCGGTGCCGGTCGACCCCGAGCGGATCGTGCGTCACCTGCTCACCGTGACCGGCGTGCACAACTACACGGCAGAACACCTGCGCGCCGCGGCGGAGTTCATGGTGCAGCAGTGGCGCAGCCGGCCGTTCCGGGAACTCGTGGGCGCGACGGTCGCGCTGCGCGACCTCGACGCCGGCATCGGCATGGCCGGCTCCGGCGGCCCCGTGCGGGTCGCGGTCGATCCTCGCAGGTGACCCTCAGGCCGGCTGGTCCTCGCCGGTCTTGAAACCCACGAGTTTGTGTGTACCGTCGCAGAACGGCTTGATCGCAGACACTCCGCACCGGCAGAGGGCCACGGTCTTCCGTCCCGGCGGCACCGGAACCCCGTCGGCGTCGAGAATCTCGAAGTCGCCCCGCACGATCAGCGGCCCGTTTTCGTAGGGCGTGATGGTGACCCGCTCGTCGCTATGCACGGTCTGCCCCCACGGCGGTCCCCGTCGAGCGCAGCGACGTCACGCCGTCGGTCCAGGATTCGAGAATGTGAGCGGATGCCCACCCGTCGACGAGCAGGCAGGCGCCCGCCCCGAAGAGGATGTCTTCCATGAGTGCGGGCTCGTCTTCGGCGAGCGCACCGGCGAGGTCGTTGGCGGCGATCTGCTCGTGTACCGCGTCGGCCGCGACGTGCTCGTCGAAGTAGGCCGTCACCCCGGAGTCGTAGCCGAGTCGACGGAAACCGTTGCCGTACATGAGGTTCGGGATCGACGAGGTCATCTCGAACGCGGCCAGGTGGCCGACGATGGCCCCGCGCAGGCGCCGGTTCAGGCCGAACAACGACATCGTGTTGAGCGACGCGAGCGTGATGGCGGGCACCCGGTCGAGGTAGTGCGCGTAGTCGGTGTCGAGTCCCACGCCCCGCATCGTCTCGGCGTAGATCGCGGAGTGCATCCGGGCGGGTCGGCCGCCACCGTACTCGTCGGCCTGGATCTCGACCAGTGCAGCCTTGCTACGGCCGGTCAGGCGCGGGATCGCCCACGAGTGCGGGTCGGCCTCGCGCAGCGTGTAGATCGACCGCTGGATCAGAAACTCCCGAGCCTGTTCTTTGGTGGCCTTCTTCGCCAGAAAGCGCGACAGGCTCGGTCCGCCCTCCGCCGACGTGAGTTCGGAGAGGACGCGCGCTACGGCCGCCCGCGTCGGCGCGGGGAGTTCGGGGATGCCGACGGCTTCGCGCAGTTCCCGCTCGAACCCGCGCTCGAGTTCGCCGCGCACCCGCACGAGTCCGGGCTGCCATTCCCAGGCGTCGGAGACACCGGGGAGGGAACCGTAGTGGAGGCCGTAGAGCATAAACAGCGCGAGCTGGAGGTCCTCGTCGCGCATGAACGACACGGTGGAGCCGGCGGCCGACCGCGCGATCTCGAGCAGCGGCCCGAAATCGTCGGATTCGGTCGGTTCGGTGCCGAGCACCTCGAGGAGAGCGGCACTGAGGGGGCCGCGGGCGGAGAACGGGATGGAGTCGGTGCGGTGATCGGCGACGCCGGTGGAATTGATCATTACTTAATCTTCGCGGCAGCCGAGCCGACCTTCGAGGCCTTGCGCAAGCGAGCGCCGCATGCGTGTCAAGCCGGTGCGTTCACCGAGGTGTCTGCCTACCGTGAAAGGCGCGCCACACGGATGCGACGGATCGACCGGAGGAACCATGCCCACCGATGAGCAGTATCAGAACCGGCGGCGCAATCTCCTCTCCGGAATCGTGGTGGGTGTCGGGGTGGCCGGCTTCGTCGACGAGGTCGTCTTCCATCAGCTGCTGCACTGGCACCATTTCTACGACAGGTCCACGCCCGACATCGGCCTGGTCTCCGACGGCATCTTCCACGCCGTCAGCTGGTTCGCCACTGTCGGCGGCATGTTCTTGCTCGCGGACCTCTATCGCCGACGCGGAGTCTGGTGGACGCGTTGGACGGCCGGCCTGCTGTTGGGAGCCGGAGCCTTCCAACTGTTCGACGGCACGGTACAACACAAGCTTTTCGGGCTCCACCAGATCCGGTACGAGGTCGACCTGCTCCCCTACGACGTCGCCTGGAACGTCGCCGCCGCTGCCCTGATCGTGGTCGCGGTCGTTCTCCTGCTGCGCACCCACCGTGCTTCCGCGAGCAGAAAGTGACGGGCATGCACCCGCACGAAGCGGCGCCCGGCGGCAGCCTGGTCGTCGTCATCGCGATGCTGGCGGCCGTCGCCGTCTACGTCGGCCCCGCGGTCGCGAACCGCAGACAGCGACCGTGGCCCGCGTACCGGTCGGTGCTGTGGTCGGCGGGTATTGCCTGCCTCGGCATCGCCGCCGCTCCGGGGCTGACCGGCCAGGTCACGTCGTTCGTCGGCCACACCGTCGACCACATCCTCGTCGGCATGCTCGCACCGCTGCTGATCGCCCTCTCGGCGCCCGTCACGCTGGCGCTCCGCACCCTCGACCCGGTACCGGCGCGCAGGATCAGCCGTCTCCTCGGTCGCCGGGCCGTGCGTTTCGTCACCCACCCGATCACCGCCCTGGTGCTCTACGCCGGCGGCATGTGGGCGCTCTACACGACCGACATCTTCCGCAGCATGCACGAGAACACCCTGCTCGCCGCCCTGGTCCACGTGCACTTCTTCTTCGCCGGCTATCTGTTCACCGCTGCCGTGGCGGCCGTCGACCCGACGCCGCACCGCCATCGGCACGCGTACCGTGCCGTCGTGCTCGCGGCCGCCCTGGCCGCGCACGGCATCCTGGCGAAGTTCCTGTTCGCGCATCCGCCCGCCGGGGTCTCCGGATCGAGCGCGGAGGCCGGCTCGATGCTGATGTACTACGCGGGCGACGCTATCGACGCCGTCTTGATCGTGGTCGTCTGCGGCCAGTGGTTTCGCGCCACCCGCCCCCGTGCCGCGGCTACCCCGCGGCGACCCCTCATTCGATTCCCCCAGCCTTCCGACCGATGAAGAGGACAGCGATGACCACCGAGACGCATTCCCCGACCGAAGCCGCAACGCGGTTCACACGAAACGTCGTCCCGGGGATCCACCGGCTCCAGCACGCCTACGTGAACTGCTACCTCGTCGCCGACGACGACGGGGTGACCGTCGTCGACACCGCTTTCCCTGCGACCTGGAAATTCGTACTGCGAGCGCTCGCCGCCATCGGCCGCGAGCCGTCGGATGTGCGGGCGATCGTTCTCACCCACGCGCACTTCGACCACCTCGGCTTCGCCGCCCGCGCGCAGGCCGAGTGGTCGGTTCCGGTTCTGGCGCATCCGCTCGAAACGTATCTCGCGGGCCATCCGTATCGCTACGCCCACGAGCGGTCGCGGTTGCTCTACCCGGTGCGCTACCCTGCCGCCATTCCGGTGCTCGGACGCATGGCGGCGGCGGGCGCGCTGAACGTGCGCGGCATCTCGGGCCTCGAGCATTTCCAGCCGGGCGACGTGCTGCCCGTCCCGGGCGGACCGCGGGTGGTCTTCACTCCCGGGCACACGTTCGGCCATTCGGCGCTGCATTTCCCGGCTCACGAAGCGGTGCTGACCGGAGACGCGTTGGTGACCTTCGACCCGTACACCGGCAGAGCCGGCCCGCAGATCGTCTCGGGTGCGGCCACGGCCGACAGCGGTCAGGCGCTGCTGACCCTCTCGGCGCTCGAGGCCACCGGTGCCACGACCGTGCTTCCCGGACACGGGCAGCCGTGGCGGAACGGCATCCGCGAGGCCGTGCGGCAGGCCCGCGCGGCCGGTCCCTCCTAGTGCCGTCGCGCCGGTAGATAACAAAGGGCCCCGACCGGCGGATGCCGGGCGGGGCCCTGTGTTTACCTACGACGTTACGACGTCGCCTGGTCCTGCACTGTCTGCTTGGCGTCGTCCGCGCTCGACTTCACGTTGTCAGCCGCGTCGGTTGCCGACGACTTGACATTGTCGGCCGCACCCTGGGCCGACTCCTGAACCGCACGCGCGGCATCCTGAGCCGGCTCCTTGAGGTTCTCGGCCATGCCCTTCGCGGCATCCTGCACTTCGTGCACGAGAGGTTCGGCGGCCTCTTTCGCCTGAGCGGCGAGGTCCTTTTCCTTCTCGCTCGCGGGAATCAGCGAGGCGACCAAGAGGCCGACGCCGAACGCGATCAGGCCGACGGCCACCGGGTTGCCCTCGGCCTTTTCGACCGCCTTGTGCGGGGCACCGGCGATGCTGTCGCCAGCGCTCGACGCGGTACCCGTCACCGAGTCCTTGGCGTCGGAAACGGCACCGAAAACGCGGTCCTTCACGGATTCGACGCGACCGCGCAGCTTGTCCTTTTCGCGGTCGACGATCTTCGACGGCGTCACCTTGTCGGCGAGGGCGTCGACATCGCTGCCGAGCTCGGTCCGAGTGCGCTCGATGTGGGCGCGGATTTCGTCGGGGTCGGAGGTGTTGTAGTCAGTCATCGGTTTTCCTCGTTCTTTTTGACGGTGTCGGGGATCTTCTTCAGGGAGTCGACGGTCTGCGGCAGACCCTGCACTTCTTTCAGCTTCTTCCGGCCGACGCTGTACATGATGGCGGCGATGATGCCCCAGATGACGGCGACCACGACGGCCGACCATCCGTTGTCGATGAGGTGTCCGAGTCCCCACCAGAGGGCGATCGACAGGAACAGCACGGCCATCGCGCCGGCGTATCCGGCGCCGCCGAGCAGTCCCGCGCCCTTGCCGGCACGCGTTGCGGATTGCTTCAGTTCGGCCTTGGCGAGCTCGACTTCCTGTCGCATGAGGGTGGAGATGTCGCGGGACACCTCGCCGAGCAGGTCGCCGAGAGACGTCGAAGCCGCCTTCTGCTCCGAGGGGGTCGGTGCGTCTGTCATAGCTGGCGCCCGTCGGAAGTCGGCTCGAAGCCGGTCGGGGTGGTGGGACGCACGGTGTCGAACAGCGGCGTTTCCGTGCCGTACGAGGTCTCGGTACCGTACGAGGCCGGAGCGGTGGCCGGCGTCGTCGGGGTGGCGACGGGTGCGGCGGGGGCTGCGGCTTCCGCGGCCTTCTCGTCCGCTGCCTCGCTCGCGAGGCTCTTCACGAGGCGACCCGCGACGATGCCCGCCACCGCGGAGACCGCGATGAATGTGCCGGGCTTGCGGCGTGCGAAGTTCTTGACCTCGGTGACGACGGATCCGGGATCGCGTCCGTCGAGCCAGCTGGCGACGGCGGAGGTACGCGAGGCGACCTGCGAAACCAGGTCGCCCGCAACGCCCTGCTGGTCGGAAGAGTCCGCCATGCGGGCAAGCTCTTCACCGATGGAGCGAAGTCCGGATGCCACGCGCTCCTGCTGAACGCCGGCCTGCTCTGTCAACTGGCCGCGGGCCTCCTCGTACAGCGCCTTCGCCTGCTTCGTGGACTCGCCGACGACCTTGCCGACCTCTTCCTTCGCGGTTCCTGCCACGTTTTTCGCCGACTCGGCGGCGTCGTGACCGACGTTGCCAGCCTGTTCGCGAGCGGTCTCCGCGGTTCCACCGATGGAGGATCCGCCTTCGGATGGGGCGCCCGATGTGTATTCGTTGGTCATGGTTGTCCTTCCGTGACATCTGGTTCGGACCCCCGAGTGGGGGCCGGTGCAGCTTCGGTACCGAGTGTGAACGCAGAAACTTTTTCAGACAATGCCATCGACATGCGGCACACCTCGTATAACATGTCCGCCCTCCGAGGCTCGTTGCGAGGGTCATCGAGGAGGACGATTTTCTAGCGCGCGATCATCGCCCGCGAACGCCGAAAGCGCAATGCTTGAAGCGCAACCCGGCAAACTTTTTTCCCGATGGTTCTATATACGGCGGCGCAAATCCGCGCCGATCACCAGAAACTGTCAGGAAGTCACCATGAGTAACACTCCCAACAATGGCCGCGTCGCTCGATTCTCTACCGAGACCAAGGCTGCCTTCAAGACGACCGAGTTCATCGCTTACGTCGTCATCCTCATCGCCATGTTCATCGCCTCGGCCGTCGTCGACAACGGCGACGACGGACAGGGATTCGGCGCCAGCTCCGTCTGGCTCTACGCCACCCTGCTCACCATCGGCTACATGATCAGCCGCGGCCTCGCCAAGTCGGGCAGCCGTGAGCACTACGACGCCGACCACGACTCGCGTCGCTAACGTTTCGACGTTTCCCAAGCGGATCCGCCCCCCAGTGGCGGCATCCGGAGAAGGGCCCCTACTCACGTAGCGGGCCCTTCTTCTTTCCCCTTTTTCGACGCAGCCCGTCGCGCCTCAGGTAGACCACATCCCCACATCACGCAAGGGGAAACCACATTCTCCATGCGACCCGTGATTGGGGGGACAGTGGAGGCGACGACGGAATCGTCGCCGAAACCCCATTGGAGGCATAAATGTACTTCCACGTCCAGAACCTGATCCACGACATCGAGCAGGACGAGCCGGATCCGGCCGCCGCCAACGCACTGCAGGAGGGCCTCGGCGGACAGTTCGGCGAGATGCGCACGATGATGCAGTACCTCTTCCAGAGCATGAACTTCCGCGGGCCCTCGGCGAAGCCCTACCGCGACCTGATCCAGGGCATCGGCACCGAGGAGATCAGCCACGTCGAGCTCATCGGCACCACGATCTCCCGACTGCTCGACGGTTCGCCCCGCTACAACGGCAAGCCCACCGACCCGGTCGACGCCCCCGGTGCCGGCGGTGCCACCCCGTTGAACATCGCGCTCGACACCAGCAACATCCACCACTACCTCGTCGGAGCGCAGGGCGCCCTTCCCGTGGACGCCGTGGGTAACCCGTGGCTGGGCAGCTACGTCTACAACTCGGGCAACCTCGTGCTCGACCTGCTCTACAACCTCATGCTGGAGAGCACCGGCCGCCTGCAGAAGTGCCGCATCTACGAGATGACCGACAACAAGACGGCACGCTCGACCCTCTCCTACCTGATCGTCCGCGACCAGGCCCACGAGAACGCCTACGCCAAGGCACTCGAGACCCTCGGAGTGCACTGGAACACGCTGCTCCCGATCCCGAAGACCAACGCTGAGAAGTTCCCCGAGGTGAAGAAGCTGCTCGACCTCGGACTGCAGAGCAAGCAGTACACGTTCGACCTCACCGGACTCTCCGAGGCGGGCAAGATCTTCCAGGGCATGTCGCCCTCGAAGGACGGCACCAACCTCGACGCGTCCGAGCAGGCCCCGGCGGGTGTGCCGATCGTGATCGCCGAAGAGCGTCCCGAAGAGTTCGCGCCCGGTCTCGACCCGGCCCTGCTCGAGCTCATCCAGGCCACCGCGCACATGGAACTCGCCGATGTCGACGCCATGTTCGGTCCGGTCGCCCCGACGCCCGCGCCCGACAAGAAGTAGCACGACCCGCGGGTAGGACCCCGCAGACGGATGCCCCGCGGCCCAGGACCTGGGCCACGGGGCATCCGTCTGCTATCTACGCTTCGAGCTGCCGTCTGACCCACTCGCCGCGGGTGTGACGTGCGGCCTTCGACACCTCGGCATCAGGGGCGAGTAACTCGAACAGGTGGTACCCGCCCGGCCAGACGTGGAGCTCGGCGGATCCGCCCGCGGCCCAGATCTTGCTGGCATAGGCCACGTCTTCGTCACGGAACACCTCGGCCGAGCCGACCTCGATGTAGGTGGGCGGCAGTCCGGCGAGACTCGAGGCGTAAGCGGGCGACTCGTAGCCGGTGATCGACGCGCCGTGGCGCCGGTCGCCGAGAAGGAAGTCCCAGCCGGTCTCGTTGCTCGTGCGGTCCCAGATCCCGATGCCGTCGATCTGCCGCGCCGAGACGGAGTCGTTGCGCTCCTCCAGCATTCCGTACATGATCACCTGGCCCGCGAGCCGGGGGCCGCGACGATCGCGGGCGAGCAGCGTGATGCCGGCGGTGAGACCCGCACCGGCGCTGGCGCCGATCGTGAACAGTTTCGCGGGGTCGATGCCCAGCTCGGCGGCGTGCTCCGCGGTGTACACCAGGGCGGCGTAGCTGTCTTCGAGCGCGGCGGGCGCCGGGTTCTCCGGGGCGAGCCGGTACTCGACGGTGACCACGACGGCGCCGAAACGTTCGACGTAGTCGATCACCGGTTCGACGCCCACGAAACGGTCGCCGAAGATCATGCCGCCCACGTGGGTGAACACGAAGCCGGGACCGGTGGTGTGCCCCGGGCGCTGGAATACCGAGACCGTGAGGTCGGGAGCTCCGGTCGGGCCGGGGATGATCAGTTCGCGATGCTCGATGTCGCGCTCGGCCAGCAGTTGGTCGAGGGTCTTCGTGAAGCCGGGGCCGCGCAACGCTTCGAGGTGCTCGGGCAGCAGGGTCGGGCTGATCGACTGGTTCACGACGTCGAGCACGGTTTTCAACTCGGCATCGAACGGTGGTGCGGTGAGCTTGTCAGCAGACATTTTCCTTTTCCTTTTAGTTAGTGATGAATTTCGGATGACGCGGGGCCGCACTCAGCGCGCGGCGGGCACCCTTTCGGCGAGCCAGCGCAGCGCGAGGTCGGCGACGTCACGCCAACCGGAGTCGAACACCAGCGAGTGACCGCGACCCGGTATCTCGCGGAACTCGGTGTCGGTTGCCGAACCGTAGAGTTCGGCGGCCTGGCGGGCCACGACCTGCGGAATGGTGTGGTCCTTCTCGCCGCCGACGATGAGCAGCGGCCCGCGCCTCGGGTCGCCTGTCTCGACGGCCGCCGGCGACACCGGGTCTTTCTTCGCGCCGGTGAGCTCGAAGATCGGCCGGCCGGGGCCGGGGATAGTGAACGTGCGGAAGAGCTCGTCGGATTCGGCCCGGCTCAGGGCGTTGCCGAAGCCGTACCTGAACTGGCGGCGGCTCAGCGAGACCGCACGGTCGCGGTTCGCCTTGTTCGCCAGCACCGGCAGGGCCGAGCGGATCTGCGCGAAGGGCAGAGCCTTCACACCCTTGATCGGCGCGGGGTCGATCGCGACCGCTGCCGAGGCCAGGCCCGCGGCGAGCAGCTTCTGTGCGACGAGCCCGCCGAACGAGTGGCCGACGACGACGGGCTTGTCGGGCAGTTGCGCGATGAGCGCGGCGTAGTGGTCGGTCACGTCCTGGATCCCGTGCCCGGATACCCGGCTGGCGTTCAGCCGGGTGGCCGAGACCGTCTCCGAGTCACCCGGCCAGCCGGGGGCCTCTGTCGTGTAGCCCGCCTCGGCGAAGAGGTCGCGCCAGGGCTGCCAGGCACTCGCGTGCACCCAGAGCCCGTGGATGAAGACTACGGATGTCGCCATCGGTACCGCCTACTTTCCTGCGCCGGCAGCGCGCTCGATGAGCTTCGCCACGTCGTTCGGCTTCTCGATCATCGAGAGGTGGTCGGTTTTCACCTTCACGATCGTTCCGCCGGCGCGCTGCGCCATGGCGAGCTGTCCGTCGGCCGGGATGATCTTGTCGTTGGTGCCGACGAGGAAGAAGCTGGGCAGGGTCTTCCAGGCCGGAACGCCCGACGGCTCCTGCAGCGCGCCGCCGGCTACCGGCCGCTGCGAGGCAGCAAGCACCGCGACATCCGACTTGCCCAGGTTTGCGGCGAACGCCTCGCGGAAGATCGACTTCTTGACGTAGAGGTCGGGGTCTCCCTCGGGGAGGTTCGGGTCCTGCACGACGTCGAACACCTCGGCCGGGTCGGCCGCCAGCGCGGAACCGGGAACGCTTCCCGCGAGCTGCACGATGGTCTCGCCCTGGTCGGGTGCGAACGCGTCGATGTAGGCGAGCGCCTTCACGGTGGGCGTCTGGTTCGCGGCGTTGGTGATGACGGCGCCGCCGTACGAGTGGCCGACCAGCACGACCGGGCCGGTGGTGGCCTGGTTGACGAAGGCGGCCACGGTGGCGGCGTCGGTCGCGAGTCCGCGCAACGGGTTCGGCGCGGCCAACACGGTGTAGCCGTCGTGCTGCAGCTTCTCGGTGACACCGGCGAAGCTCGACGAGTCGGCCCACGCGCCGTGCACGAGCACGATGGTTGGCTTGTCGGCGGGCTTCGAGGCCGCGGCGTCTGCGGCACCCGTTCCGGCTATGCCGGTGAGGGCGACGACTGCGGTGGCCGTGACCACGCTGAGGGCTATGCGGTTGAGGGGGCGGAGTGACATTTCTGATCCCTTTCGAAGTAGAACGATCGGTCGTTCTTGTACAGAGAAGCAGTGCCGCTCGAATCTGTCAACTCGGTATCTGAAGTTTTTCGGCGGGAGATATACCGTTCGTTCTTGTGTATGATGTGTGCATGTCAGCCTCGTCCCGCGCTTCCGTTCCCCCGCGTCAGCATCTGCTCGAGGTCGCCAGCGAGCTGTTCTACCGCGAGGGCATCAATTCGGTCGGCATCGACCAGATCGTGCGCGAAGCGCAGGTGACGCGGGCGACGCTCTACCGCCACTTCGCCGGCAAGGAGGCGCTCGTCGTCGCCTACCTGCAGCGCGAGGACGCAATGTTGCGCTCCCTGTTCGAGCAGGGCGAGGTCGCCGCGGTCTCGCCCGAGCACATGCTAGAGTCGGCGCTCGAAGGCATAGCGGACGACGCCACGCGCCACCACACCCGGGGATGCCCGTTCATCAACGCCACGGCGGAGTTCCCCGACCCGGAGAGCCCGGTGCGCAAGGTCGTCGCCGACCACCGCGCTTGGTTCCGCGGCTCCCTGGCTCGCTACCTGAGCGACGCGGGCATCGCCGACCCGGCCGAGACGGTCGACGCGATCGCCATACTGCGCGACGGCGTGCTCATCGGCAGCTACCTCGACGACTCGGCGCGGGCACGCCGCGCGTTCCTGCGCACGGCTCGGCCGCTCGCCGGCTTGTCGTAAGGGCGCGGGCATAGGCCGCGCGGACCGCTGGAAGATCTAGTGGAGCCGCCTGCCAGAATCGAACTGACGACCTTCTCATTACGAGTGAGATGAAAGCCCGATTCGCAGACACTCAGTCATGGCTGGTTTCCGCGTAGACGTTGAAAGCGTCAGTTAGTGGGCGTTCGAGCATCTTCGCTTGCGGAAGGTGCATAAGGTGCAGCGTAGGGTGCAGACTGCTCGTCCATCCTCCGGGCCAGCTCGCGCTCTCGTTCCTCGAGCGGGTGAACGTAAATGCGGCATGCTCCACCCGGCGCCGCTCCGCAATGAGCCGGTGCAGGCGCACTCGCGGGCGCGGCCTCGAGCAGCTGCTGGCGGCCGCGTGTGTCGCGTATGCGAAGCACGGCCGGGATCGATTCACCACAAAGCAGGTCGCCGGGGAGGCGGGCCCGTCCGGGACGGTGTACCGATCCTTTCCGGACCGCGTGCCGCTCATTGACGCGATCGCACCCGACAGTGACAGGCAGGCGCAGCTCGTGCTTGAGCGGGTGCGCGAGGCACTTGCGGCGCAGGCTCTTGGGCCGGCGACGTTGGACGCTATCGCAGCTGAACTGGGGGTGACGGCATGACCGCCATCGACCACAAGACAGCGGTGCTCGACGCGATCGAGGTCGCAGGGAACAGCGGGGAGACGGCGCTCGCGGTCGAGCGCCTCGCGCTTGCTCAGGTGCACGCCACCGCGCTCCTCGCAGAGCAGCAGCGCGTCGCAAATACCATCGCGGTGCTCGCAGTTTCCTCGAAGCGCAGAACGCCACGAAGGCAGCCAACGCGATCACCCGGCCGCCGATGGAAGCGCGCATCGTTATGCGCGCCGACTTCAGACACGTCCTCTCAGGAGAACCCCCGACGTCGAGCACGAGGTCGTCGACACCGAGGGCCGCCCCGTGCGCGCTACGAAGGAGATTGAGGCAGATGCTGAGTACGCCCGCATCCGCCTGGCACCGATGCCGACGGAGGGGGCAGATCAAGACCCCTGACGACGTGATCGAAGACCTCGAGGTCGCAAGGTATTTCGCGGCGAAGAGCGCGCTGATCATCAAGGACGCGGACAAAGACGAAGCGGGTGGTCGCACGGTTGCATGCGATCGTCCATGGGAAGTCGCTGCGGTCGTCGACGGCAAAGAGCGCGGAGCTTCGGGAGACGGATGCCTTCGAGGTGGCGCTGGATACGGCGGAGGTCGCTTATGACTTGGCGCGTGCTGTGGCGAAGCCGGTCGAGTAGTTGACTTCCGTTCCGCAGACGCAGGCCGGCATGGTCAAGGTCACTTACCGGCGGGCCGGAACGGGAAGAGGGGAAGGCTGATGGACTACAAAATGATGCCGCGCGTTCCCGTGGGCCGGTTGATTATCAGCGGCTCGGTTTGGCGATCGGGTTCATCGGCTTCACGCCAAGTCACGTCGAACTTTATGAAGTCCGCTTCCCGTGGTACGAGTTCAAATCTGATCTCGAACCACGCTTGCCCATTGACGACAGAAAGATCAGTTGCGTTTACCTCGAATGTAGCGGATTCCGAACGATACGTCGGTATCACTTCGACGTCGAACACTCGACGACGCATGACGTTCCTGACCTGCACGGTTTGTGGTCCTAGGGGACGTACGTGCCATCGCGGGCGCGCTGGCTGTCCCTGCCTGAGAATCTGCGTTTGCTCTTCCAGAGCACTCGCGGCTCGTTCTGCTGAGCCGGCCGATGACTGGGCGGCGCTGACGTGTTCTCTTGCAAGCTTCTCGCTGCCGGCTGCGTCTCTACGTGCCGCGCGCGCTTCGGACGCCTGCCAAAAGGCGGCGGCAGCGGCGAGCACTGCTATTGCGGTTCCGAGCCATTCCATGAACCCGACTCTATCGGCGCGAGATGGACTTTCAGCTGCAATGGTTCAGTCTGCTGTTGGCGCGGTTCGTCATCGGCCATCCGCCGCCCAGCTGCGCGAGTTCCGCGGGTGTGGTGTCGCCTCGATACTAGGCCGGAAGTTTTGCCAAAACGGCCGCTGCGTATTTCGGCTCGTTGCCCGGGTCATTGCGCATCGCGTTCCAAGCAGCAATTACCAGGTTGGGGACATCGTCTCCACCTTTCGGGACCAACGTCGCGAACTTCGCGACGAGCGCCATTCCGTCGGCAGACCGTTCGAGGTATTCGACGCTACCTCGGTCGCGTTGGAAGGACGCGCGAGCTGTGCGCTCGAGGATCGCCTCGATCACGACCAGCAGCTGCCTACGGCGCTCGCGCTTGTCTTCCCTGCGCTCAACGAGCCACGAGGTGAGCGCAACACCGCCGAACGAACCGAAGGCGCCAACTGCCGCACCGATGACAACTACCCACGCCGAGTCCATTTCAGAAACTCTATCGGCGGTAGCGCAGTCTGAGCACCGCGGTCGCCGAGTACCTGCTCGGTGGGTCTGTGGCCGTGCGAGCCTACTTCGAAGCGAGAGCCTTTTCAATTGCAAGGATCCGCATTTCAAGCTTCGCGACGGCCACCACCATCGCTCCTTCAAGGTCACTCGTCGGCATCGCGAGCTTTCCCTCTCCGTCGAGGTGCACCCCGGACTCAACCAGCATGTCTGACGTGATCGTGAGCCCAGGGTTGAGCTTCAGAAGGAATTCGTTCAGATGAGCCCACGCTTCTTCTCGCCGGGTCTCGGCCAATTCGTTCGACTCATTGGACGCTATCTCATCACTCATACCGGAACTCTAGCGGGGGTCGCGGCATGAGTGAACCGAGACCCGTCACCCGAGCGGTGACGTACGAGCGCGACGGACGCCGCTGTGTCTCCTGCGGCGCCGGGGCGCACTTGCATTACCAGCACCGTGCTGCGGTCGGCATAGGCGGCAGCAAAGTCCGTCCGCCGGTCGCGGAAGGGTTGACGTCGTGCGAGACGTGCAACCCGGCGTACGAGCCCGCGCTGCAGTTGCAGGCGTGGCGGTTCGGCTGGAAGATGTCGCCGTGGGTTTGAGAGCGCGGCCACGTCGCTGACGTGCGTGTCTACTACCCGCTCGAGCGCACCTGGTTCCAGCTTGCCGCGTTTGGGCGCCGGATTCGGATTACGAGGGCTGCTGCAATCCACCATCCACGAGGTCTATGGCGAGCGCTATGACGAAAACAAGCGGCTCATGGTCCAATGGCTCACTTTTTCACCAGCGAAATCCATACGAGACCGCTCCCCAGAATGACGAGTTGGACTAAGGCGACCACCCAAACCGAAAGGGCTGCGAGGCCGGTAAGTCCGCCGGAGTTGACCGCCCCTAAGAGCGGCAGCTGCGAGATCAGCCAAGAGACTCCCACCCAACCCACGGCGAAGTACAGCTGGCGCTTTCCCTTTCTGATTTTCTTCGCACTCGCCACCTCGCGTATGGCGCGGCCGAACTCCACGAGGAATGCGAACAGCACGACCACCAGGAGGCCTGAAAGCGCAGATGCTGCCTCGGGACGCATTGAAAACGGGTCTAGATACGGCCACATATCCAGAAGCTTATTGAAAAGAAGTCAAGTCTGATGGTTCAAAGTTGATTCCGGGTTCGCGACGAGCCCGAAGGTGCCGGGTTCGCGACGAGCCCGAAGGTGCTCAGTATCTCGCCAGCGCACCGTCTCGCCGCAACCGGGCTGTGGGCCATCGCCGGTACGTGATGCGCGGAGCACAGCCGGTGCGCGTTGGCGTGCAGGCCCACCGCGACCGGGAGCGTCGTCGGAGCGCATCGGCGCTACTTTAATGTCGGATCAGGCGAACACCTCTGGCGAGATTAAATTCGGGATTAAGAACTTACCTGCGGCGCTTCCATTTGGCACGGCGTTTTGGCCTGTCGGGCTCGATGTCTTCGCCTCGAACGATCATGGCATCGCGAAGGGCCCGGGCGTACTCGACTTGTTCTTCGAACGCAGTTTCAAGTCTGCGGCCAGGTATCGCACCTCGATACCATTCCATGGCAATTTCGTCCCAGCTGTGGCCGAGCGCCACCGCTTCCGAGAACGACTCGGCGGAAAGCACTACGTAGACGAGACCAGCGACGGAGCGCGCGTCGCCGTTGACCCACATTCGCAATCGGACGTTCGCCGTGCGGATGGCGTTCGACGCTTTGTCGATCTCGACTTCATCACCGGTCCGCCACGCTTCGATCCATTTGTTGTTGAGGTGGGTGATCTCGATGATGCTCTCACGTTGCACCTCACGCGTGGTTTCGTATCCGACAGTTCGACGCTCCTGCCAGCGCGCTACCACTGGGCCAATTATCGAGGTCAACAGCGCGCCGAGAACGGAAGCGCCAAAGCCAATTGCAGCTCCAAACAAGGCGGTTTCGGATGCGGTCATTGGTGCATCGTACCGGGGCCACGCTCGCGTTAGCGCATGCTCTCATCCGTGCGGCGTCCGGGGCCCCACGCGAATCCGACCTCCGTATGCGCGCTCCCCGATTGGAAGAACTGATAAATACCGATGCCAACCAGCTGCGCACTTCACAACTGCTGCGCGGGTTAGAAGAAACGTGAAAAGGCTCGCGACCAAGGGAGCGAGCAATAGTGCCTACCACGGGGCATCAGTTGAAACCGGCCATGCCCTCCACTCGGGGGCCGTAGCTTGTTCTTGTTTTTCGAGCGAGTACACGACTACTCGGCGTATCCGACATGTTCGGGGCATAGAGTGCCGGATGCCGCGCCGCCGATCAGGGCAACCGACTCAAGGTCGGGCAGGTCGGGCAGGTAGCCGGCGAGCACCATGAACACCGACTCCATCGAGTCGCCGCGATCCATGGTGTCGCACGTCGCATCGCCGGCGTTGATCAGCACCTCGTCCGAGTAGTCGACACTCGGCACCGACTCCTTCACCCCGGCAAGGTACTCGGCCTCGGCAACGGAGCGGGTGAAGTCATCCATCGCGGCACGCGTCGGCAGCTGGTACTCAGCTTCCTCGACCGGCTCCTCCTCGGCAGCGGTCGGCGACGGGGTCGCGATGGCCTCTGGCTCGGCGGCGGCGCACCCGGACAGCAAGACGACAGCGAGCAGGGCGACAGCAGCGGCGTGGGTCCTCATGCTCGCGAGCCTACCGAGCATCACTCAGCAGCACACCCACCAGTGAGGGGCACGCGATGGCATGGTCCACCTCTCACCGGAAGGGCGAGCTGCCGCCCAACTGGGATACTCGCCGCAAGCAGGCCAGCGCGCGGGCCTGCGGCGTCTGCGAGTTCCGAGACAAGGCCGGCACCAGGTGCGAGGACAATAGCACCGAGCTTCACCATACCGGAGACAGGTTCGACTACCGCCTCGAAGTACTCATGTGTATCTGCACCCCGCAACCATGCCGGCGAGACCGCGAAGCAAGCCAAGGCAGCACAGCACGCCGCTCCGTGGCTACGAAGATGCAACCGCAAGAGCAGCATCCCGGCATCCGAGGGCAGCACCTACCGACACGGTGTGGCACGACGCCTAGGGGGCAGACAGTAACGCCCTCACAGGATGTCTGTTCCACACAGCTGAGACCAAACTCGCGTAGAGCGTGACGCGAGCGCACGACGCGACCCACGGGGGCGCAGCCCGTCCCCAGCAGAATCCGAGCCGCCCCCGAGCATCCCCGAGGGCGACCTGAAACAAGGTGGGGGGTCCCTCTTCCAACTTCGAAACGGCTGACGCCACCAGCTCCCGCGGGTTCTAGCGGATCCGAATTTGAACATAGGGTGCCCTGCAAAGTGCAGGACGCAAAACTGGGAAGCAGCCGTAGTGGCTACTCCCCACTGTTTATATGGAGCCGCCTGTCAGAATCGAACTGACGACCTTCTCATTACGAGTGAGATGCTCTACCAACTGAGCTAAGGCGGCGGGTGACTCGATTTCCCGAGGCACAGCAAGAAAGCTTAGTCGATCATTCGACCCGTGATTGCACAAGCAGGTCGTCGAGCTGGGCGAACGAGGCGCGCAGGCGGCTCGCGAGTTCGTCCGGTCCCCCGCCGGCATCCGCCCAGCGCGACCAGGCGTGGCGCATCACGCCGAACGCGACGAAGGTGATCAGCCGCGAGCGCTGGGCCAGTTCGTCCGGCTCGTCGGCGAGCATCGGTTCGTCGGCGACGAGCCGGCGCGAAACGACGGCACCCAGTTCGTCTTCGAAGTTGCGCATGGTCGCCATCCGGAGGGCGAAGAGCTGCGGATGCTGCTTCATAAGTTTGCGACGCAGCGTCAAGAGCTCGAAGTCGTCGGGCATGTTCTCGCTGGCCGCGGCCATCATCTCGCCGAGGTCGGCGAGGAGGTCGCCCCGCGGTCCTGCCGCGACGAAATCCTCTACCGCGGAGCCGGTCGCGAGCGACGGCGCCTCGCCGATCAGCGCCTCCTCTTTCGAGGTGAAGTAGTTGAAGAAGGTGCGCGGTGAAACGTCGGCGACCCGGCTGATCTCGTCGACGGTGACGTTGTCGAGACCACGCTCCGCGACGAGTTCGAGAACCGCGAACTGGATAGCGCGGCGGGTGGCCAGTCGCTTGCGTTCGCGCAGGCCGAGCTCCGGGGCATCCGTCTTCATGTCAAGATTCTTTCACAGTGCGCAAGTTTGCGCGCTCAACGCAGGGTCGGTTCAGCACAGCGGGTCGGATGCGGGGACGGTTCCGGCGACGAAGAAGTCGTCGACCGTGTCATCCACGCAGGCGTTCGACTTGTTGTAGGCGGTGTGCCCCTCGCCCTCGTAGGTGACCAGGTGGCCGTTCTCGAGCTGGTCGGCCAGTGCCTGCGCCCACGAATACGGTGTCGCGGGATCGTTGGTCGTGCCGACCACGAGGATGTCGGCGGAACCGGCGGCGTCGATGACCGGACGCTCGGTCGAGGCCTTCACCGGCCACTGCAGGCAGCCGACGTCGCCGTAGGAGAGCTGCTTTCCCAGCACGGGAGCGGCGGCGGCGAGCTCGGCGGCCTGCTCGCGCATGACAGCGACGTCACCCTGCGAGGCGTAATCGAGGCAGTTGATCGCGAGCCGAGCCTCAAGCGAGTTGTCGAGGTAGCTGCCGTCGGTGGGATTGCGTCCGTTGTAGCTGTCGGCGAGCGAGAAGGCGAGAGCGGCATCGCCTTTCATGACCGTGTCGAAGAGCTGGCGCAGGTAGGGCCAGTCGGCCTCCCGGTAGAGGGGCAGAACGATCGCGCTGGTCATCGAGTTG
Organism: Conyzicola nivalis; assembly: GCF_014639655.1. NCBI lineage: Bacteria > Bacillati > Actinomycetota > Actinomycetes > Micrococcales > Microbacteriaceae > Conyzicola > Conyzicola nivalis. Next base: position 1,948,298 of record NZ_BMGB01000001.1, read on the forward strand.
CTGCCGAGCTCGCGGCCGTCGGCTGCCCGGATCGGACTCGCGTCGAGGCGGTCGAGCAGGGCGCGGATCTTCAGCATCGAGTCGTCTGCGGTGCCGGTGAACGGGCAGTCTTCGGCGGTGGCGCAATCGGCGAGGAACGCCCGCAGCGCGCTCTCGAACCCCTTGGCCTGGGTGATCGACACGTCGAAGCTCGTCGACGTGGGGTCGAGGGCGCCGTCGAGCACGAGGCGGCCGGTGTTCTGGGGGTAGAGCTCGGCGTAGGTGGCGCCGAGCAGCGTGCCGTACGAGAAGCCCAGGTAGTTGAGCTTTTCGTCGCCGAGTACGGCGCGCAGCAGATCGAGGTCGCGGGCGGCGCTCACGGTGTCGACGAACCCGAGCAGGTCGCCCGTGTTCGCCACACACTGCTGTGCGTAGGCGCCGTTGGCGTCTGCCGCGGCGGTGATCCAGGCATCGCTGCCGAACTCGCCGGGGACGATGTCGTAGATGAACGCATCGAGCTGGGCCGTGTCGGTGTGGCAGAGAACGGCCGACGAGCGGTTGACCCCGCGCGGATCGAACCCGACGATGTCGAACTTCTCGCGCAGCGTCGGCGACACGGCGTAGTCGAGGCTGTCGGCGATGAAGTCGTAGCCGCTGCCGCCCGGTCCGCCGGGGTTGACGAGCACGGACCCGAGCGGCTCTGCGGCTTCGGCGGGGTTGCGCACGAGCGCGAGGTCGATCGAGTCGCGGGCCGGGTCTGTCCAGTCGAGCGGGGCGGTCGCGGTGGCGCACTGCATGCCGTCTTCGCACTCGGTCCAGGTGAGCACCTGGGTGTAGAACGGCTCCAGCTCGGCGCTGACCTCGGTGGGGACCGGCGTCGACTCGGTGCGCACGGCGGGGGCGCTGCAGGCGGCGAGCGTGAGTGCGACGGCCAGGCCGGCCGCGACGGCGGCGATTCTGCGGGCGCGCATCAGGCGGCGCGGCGGGCAGCGACGAGCATCGCTTCGAGCGCGAGCGCCGGTGTGACGTTGCTCTCGATGCGGCGGCGGGCGGTGGCGATCGCGTCCATGGTGGCGAGGGTCTCCTGAGCGGTTGATTGCTCGCTCGCGGTGACGAGCTTGTTGTAGATACTGAGGTTGATCGGTTCGGTCTCGACGCCGAGCTGCAGCAGCAGGATGTCGCGGTAGAGCGAGAGCAGGTCGACCATGACCCGGTCGATTCCGTCGCGCAGGCTGCGCTTCTCGCGCCGCTTCTGGTCTTCTTCGAGGTTCTTCAGCTGCGCCCGCAGCGCCGGCGGAATCGTGCCTCCCGGCTCGATGCCGAGCGATCGCAGCGCACCGGCCCGCTCGTCGGCGTCGCGCTCCTGCGTGAGCGCGCTCGCGTCGGCGCCGGCGATCGCCAACAGCTTGGTTGCGGCGAGCATGGCGCCCGAGACCGAGCGCACGCCGAGGGCGATCTCGAGTGTCTCCTGCCGTCGGGAGCGTGCCTCTTCGTTCGTCGCGAGCCGGTGCGCCATGCCGATGTGGCTCTGCGCCTCACGCGCGGCGCGGGTGGCGGTCGGTAGGTCGACGCCGTCGCGCCGGGCGATCAGCTCGGCGACGTCGTCGACGGCGGGCACGCGCAGGCGCACCGAGCGCACGCGGGAGCGGATGGTGGGCAGCAGGTCGGCCTCGCTCGGCGCGCAGAGGATCCAGACGGTGCGGGGCGGCGGCTCTTCGAGGGCCTTGAGCAGAGCGTTCGAGCTGCGCTCCATCATGCGGTCGGCGTCTTCGACGACGATCACCCGGTAGCGGCCGACCGACGGCGAGTAGTAGCTGGAGGCCGCCAGTTTGCGCACCTCTTCGACGGTGATGATGATGCGGTCGGTGCTGAGGACGGCCAGGTCGGGGTGGCTGCGGGCGGCGACCTGCAGGCGGACCGACTCGTCGCCGTCGATGTTGCCGTCGCTGAGCAGGGCCGTCGCGAAAGCGTACGCGAGGTTGGACCTGCCCGACCCGGGGGGCCCGGTGATGAGCCAGGCGTGGGTCATGGACGAGTCGTTGCTGCCGTCGGCCGCGCTGGCCTCCGCGGCCGCCCGGAAGACGGCGATGGCCTCGGACTGGCCGGTGAGTTCGTCCCAGACTGACATGCGTTCAGCCTAAGCGAGGAGTGCGACAACGCGACCGCGGATGGCGGCCGCGATGGTCTCGATCGGGTCGGTCGCGTCGAGCACGAGGAAGCGCTGCGGCTCGGCCTCGGCGAGGGCGAGGAAGGAGTTGCGCACGCGCTGGTGGAAGTCGTTCTTCTCCGCCTCGAGCCGGTCGTAGACGTCGCGCGTCGACGCGATGCGCTCGCGCCCGTTCTCGGGCGACAGGTCGAGCAGCACGGTGAGGTCGGGGAGCAGGCCTTCCGCCGCCCAGAGCGAGATATCGCGGATCTCGGTGCCATCGAGCACGCGTCCGGCGCCCTGGTACGCCACGGACGAGTCGAGGTAGCGGTCCTGGATCACGATCTCGCCGCGCTCGATCGCGGGTCGCACCTTGGTGGCGATGTTGTGTGCGCGGTCGGCGGCGTAGATCAGGGCCTCGGCGCGCGGGGCGATGTAGCCGCGGCGGTGCAGGATGATCTCGCGCAGTTCGCCGCCCAGTTCGGTGCCGCCGGGTTCACGCGAGTGCACCACGGTGTGACCCGTGCTCGTGAGCCACTCGGTGAGCAGCGCCGACTGGGTGGACTTGCCCGAGCCGTCGCCGCCCTCGAAGGTGATAAACAGGCCGGCCACTACTGTGCCGTGGCCTCGGCTGCCGCCTTCTTCGCGGCGGCGGTCTTGGCGCGGGTCGCCGCTGCCTTTGCCTTGGTCGCTTCGGCCTTCGCCGCCGCTTCCGGAGTCAACGCGGCCTTGGCCACGGCGGGCTTCTTCGCGGCGGGCTTCTTGACGGCAGCCGGCTTCTTGGCCGCGGGCTTCTTCGCGGCCGGCTTCTTCGCGGCCGGCTTCTTCTTGACGACGGGGCCCTTCGCGCGCTTGTCGGCGAGCAGCTGAACCGCACGGTCGTAGTCGACGTCTTCGACGGTTTCACCGCGCGGAATCGTGGCGTTGGTCGTGCCATCCGTCACATAGGCGCCGAAGCGACCATCTTTGATCCGGATCGGCTTCTCGCTCACCGGGTCGGGCTGCTCGAAGTCTTTGAGCGCGCTCGACGCGGCGCGTCCGCCGTACTTCGGCTGGGCGTAGAGCTCGATCGCACCGGCGAGGTCGATCTCGAAGATCTGGTCTTCGCTCGTGAGCGAACGCGTGTCCGTGCCCTTCTTCAGGTACGGGCCGAATTTGCCGTTCTGCGAGGTGATCTCGGCGCCGGTCTCGGGGTCGAGGCCGACGACGCGGGGCAGGTCGAGCAGGCGCAGCGCGGTTTCGAGGTCGACGGTCGCGAGGTCCATGGACTTGAAGATGGATGCGGTGCGCGCCTTGGCAGCGACGGCCTTCTTCGCCGCCGGCTTGCGCTTGGGCTTCGCCGCGACGACCTCGCCGGTGGCGGGGTCGACGACCTCGGCGGCCGCGACGACGGCCGCGGCAGCCTCGGCTTCGGCCTTGGCGGCGGCTTCCGCAGCCTCGTCCACGGGGTCGACCTCGGTGACGTACGGGCCGAACCGGCCGTCTTTGGCGACGACGTGCTTGCCGTTCTCGGGGTTCACGCCGATGATGCGGTCGCCCACGACGGGGGCTTCGATGAGCTCGCGCGCCTTGGCGGCGGTGAGCTCGTCGGGCGCCAGCTCGGCGGGGATGTTGACGCGGCGCGGCGTCTCGGGGTCGACCCCTGGTGCTTCGAGGTAGGGGCCGTACTTGCCGATGCGCAGGGTGACGTCGTCGGCGATCTTGATCGAGTTGATCTCGCGGGCGTCGATCTCTCCGAGGTTGTCGATCACCGTGCGCAGGCCGCGGTGCTTCGTGTTGCCGAAGTAGAAGCCGGTGAGCCACTCGACGCGGTCGGCCTCTCCGCCGGCGATGAGGTCGAGGTCGCTCTCCATGCCCGCGGTGAAGTCGTACTCGACGAGGTCGGAGAAGTACTCCTCGAGCAGGCGGACCACCGAGAACGCGATCCAGTTGGGCACGAGGGCCTGGCCGCGCGGCGTGACGTAGCCGCGGTCGATGATGGTCGAGATGATGGCGGCGTAGGTCGACGGGCGGCCGATGCCGAGCTCTTCGAGCGCCTTGACGAGGCTCGCCTCCGTGTAACGCGGCGGTGCCGACGTCTCGTGGCCCTTGGCCTCGATGTCGACCAGGTTGAGGGTCTGGCCCTCGGTGAGCTGGGGCAGCTTCGCCTCTGTGGGCTCGGCGGTCTCGTTGCGCTCCTCGTCGCGGCTCTCTTCGTAGGCGTGCAGGAAGCCGCGGAAGGTGATGACGGTGCCGCTGGCGGCGAACTCGGCGATCGAGTCGTCGGCGGTCGGTCCGGCCTTGATGGTGACGGTCGCGGTCGAGCCCTTGGCGTCGGCCATCTGCGAGGCGACGGTGCGCTTCCAGATGAGGTCGTAGAGCTTGAAGTCGTTGCCGCGGAGAACGGACGACAGCTCGGCGGGCGTGCGGAACGTCTCGCCGGAGGGGCGGATGGCCTCGTGGGCCTCCTGCGCGCTCTTGTTCTTGCCGGCGTAGACGCGCGGCTTCTCGGGAATGGTGTCTGCGCCGTAGAGGGCGGCGGCCTGCGTGCGGGCGGCGTTGATGGCCTGCCCCGACAGCGTCGCCGAGTCGGTACGCATGTAGGTGATGTACCCGTTTTCGTACAGGCCCTGGGCGACGCTCATGGTCTGGCGCGCGGAGAAGCGCAGCTTGCGGCCCGCCTCCTGCTGCAGGGTCGACGTGGTGAACGGGGCCGCGGGGCGGCGCGTGTACGGCTTCGATTCGACGGACGACACCACGAGCGACACCGACGGCTCGCGCAGCTGGGTGGCGAGCGTCTGGGCGCGGTTCTCGTCGAGCGCGATGGCGTCGGACTTGAGCACGCCCTTGTCGTCGAAGTCACGGCCCACGGCGATGCGAGCGCCGTCGACGCGCACGAGACGCGACTCGAAGTCCTGGGTTCCGGTCTGGGGCGCGAACTGGGCGATGAGGTCCCAGTAGCTGGCTGCGGTGAAGGCCAGTCGTTCGCGCTCGCGGTCGACGACGAGCCGCGTTGCGGCGGACTGCACGCGGCCGGCGGAGAGGCCGGGGCCCACCTTGCGCCAGAGCACGGGCGAGATCTCGTAGCCGTAGAGGCGGTCGAGGATGCGGCGGGTCTCTTGGGCGTCGACGAGTGCGGTGTCGAGTTCGCGGGTGTTCTCTTTGGCGCGCTCGATGGCTTCTTTTGTGATCTCGTGGAAGACCATGCGCTTCACGGGAACCTTGGGCTTGAGCACCTGCAGCAGGTGCCACGCGATGGCCTCCCCTTCGCGGTCCTCATCAGTTGCGAGGTAGAGCTCGTCGGCCGAGGCCAGTGCCTTCTTCAGATCCGCGACGGTCTTCTTCTTGGCGTCGGACACCACGTAGTACGGCTCGAACCCATTGTCGACGTCGACGGAGAACTTGCCGAGCGAGCCCTTCTTGAGTTCGGGCGGCAGGTTTTTCGGCTCGATGAGGTCGCGGATGTGACCGACCGATGCCTGGACGATGTATCCGTCTCCCAGGTACTGGGCAATGGTCTTCGCCTTTGCGGGCGACTCGACGACAACGAGCTTCTTCGTGCCAGGCACGTGACTCCTTATATAAGGGGATGGAACACGGGGCGCATTGAGGCCCTATCAGCGACACCATACACAGGTGAAGCCGAATCTCACCTATTCAACTCCTGTGGGCCCTCTGATATCGGGAGGACCGGCGGTCGCCGCTACGCCAACGGCGAACCCGGCGACGGTCGCCGTCACTCGCACGGTGACGACGAGCCCGTCGACGTGGCACGAAGCCAGCCTGCCGCCGTTCGCCGATGCCACCCGCGCCGCCACAGCGCAGGGTTCGCCCGGCTCCAACCCGACCCTCACATCGGCCGCCGCCAGGGCCGCTGCGTCGGCAGCTCCGGCCAGCGACTGCTTCTTCGCGAACACCGAATAGAGGGGAACGAGCATCACCGTGAGGCAGAGCACGGCTGCGATGATCGCGACGGCGAGCACCGAACCGGCTCCCCGCTCGTGCTGGGCCTTCACTTGCCGCCTCCCAGTGCGCAGCTCGAAGCGGTGAGGGTGAGCCCGAGCAGGGTGCCGGCGGGCGAGCGCGACCGTGCGCTCAACCGGACGCAGACGAGGTCGCCGCTCTGGGTGACGCTGACCGAGGCACCGACCAGCGCCGCCTGAGCACCGCCGCCGCCGCGGGCGACCGAACGGGAGACGTCGGCAGCGGCATCCTGCAACCGCAGCTGCTGGCCGGTGATCTGCAGCCCGGCGAGGCAGCAGGCGAGCAAGAGCACGATGGCGGGCACCACCGCGGCGAACTCGGCGGTGACGCTGCCGCGTTCGTCACCGCGGCGGTGCCCGCCCGGAGTTGCGGGCAGTTCAGACCGAGAGCGCATTGCGGATGATGTCGAGCAGCAGCCCGCGGACCTCGTTGCTGCGCAGGATCACGACCAGCAGTCCCGCGAACCCCACGGCGGCCATCGTGGCGATCGCGTACTCGGCGGTGGCAGCTCCCTCTTCGTCGGCGAGACGGGTGCGCCAGTTTCGTACAGCCATGTTCTTTCTCTCCTGTTATCGATGCGGTGGCGACGAGCAGAATCAGTGTCCCGCTCGACGTGCCGTCGCGACGGGCGTCCGGTAAGACTGTGCGGACGAGGGCAGGGGTGTCGGGTGGGGAGGGATCGGAAGCCCGAGTCAGAAGCCCGACACGGTCGAGCTGATCACGGCGAGCAGCAGCGGTGCGACACCGAGCAGCATGAACGCGGGGAGGATGCACAGCCCGAGCGGAAGCATCAGCTTGACGCCGAGCACCGAGGCGGCGGCCGCCGCCGTGGCACGGGCCGACCGGCGGGCCTCTTCCGCTTCGCTGCGCAACAGGTCTCCGGCCGGAACACCGGCCCGGCGGGACAGGTCGAGCACGGCGTCGACGGCGGGCAGGTCGCCGACGGCGTCGACGCCGGCCGCCTCGAGCGCCCGCCGCACCGACCCGGTCGCGCGTTCGAGCGAGGTGCCGCCCGACACCGCGATCGCCATTAGGTCGAACCGCAGGCCGGGAGCGAGTTCGCGCGGGCGGGCGGAGGCCACGAGCCGGCGGTTCCAAGCGAAGGCGAGCGCAAGGAGGATGCACCCGAGCACGAGGCAGGCCAGCCCCGGGACCGTCGTGAACAGGATGCCGAGCGTGTCGAAGCCGAGCACGAGCCCGAACAGCACTCCAACGGCCGGCAGCACCATCACCAGGCGCGCGGTCGCGATGGGCGCCGACAGCGCGACCGAGATTTCGCGCTGGGCGTCGGCCAGCGCCCGCAGCGAGGCCGCGAACTCCCGCAGCGACGACGCGAGGGGCGCCCCGGCCTCCGTGGCCGCGAACCACGCGGCGGCGAGCGCCCGCCAGGCCGGCCGCTCGGGTTCGGGCACGTCGGGCAGCGCCGCCACGAGGGCGGTGGCGACGGGTGTGCCGCGGGCTGCCCGGTGCGCTACCGCCGTGACCACCCGCGTCTCTTCGAGGTAGCCCCACGCGGCGGCCGGAGTCACGCCGGCGGCGAGCAGGACCGCGAGACGCTGCACCATGGCGGCGACCGCGGCGAGCTGCGGGTCGTCGCGCCGCCTCGCTCGACCTGGCCACTTCACGTCACCACCTCGAGCCTCCCGCGTTTGTCGAGGGCGAAGCGCCCGGTCTGAGCGAGCACCCGTCGGGAGTCGCGGCGTTCGACGTGCAGCACGGTGCCGATCGCGCTCACCGCCTGCCTGCCGATCGCGGACGCCGACATCGCGGCCAGTGCGCCGAGGGCCTCCAGTCGGGCGGGGACGTCGGCGATCGAATTGGCGTGCAGGGTTCCGGCGCCGCCGTCGTGACCGGTGTTGAGCGCCGCGAGCAGGTCGCGCACCTCGGCCCCGCGGCATTCGCCGAGCACGAGTCGGTCGGGGCGCATCCGAAGCGCTTCGCGCACGAGCCGTTGGAGCGAGATCTCGCCCGCTCCCTCGAGGTTGGCCTGTCTCGCCTCGAGGCCGACGAAATGCGGGTGGTCGACGCGCAGTTCGGCGACGTCTTCGATGGCGACGATGCGTTCGGTGGGGGCGGCCGCGCTGAGGATCGCCGAGAGCAGCGTCGTTTTACCGCTGCCGCCCGCCCCGGTGATGAGCAAGTTCTCCCGACCGGCGATGAGCGCGCGCAGCCGGTCGAGCGCACCGTCGGGGAAGAAGCCTGCGGCAGCCAGGTCGTCGAGCGAGATGCGCCGGATGCGCGGGAGGCGGATCGACAGCAGGGTTCCCCGCGTCGACACGGGTGCGAGCACGGCGTGCACCCGGATGCCGTCGTGCAGGCGCGTGTCGACGCACGGCGTGGTCTCGTCGATGTGCCTGCCACCGAGGGCCATGAGTCGCACGGCCAGGTCGCGCACGGCCTGTTCGTCGAGATCGACGGCGCCCTGCAGCACGGCGCCCGCGCCGCGGTCGACCCACACCGAGTGCGCTCCGTTCACGAAGACGTCGGTGACGCTCGGGTCTGCGATGAGGGGCGCGAGCACGCCGAATTCCGCCGGGAACCCGCCGTCGGCTCCGAGCCGCACCGCAGGAGGCGGAGGGGCTCCGGGACGTACCGCGACGAAGGGCTCCATGCCGCCACGGTAGGCGCACCCGCGAGAGCGTGAGCCGAGTCATCCGAAACTGTGCACAACGCAAGAAAAACGGCGGCGGTGAAGGAGGCCTGAACCGCCCACGAACTCTCGCGGCGAGCCCTCCCCCTACGAACGACGAACCATCCCGCTCACGGGGTCGTCAAGACAAGCCCTCCCCCTACGAACGACGAACCATCCCGCTCACAGGGTCATTAAACAGAGAGGGGCGGCGCCTATTGGGGGGAACAGGCGCCGCCACAGCGACGCCGATTGGGGGAAATCGATTGCGTCGCCATAACCGGACATTCGCAGAGGCGTCCGTCCGGTGAGATTTAGTGTACCCCTGCGGACCCCCCACGCAAGGGCCAGTCGTCGGGGTTGACAGTCCACTCTCAGCGAGGAGTCTAGGATCGGTTTTGCAGCACTCGCACCGATGGCGGAGCCCCGTGCTACCGCATGAATGACAGGATAAAGATGTCCCAAAATTCGATCGACAGTCTCCTCTCCGAAACCCGGCGATTCGCCCCGAGCGACGAGTTCGCGGCGCAGTCGGTGGCCGCGCCCGACATCTACGAGAGGGCGAAGGAAGACCGGCTCGCGTTCTGGGCCGACCGGGCCCGCGAGCTGCACTGGCACTCCCCCTTCACAGAGACGCTGGACTGGTCGAATCCCCCATTCGCCAAGTGGTTCGCCGACGGCCGCATCAACGTGGCGTACAACTGTCTCGACCGGCACGTGCTCGCCGGCAACGGCGACCGCGTCGCACTGCACTGGGAGGGAGAACCGGGTGACAGCCGCTCATACACGTACGCAGAACTGACCGCCGAGGTGAAGCGCGCCGCGAACGTGCTGCTCGGCTTGGGCATCGGCCAGGGCGACCGGGTCGCCATCTACCTCCCGCTCATCCCCGAGGCCGTGATCGCCATGCTCGCGGTGGCGCGCATCGGCGCCGTGCACTCCGTGATCTTCGGCGGATTCAGTTCGGACAGCATCCGGTCGAGAGTCGCGGATGCCAGCGCTCGCCTCGTGATCACCGCCGACGGTGGGTGGAGAAAAGGCAAGGTCTTCCCCCTCAAGTCTGCAGTCGACGCCGCCCTCGCGCCCGCAGACGGCGCGGAACCGACCACGGTGACCGACGTGCTCGTGGTCAAGCGCGGCGAGAACACGGTCGAGTGGACCGAAGGACGCGACCACTGGTGGCACGAGGCCGTCGCGGCCGCGGAGCCGGAACACGAGGCCGAGGGCTTCGAGGCCGAGAACCCGCTGTTCATCCTCTACACGAGCGGCACGACCGGAAAGCCGAAGGGCATCCTGCACACGAGCGGCGGCTACCTCACCCAGGCGGCCTTCACCCACCGGAACGTGTTCGACCTGCATCCCGAGACCGATGTCTACTGGTGCACCGCCGACGTCGGCTGGGTCACCGGACACTCCTACGTCGTCTACGGCCCGCTCGCGAACGGCGCGACCCAGGTGCTCTACGAGGGCACCCCCGACACCCCTCACGCGGGCCGCTGGTGGGAGATCATCCAGAAATACGGCGTGAGTATTTTCTACACCGCGCCGACCGCCATCCGGTCGTTTATGAAGATCGGGCGGCAGGTGCCGAACGATTTCGACCTGTCGAGCCTGCGCGTTCTCGGCTCGGTCGGCGAGCCGATCAACCCCGAGGCGTGGATCTGGTACCGGGACGTCATCGGGCACGGCGAGACGCCGATCGTCGACACGTGGTGGCAGACGGAGACGGGCGCGATCATGATCTCCGCGCTGCCCGGCATCACCGCGGCCAAGCCGGGATCGGCGCAGACCCCGATTCCGGGCATCGTCATCGACGTGCTCGGCGACGACGGTACCCGCGTCGATCCCCCGCGCGGCGGGCTGCTCGTGGTTTCCGAACCGTGGCCGTCGATGTTGCGCGGCATCTGGGGAGACCCCGAACGCTTCATCGAGACCTACTGGTCGAAGTTCTCGAAGGACGGCGTCTGGAAGTACTTTGCCGGCGACGGTGCCCACGTCGACGCCGACGGCGACATCACGCTGCTCGGCCGGGTGGACGACGTGATGAACGTGTCGGGGCACCGGCTGTCGACCACCGAGATCGAATCGGCGCTCGTCTCCCACAAGATCGTGGCGGAGGCGGCCGTGGTCGGCGCCGCAGACGACGACACCGGTCAGGCAGTCGTCGCGTTCGTGATCCTGAAGAGCAATCAGGCCGACGCGCAGACGGCGGACGAGGCGAGCGCCCTGCTACGTTCGCACGTGTCCGACCGCATCGGTGCTATCGCCCGGCCGAAGCGCGTATTCATCGTCGCGGAGCTGCCGAAGACCCGGTCGGGCAAGATCATGCGCCGCCTGCTGCAAGACGTGGCGGAGGGCCGGGCCGTCGGCGACACCACGACCCTCGCCGACACGAGCGTCATGCAGATCATCACCGACAAGGTGCGCTGAGGCGCCGCACTAGGCGAATTCGACGACGAGCTCCACCTCGACGGGCGAGTTCAGCGGCAGTACGGCCACGCCGACGGCGCTGCGCGCGTGCACGCCGGCTTCGCCGAAGATCTCACCGAGAACCTCGGATGCACCGTTGATGACTCCGGGCTGACCGGTGTAGCCCGGGTCGGACGACACGAAGCCGACGACCTTGACGATCCGCGTGACGCGGTCGAGGGAACCGATGACGCTGGCGACGGCCGCGAGGCCGTTGAGCGCGCACTGGCGGGCGAGCTGCTTGCCCTGCTCGTCGGAGACGTCGGCACCGAGCTTGCCGGTGGCGGGCAGTACGCCCTCGACCATGGGCAGCTGGCCCGAGGTGTAGACGAGGTTGCCGGAGATGACGGCGGGAACGTACACGGCCACGGGCGGCACGACGTTCGGGAGGGTGATGCCGAGTTCGGCGAGGCGTTCGTCGATCGTGCTCATTAGTTGTCGTCCTTCTTCTCGCGCTTGAGGTAGGCCACGAGGCCGCCTTCCGGACCGGTGACGATCTGTACGAGTTCCCAGCCCTCCGATCCCCAGTTGTTGAGGATCGCGGCGGTATTGTGGATCATCAGAGGCGTTGTGAGGTACTCCCACGTCGTCATTTGTGTGCTTCCGCTCAGGTAGGTACGCGGGTACGTCGCGTAGCATGCATTCTATGTCTGCCCAAAACTCCCGACCTAAAGGCGTGCTCAGCGGCGTCTTAGGAATGTTCGGCTTCAGCGTGATAGCCGGTGTTCTCGTGACCGTGATGGTCACCCCGGCTCTCGCTGTCACCGGCGTCACCGCTTCCAACGGCATCGGTATCTTCGACAGCCTTCCCGAGTTCATCGAGATCGGCAAGCAGCCGCAGCGCAACGAGATCTTCGCGGTGAACGGTGTGAACCCCGACGGCACCCGCATCTACACGCCGGTCGCACAGGTCTACAGCCAGAACCGTCAGGAAGTGGAGTGGGACGGCGTCTCGCAGTTCCTGAAGGATGCCACGGTCGCCGGTGAGGACCGTCGCTTTTACGAGCACGGCGGAGTGGACCTCCAGGGCGTCATCCGCGCGGCGGTGGGCAACGTCTCGGGCGGAGACACCAGCGGTGCGTCCACCCTGTCGATGCAGCTCGTGAAGAACATCTACATCCAAGAGGCCCTTCTTCTCCCGACGGAGGAAGACCGTGACAAGGGCGTCGCCGAGGCGCAGGCGGGAACCTTCGATCGCAAGATCAAGGAGATGAAACTCGCGATCGGCCTCGAGAAGAAGTACTCGAAAGACGAGATCCTGCTCGCCTATCTGAATATCGCCGGCTTCGGCGGTAACAACTACGGCATCCAGTCGGCCGCGCAACGCTACTACGGCGTCTCCGCCGCCGACGTCACCCTCGCGCAGGCCGCCAGCCTCATCGCCATCGTGCAGGAGCCGGGCGCCCGAGGTCTCGACAGCGCCGAGAACTACCAGAACAACAAAGACCGACGCGACGTGATCCTCCGCAACATGCTCGTGGAGGGAATGATCGATCAGGCCCAGCTCGACGAGGCACTCGCCTCCCCGATCGACGACACGACCGTGGTGCACACGCCGTACACGAACGGCTGTATCGCCGCGTATCCGTACGCCACCTACTTCTGCGACTACGTGACCAAGCTCATTCCCGAGCTCGAGGCGCTCGGTTCCACCCCGGAGGCTCGTAAGGCAGCGTGGACCACCGGCGGCTACAAGATCTTCACGAGCCTCGACCTGCGCCTGCAGTCGACGGTGCAGGACACGCTCGCGGCGAAGGCCCCGGCCAACGAGACACGTCTCCAGCTCGGCGCCGCCGCGACCTCGGTGCAGGTGGGAACCGGCCGGATCATCACGATGGCCCAGAACAAGACCTACGACAACTCCGAGGCGGCGAAGGCCGATCCGACGAAGACATCGATCAACTACAGCACCGACCGTGAGTACGGCGGGTCCAGCGGGTTCCAGGTGGGCTCGACCTACAAGGTCTTCACCCTGCTCAACTGGCTCGACAGCGGCCGCGGCCTGAACGAGGTCGTCGACGGCAACGCGCGCACGCTGCAGCAGTCCGCCTTCACCAACACCTGCACGGTGGGCGAAGACGGCACGAACGACGGACCCTTCGGCGGAACCTGGACCTTCAAGAACTCGGCCGGCGAGAAGGGCAACCGAACGGTGATGGCGGCGACCGCAGCATCCATCAACGGCGCCTACGCCTCTATGGGTCTCGAGCTCGACCAGTGCAAGACGAAGCAGATCGCCGAGTCCCTGGGCGTGCATCCGGCCATCACGATCGACAACCCCGACACTGACAAGCGCGAGGACAAGCTCGAGTCGAACCCCTCGGGAATCCTCGGCACGAACACGATCTCGCCGCTGACCATGGCCGCCGCCTACGCCGGCATCGCCAACCACGGCATCTACTGCAAGCCGATCGCGGTCGACGGCGTCACCGACGCCGATGGCAACCAGCTTCCCGGTCAGGCACAGGACTGCAAGCAGGCGATCGACCCCGAGGTCGCCGCCACCACCGTCTTCGCCCTGCAGAACGCGATGAAGGGCTACGCCGGAAACCCGCAGGACGGCACGCCGATCTTCGGTAAGACCGGGACCACCGACTCGTCGAACCAGACCTGGCTGATGAGCTCGACCAGCGCCCTCACCACCGCCGTGTGGTTCGGCAACATCGTGGGTGACTATCCGATCTCGCGCTACCCCGGCGGCATCAACAACCGTCACACGATATCGAAGCCGATCAACCAGGCGGCCGACAAGCTCTACCCCGGCACGACGTTCGACACCCCGGTAGACCGCCTCGTGAAGGGCGCGAGCGTCACGCTCCCCGACTTCGTCGGCGGAACGGCGGCGAACGCGCAGGCTCTGCTCTCGAGCAACAAGCTCACCTACGTCGACGCCGGCCAGATCGACTCCGACCTGCCGGCCGGCGCCGTAGCGGCGACCGACCCGGCGGCCGGCACGATCATGGCGCGCGGCCAGTCCGTGTCGATCTTCACGAGCAACGGGGCACTCAAGGGACTGCCCGACGTCGTCTCGTCGGCGCCGCTCGCCGTCGACGCGGTGGCGACGCTCGCCTCCGCGGGGTACACCAACGTCACGCAGACCTGCGTGAAGCTCGCGCCGGCGGACGCGCAGTATCTGAAGAAGGTCGTCTCCAGCAATCCGACGCCCGGGGCCGTCACCCGGCTAACCGACCCGATCTCGCTCGGCGTCGGGTGCTGACGCACCCCGCGGCCAAGACGGCGGCCACCGCGCTCGGCGCGGCGGCCGCCGTCGGCGTCGGCGCCGTCGCGTGGGGCAGCCTCGTCGAACGCAATCGCTATCTGGTCCGCCACGAGGTCTTGCCCATCCTCGAGCCGGGGGCCCGTCCGCTGACGGTGCTCCATCTCGCCGATCTGCACCTGGCACCCTGGCAGGAAGAGAAGCAGGAGTGGGTGCGTTCCCTCGCCGACTACGAGCCCGACCTCGTGATCAACACGGGCGACAACCTGGGGCACGAGGACGCCTACGACGCGCTCGAATACACGCTCGCGCCGTTCTCCTCCGCGCCCGGTGTGTTCGTCAACGGGTCGAACGACTACGTGGGTCCGAGCTTCAAGAACCCGATGCGGTACTTCACCGGGCCGAGCAAGCACCCGAAGACCTCGGTCGTGCTCGACACCCCGCGCATGGAACGCTACTTCGAGAACGACCTCGGTTGGCTGAGCCTGAACAACACGGCCAGGGCGATGACGATCAAGGGCTCCCGGCTCGAGTTCTTCGGCGTCAACGACGCGCACCGCGGCTGGGACAAGCTCGGCACCCTCCCCGGTGTCATCGAAGACATGCGCGAGAACGTCGAATGGCCCCCCGGTCTGGGCGGGCAGGAGTCGGTCTCGATCGGCGTCACGCACGCTCCGTACCAGCGCGTGCTGAACTCGTTCGTGAACAACGGCGCGAACGTGATCTTCGCCGGACACACGCACGGTGGACAGGTGCGCCTGCCCGGACTGCCCGCCCTCGTGACCAATTGCGATATTCCTCGCGATCAGGCCCAGGGTCTCAGCGTCTGGCACAACGCCCGTCGTGCCGCGTATCTCAACGTATCCGCGGGCATCGGAACGTCGATCTACGCCCCGTTCCGCTTCGCCTGTCGACCCGAAGCGGTCGTAGTGACATTAACCGCGTCAGATTTCAGCTATTCTTGATAGGTTCACGTCGCTAGCGACGGGAAAGATCGGGGTGTGGCGCAGCTTGGTAGCGCGCTTCGTTCGGGACGAAGAGGTCGTGGGTTCGAATCCCGCTACCCCGACACAAACACAGAACGCCCTCTCGCAAGAGAGGGCGTTCTGTGTTTAACGTCTAGGCGAAGTCCGGGTCCGGCTCGGCCTCGTAGGCGACGTCGACGCGCTCACGGCGCCCGTTGTTGAGCACACCGTCGCTCTCTTCGAGGTAGCACTTTCCGCAGAGCGACTGGTACGAGACATCCTGAACCAGATCGATCGCGACCTGTTCGCCGTCGAAAATGAACTGCCCGTCGACCGTGCGCGCGTTGAATACCGCCTTGCGTCCGCAGCGGCAGATCGTCTTGAGCTCCTCGATCGAGTGAGCGATTTCGAGCAGGCGGCGGCTGCCCGGGAACGCGACCGTCTGGAAGTCGGTGCGGATGCCGTAGGCCAGCACGGGTACGCCCTCGATGATCGCGATGCGCAGCAGGTCGTCGACCTGAGTCTCGGAGAAGAACTGCGCCTCGTCGACCAGCAGGCAGCTGACGTCTTTTCCGGTCTGCTTGCGTACTCGGGCTCGCTCGCCCGCGAAGGCGACGTAGATGTCTTCGTCGGGACCGACGGTGAAGTCGACGGCGCGGGTGACCCCGAGCCGGGAGACGATGGCGTTGTCGCCCTTGGTGTCGATGCGCGGCTTGGCCAACAGAACCTGCTGGTCACGCTCCTCGTAGTTGAACGCGGCCTGGAGGAGAGCGGTGCTCTTGCCGCTGTTCATCGCACCGTAGCGAAAATAGAGTTTCGACATTGTTAAAGCAGGTATCCGTCTTCTGCGGCGCGTCGGATGAGCTCCGCCTTCTTGCTCGCCGGGCGGTTTGCCTTGGCGTACTTCTCGCGAACCCGGCGCAGGTAGGTCTTCGCCGTCTCGTACTGCACGTTCATCTTGCTCGCCACCTCGACGGTGCTGTAGCCCGAGACGTAGAGGCGGAACGCCTCGATCTCCCCCGCGCTGAGCTTCGGTCGCGACTGGCTCGTGGCGCCGACCGGGAGCGGACGCCAGTCGCGCTGCACCACGGTGTTGGGCCGCACGCCCATGATGGCGCGGGCGGCGTCCATCACCTCGCGCATCGGCAGCGTCTTGGAGAGGAAGCCCGCGGCACCCGCGGCGAGCGCCCGGTCGCGCGACTCGCGGCTGTCGAGGCTGGTGAGCACGATCACCTTGGCCCCGGCGGCGCGGCAGGTGCGCACCCTGGCCTCGATCGAGACCGGCTCCTTCAGCTGGAAGTCGAGGAAGACCAGGTCGGTGGGGAAGTTGTCGCTGTGCACGAGCTCGAGCCAGGTGCTCGCGCTCAACACGAGGTCGAAGTCGGGGGCGTTCGCGTAGATCCAACTGCTGAGGCTGTCGAGCAGTACCTCGTGGTCGTCGAGGATGGCCAGCCGCACGCGCGTCGGATCGGGCACGTTGCCCGCGCCCGAGGGGCCGCCGGCCTGCCTGCCCTCAACGCTGTTCATATGAAAACCTTAGTGTCAGCTCGGGGTGCTCGTGCTCGACCTGCAGGTCGCCGAACATCACGCGCACGACGGCGAGGAACGGCGCGAGCGGCCCCTTCACCACGTTCAGCTCGGAATCCAGCCGCGCCCGCAGCACCACGTCGCACCGCGCACCGGCGGGGGTGATCGCGATCTCGGCCCCTGAATCGCCCAGAGACTGCTCGTCGTGCAGCGCCACGATGAACGCTCGCAGCGCTGTGCGCTCGTCGGTGGACATGTGCTCGGCCAGCCGCTGTTCGTCGGTCACGACGGCGCCCGCGGCCGCTGACGCCGTGTGTCCGCGGTGGCCGGCCTGCTCGACCACGCTCTCCAGCCAGGTCCTATCGACGTCGGCCACCATGAGCGCGCGCACCTCGTTCGAGATCGCTCTGGCGCGCTGACGGGTTTCCTCGTCGACGACCGCGCCCTCGAGCAGCGCGGTGAAGAACGGGACGACCTCCTGGTTGAGCACCGTCACGCTGTCCTGCTGCACCGACCGGGCGATGGAGTCGCCGCGCGCACCCGACATGGCGGTCGAGACGCGGTCGGCGCGCACCCGCCAGCGGTCGAGACTGCGCACGAGCACGTCGACGAACGCCGCGGCACCGAGCGACATGGCGAGAATCGGCGTCGCCGCCACGACGACGAAGACCCCGACTGGCGCGTCGACCACGAACGAGTCGGGCCGCACGAGGGCGACGAACGCCGCGATGAACGCCGACCCCAGTCCGGAAACCATGAGTTCCCTCGCCGGCCGGTAGGGGGCGAGCGCCACGATGAACAGCCCGACAGCCGGCGCGCCCCAGTTGTCGCGCAGGT
Source organism: Conyzicola nivalis (assembly GCF_014639655.1). Lineage (NCBI taxonomy): Bacteria > Bacillati > Actinomycetota > Actinomycetes > Micrococcales > Microbacteriaceae > Conyzicola > Conyzicola nivalis. Next base: position 1,966,030 of record NZ_BMGB01000001.1, read on the forward strand.
AGGGGTCGGAGCCCCACATCGAGAGGTCGCTCGCGATCATCGCGGCCAACGCGGAGCCGACGACCAGCGCGTGCGTGCGCGCGGTGAGCGGTGCCCGCAGCGGGCTCGACCTCAGCACCAGGGCGAGGCTTGCGACGGCGACGAACAGCAGGGCCGCTATGGCGAAGGTCGCGCTGACGATGCTGTCGCGGTTCAGCCAGGTCATGATCCCCGCGTACACGGGCAGCAGCAGGCCGGCGAGGTAGCTGGTGGGTCGGCCGACGAGCGCCGCGAGCGGATCACGCTGCTGCACCGCGCGCTCCTGCGCACTCACGGCGCGACCTCCGGTTCGACCCTGTCGACCGCCGGAAGACGAAGAAGAATGGATGTACCGGTGCCGGGTGTCGACCAGACCTGCACCGTGCCGTCCACCGTTTCGATGCGACGGCGCACCGACTGGCGAAGGCCCAGCCGGTCGAGGCTGGTCTCGCGTTCGGAGAAGCCCTTGCCGGCGTCGATGATCATCACGGAGACCTCGGCCTCCGAGCCGTAGACCACGACCTCGGCGCGGTCGGTGTCCGCGTGCTTGATCACGTTGACCAGGCACTGCTTGACGGCGAGCCCGACGGCCAGCTGCCGTTGGGCGTCCAGGCGCTGGATGGCGTTGGGGTCACCGCTCAGTACGACCTCGAGGCCGAGGTCGCGCGCCTCGTCGATCGACCGGTACAGGCGGCTCGCGAACCAGCCGGAACGGTCGTCCGCCCACTCGCCGTCGCCCTCCGCGGGCGTCACGAGCCACTCCTCGCCGACGAGAACCTGGAGATCGCGCTCGATACGGCCGCGCAGGTTGCTGCGCAGCGCCCCGTCGGGCGACACCGCGACGGCGGCGAGGTGGTTGAGGATCGTGTCGTGCAGCATGGCGGCGGCGCGCACCTCGATGCGGTGGCGGATGTCGGAGAGCTGCTCGTCACGCGCGGCGCGCTGCAGGCTCGGCTGGGCCAGGTACACGCGTTGGCGGCTCAGCCCGACGACCGTGAACATGATCGACACGACGCCGACGACGCCGAGCGCGGTGATGTCGGGGACGATAGCGGCACCGGTCTGCAGTGCGGCGACGATCGTGACCCCCTCGCCCAGGAGGTAGCCGGCGACGCACCAGGCGGTGGCCTTGAGCACACCGATACCCGCGCCCCCCACGACGGTGAGAGCGATCTTCGCGAGCGTGAACACGAAGTTGTCGGTGGCGATCACGTCGGGGAACTGGAGCGTCCCCGTATAGACGAGCGAGTAGACGCTGACCGTTCCGACGATCAGGTAGAGCACGGAGAACAGCGTGGTGCGGTAACGCTCGAGCAGCCAGAGCACGACGAGGAACACCAGCAGCGAGACCGCCGCCGGCCAGAGCGTGGATTCGGGCCACCTGCTCTGCAGGGCGATCACGATGAGCAGTGCGGCCACGAGGACCACGAACGAGATCACGTGAGCGGCGCGCGCGAACGCGCGGCTCTCGCTATGGGGTGCGAGATGACCCGGTAGCCCGAGAGACATCTCAGCTTCCCCTCTGCTCGGTGATTGTCACGACGCTAATGCGTTTAACGACACACGTCGCACCCCAGTTCGGGCGGTCTCGCAGGTTCGGGGTTGCGGCTAGCGCGGAATCCGCAGTATCTGCGCCGTTCTCGTCATGATCGAGTCGGCGAGAGCCGGGTCATCCGAAAGCTTTTTTCCGAAACTGGGGACCATCGCGATGAGTTTCGGCCTCCACGCCTCGATGCGGTCGGGGAAGCAGGTCTCGATGAGTCCGAGCATGATCGGCGCGGCGGTCGACGCTCCGGGCGAGGCTCCGAGCAGCCCGGCGATACTGCCGTCCGCGGCGGCCACGACCTCGGTGCCGAACTGCAGCACGCCGCCCTTCTTCGCGTCTTTTTTGATCACCTGTACGCGCTGGCCCGCGGTGATGCGGTACCAGTCCTTCTCTTCGCCCTTCGGGAAGAACTGCTGCAGCTCGGCGAACTTGGTGCTCTTCTTCGCGGCGAGCTGGCCGACGAGGTACTTCACGAGGCTGAGGTTGCCGGTTCCGGCGGCGATCATGGGAACGAGGTTGTGCGGGCGGATCGACTTGAACAGGTCGAACACCGAACCGGACTTGAGGAACTTGGGGCTGAAACCCGCGTACGGCCCGAACATCAGGCTCGTGCTGCCGTCGATGACGCGGGTGTCGAGGTGCGGGACCGACATCGGCGGGGCGCCCACGGCGGCCATGCCGTAGACCTTCGCCTGGTGCCTGGCCACGAGCTCGGGGTTGTCGCTGCGCAGGAACTCGCCGCTGACCGGGAATCCTCCGTAGCCGCGGATCTCGGGGATACCGCTCTTCTGCAACAGGTTGAGGGCGTTGCCGCCCGCGCCGACGAAGACGAACCGCGCGTAGATGTCGAACGGCGCGAGGCCGATCTCGCGTCGGCAGCTGATGCGCCAGAGTCCGTCCTTCTGGCGTTTGATGTTGGTGACGCGGGCGTCGTAGGTGATCTGCGCGCCGTTGTCCTCCATGTATTTCATGAGGCTGCCGGCGAGCGCGCCGAAGTTGACGTCGGTGCCCGCGGCGATGCGGGTCGCGGCGATCGGCTGCGACTTGGCGCGCCCCGGGATGAGCACGGGGGCCCAGCCGCGGATGACGCTCGCATCTTCGCTGTACTCGAGTCCCTCGAACAACGGGTGGTCTTTGAGGGCGTCGAACCGCTTGCGCAGGTATTCGACGTTGCCCTCGCCCCAGACGAAGCTCATGTGCGGCGTCGGGTTGATGAAACTCGACGGCTCGGGCAGGTCGCCGTTCTCCACGAGGTGCGACCAGAACTGGCGCGACACCTGGAACTGCTCGTTCACCTTCACCGCGCCGGAGATCTCGATCGACCCGTCGGGCTTCTGCGGCGTGTAGTTCAGCTCGCAGAGAGCGGAGTGGCCGGTGCCGGCGTTGTTCCAGGGGTTCGAGCTCTCCTCGGCGGCGTCGCCGAGCTTCTCGAGAACCTGGATCGACCAGTCGGGCTGAAGTTGCTTGAGCATCGTGCCGAGAGTGGCACTCATGATGCCGCCGCCAATGAGGGCGACATCGACGGGGGAATCTGGTGAACTCACCAGCCCAGCTTACGGCCCGCGTCCCTCGCGCCCACAGGGCAACGGCCTGCCTTGTGGGCGTGCATCGAATATGCCTCGATTAGCCGTGGTTCACTGTCAGTTGTGAACAACCCACTTCGGTACTGGACCGCCCTCGTGCTCATCGGGCTGGTCGGCGGCGTGCTGTCGGGGGCGTTCGGCATCGGCGGCGGGATCATCATGGTGCCGATGCTGATCGCGATAGCCGGTCTCGACCAGCGCGCTGCGGCGGCCACCTCGCTCGTCGCGATCATCCCCGCCGCGCTCGTCGGCTCGATCGCCTACCTGGCGAACGGCGAAATCGACCTCGCCGCCGCCGGCCTCATCGCGGTGGGAGCTGTCGCGGGAACGCTCGTCGGCACCCGGCTGCTCCGACGCATCTCGCTTACCTGGTTGCGCTGGCTGTTCATCGCGCTCATCGTGGCGGTCGCCGCACGCATGCTGCTCGTCGCGCCGGAGCGGGGCGAGAGCGTCGAACTCACGGTGTGGGTGGCGCTCGGCTACATCGCGCTCGGACTGGTGATGGGCGTGGCATCCGGTCTCTTCGGCATCGGAGGCGGGGTGATCGCGGTTCCGGCCCTCGTCGCCGTCTTCGGCGCGAGCGACCTCGTCGCCAAGGGGACCTCGCTGCTCGTGATGCTGCCGACGGCGGTCGTCGGCACCGCGTCGAACGCACGCGCCCGCGTCGTCGACGTGCGGGCGGGGCTGGCGGTCGGAATCGCGGCGACGGTCGGGTCGGTGCCCGGCGTCGCCTTGGCGCTCGTGATGCCGCCGCGGCTGTCGGGCATTCTGTTCGCGGTGCTGCTGCTGATCGCCGCGGTTCAGCTCACGGTGAGCGCGCTGCGGTCTAGAGGCCCAGCTTCGTGAGCTCGGCGTCCATCCGCTCGGCGATCGCCGCGTAGCCCTCGTCGTTCGGGTGCAGGCCGTCGGCGGCCATCCACTCGGGGTGGCCCTCGATCCAGTGCGATGCGCCGGGGACGTAGTCGGCGCCGATCGACCGGGCGGCGTCCTCGACCCAGCCGCCGATCACGTCGACCGAGGCCGGGCGCTCGTCGGTGTACCAGAACGGTTCGACGACGACGAAGCGGGCGTCGGGAAGGGCGGCCTTCAGGCGGTCGAGATCCTCCGTGATCTGCTCGCGGATGACCTCGGACAGCGCGTCGTACGAGAAGTTGTCGTTCAGCCCCATCGTGACGAACACGATCTCGGGATTCCGGTCGATGATCTGGCTGGGCAGGTCGTTCTCATCGACGCGGTTGGTGACGAAACCCAGGCCGTTGACGCTCGGATTGAACTCGTTCCAGTTGCGCTCGCGGCTGACGATTGTCGACCAGCGCTTGTCGGCGCTCGACGCCCCGGTGCCGAGGGTGTACGAGTCGCCGTAGAACGCGACGCGCGTGCCGGTGCCGGTGGCCGTGTCATCCGCGGGCTTGGAGGTGAGGGCCACGACGACTCCGATCGCTAGGACGAGGCAGAGCGCTGCCGCGATGATCAGTCTCACGCGGGTGCTCATGCCGTCTATTCGACACCCTGGGGCGATGGGTTTGGTCGAGACGCGTTGTATCTGCGCGGTTTCGGGTCATCTGCGTGACGGCGCGCGCACGCCGGTGACTCGAATGGGCGCAGACGCGCGCAGGGCTACGCCGAGACGAGCTTCGCCGCCACCAGCTCTGCGATCTGCACGGCGTTGAGCGCCGCGCCCTTGCGCAGGTTGTCGTTGCTGATG